>CAZAGT010000028.1:0-25031 GCA_964484515.1 uncultured Desulfobacteraceae bacterium | reverse complement strand
TACCGCATCTTCTGCGTTGCCAAGGGCTTGCAGTAGGTGACTACGGCTGCACCCTCGGCGTCTTGAATCTGCAGCATCCTCGACTTTTGCAACGTTAGGGTGAAATAAGGCATTCTTCGCTGCCCATCTTTCTTCGACGACGCTCAGGGACCACGCGAAGTATAATGAAGCTCGCCGCAGCAAGCTGGCGGGTATATCCAGGCGAAGGCGAATGATCTCGTGAGGTGATCGGATCTCGTCTCCAACGTCAAGGCGTAAGGTATCTGCAACGCGTTTTTGCTTGTCACCTGTTCGGTCGTGAAATGTCCATGCCGCCAAACAACCGGGAAGAAGATAAGAACGTTACACTGAGTGTGATTATCCCCTGCTACAATGAGGAGCGTACGCTCGAAAAATGCGTAGCCCGAGTCCTGAAAATAGCACCCGGGGACCTTAATCTGGAAATCATCATCGTGGACGATGCGTCGACTGATAAGAGCTTTACGATTGCCGAAGCGATCTCAAAGGCTCACCGGAATGTCAGGGTCCTCAGACATAAGGTGAACCAGGGTAAAGGTGCGGCCCTGAGGACCGGTTTTGGGGAGGCGACCGGGAATTTCGTGGCCGTACAGGATGCCGATCTGGAGTATGACCCTAAGGATTTGATGAGGTTGCTCGAACCGCTCCGGCAAGGGCATGCGGACGTGGTTATCGGTTCAAGGTTCTTGTCCACCGGCACGCATCGAGTCCTTTACTTCTGGCATTACATGGGAAATCGACTTCTGACATTTTTGTCGAACATGTTCACGGACTTGAATCTGAGTGACATGGAAACCTGCTACAAGGTCTTTCGCCGGGATGTGATCCAACAAATCGAGATCCGAGAAGACAGGTTCGGGTTTGAGCCGGAGATCATTGCCAAAGTGGCTCATATGCGGCTTCGTATCTACGAGATGGGGATTTCATACTACGGCCGGACCTACGGCGAGGGGAAGAAGATCGGAGCCAAGGACGGTCTGAGAGCCATGTATTGCGTCTTCCGGTACAACGCCCACAGGGCCCCTCTGCCGATTCAGTTCTTGCTGTATCTCATTATTGGTGGGTTTGCCGCTATCGCCAATCTGATCGTCTTCCTTATCCTCCATACGTCGGGGCTGAGCGTCTGGTATTCGGCACCGATCGCATTCGTTGTTGCTGCGACCCTCAACTACGTCCTCTGCATCCTGATCCTTTTCCGGCACAAAGCGAGGTGGAGTTCAGGAACAGAGGCCCTCGTCTACGTCTGTGTGGTTGGTATCGTGGGTGGATTGGACGTCGGGCTTACGAGCTCACTGATATCCCTAGGGGCGACAGCCGGCGTGTCAAAATCGATCGCAACCCTGGTGGGCTTAGCCTTGAATTTCTCAGGTCGCCGCTACTTGGTATTCCCAGAACCGAGCAGCGGACCTTGGAGACCCCAAGGGTAACCATCCTCCAGACACCGAGTTGATCACGTTTCACTACGTGAGCACTCGCGTTACTCCTTCTCTGCCTTCCTCCTCAGCGCCTCGACGTGATAATAGCGGCGATTCGCTCACCAGCCTTCCCATCCCAAAGGGGTGGTACCTCACCCTTCTTTGCATCTCCTTTGAGGATCTTGCCGACCTCTCCCCTCAGGCGTGCGAAATCGAGGCCCACCACCTTATTCGTGCCCAATTCGACGGTAATCGGTCGTTCCGTGTTTTCTCTCACTGTGAGACAGGGGACATTCAAGAAAGTCGTCTCCTCTTGGATACCGCCCGAGTCCGTGATGACGACCACCGCGTTGTGCTGCAAAAACAGGAACTCCAGATAACCCACAGGATCAATCAGGAATAAGCCTGAATAGGAACTCTCAGTTTTCATATTTACCAGATGTTGGCGAGTGCGAGGATGTACGGCGAAGACGATCGGCAAGTCTTCACCGATGCGATGTAACGTCCCCGTTATCTTACTCAGCGTATCAAGATCATCGACATTGGACGGCCGATGCAGCGTAACCAAGCCATATCGGTCACGCAGAACATCGGCCAAGAACGCATGCTTCTCTTCGAGCTGTTTCCTCACGACTGCTTCGAGTGCCGCTTTCCTCAGCCGGACAAGGGTATCAATCATCACATTGCCCACAAAATGGATCTTCTCCCTTGCGATGCCCTCGCGAACGAGATTTTCGTCGCCATCTCGAGAAGGAGTGAATAGCAGATCTGAAAGCTGATCTGTGATGAGCCTATTGATCTCCTCGGGCATGGCGCGGTCAAAGGACCGCAGACCGGCCTCGACGTGCCCGATAGGGACCAGGAGCTTTGCACAGGTCAGCGCCGCCGCCACGGTGGAGTTGACATCTCCATAAACGAGGAGCAGATCGGGCCTGTCCTCCAGCAGAACCTCCTCCATGCGTGTCATGATCGAGGCGGTCTGCTGGGCATGCGTCCCCGACCCGACACCCAGATTTAGATCAGGCTCCGGTAATCCAAGTTGTCCGAAAAACACATTCGACATGTTTTCGTCGTAGTGCTGACCCGTGTGGACGAGGATCTGGGATACGTTGCTTCTTTGGGCAAGAGCAACGATCACCGGCGCCGCTTTCATGAAATTGGGCCTCGCACCAACAACATGCATTATCTTCATTTCAAAACCTCAAACCAGCCATATCCACTCACGATTCATGAGTCAGCACCGCCGCTTGCCGCAGGGCGTCCAGGTTGATCGACCGGGAAACTTCATGGAATTGGTACTTGAATTTGACATGTTAAGACTGTTCGACGCGTATTCTTCTGGCCACGGGGGTCTCTATTCAAAAAACGAAAACGTTACCTGCTCCAACGCTGAAGAAGCTTGCAACCCAGGCGGCCGGAGCAGACTCGGAGAATACGCCAAGGCTGTCAGTCCGGCCCATTCCATGGAGGCCCTCCGGCCGCCTCGGGTAGCGCCTTATGCCGAGACAACGCACTCAATTCCTCGTTTTTGAAAAGAGACCCCCATGGCCGGGCGTTAAGGCTTTAAAGACCTCATTTCATGAAGTTTCATACGAGCCTTGAGATACGTTAGGACGGAGTATGGCCTACTCAATGAACGAATATACGCCTAGAGCAAAGGGGCTGGTCTTTCACAACGGACAAGGGACCACGGGCATGGAGCGTTTTTGCTCCACCGGGGTCATAGTCGCCAAAAATTGACTGATCCTTTTTTTACCTGTGCCGGATCCGTCATCGACTTGACGTCGATCAGGCATCCGTTTTGAGCGATTTTGAGAATAAAATCCTGAACCGGCCTTTCTCTGTATTCTCTGTGGGCCACCGCCAGAATGAGGGCCCCTAGGTTTTCCAAGTCTGCCCATTCGCAAAGCGAGATACCGTAGTGCTGCTTTGCCTCCTCGGCATCGGCCAGCGGATCATGAACATGAACCTCCATGCCGTAGGACTCAAGCTCTCGCACAATGTCTACAACCTTCGAGTTCCTGAGATCAGGGCAGTCCTCTTTGAAGGTCAAACCGAGAACACCCACCTTCGATGCCTTTACGCTTTGGCCTGAGTGAATCATCATCTTGACGGTCTTTTCTGCAACGAATTTACCGATGCCGTCGTTGATTCTGCGACCAGCCAGGATGACTTCGGGATGATAGCCTACGCTCTCGGCCTTATGGGTAAGATAGTAGGGGTCCACACCGATGCAGTGGCCTCCAACAAGGCCCGGACGGAATGGGAGGAAGTTCCACTTGGTGCCTGCGGCTCTCAACACGTTCGGGGTGTCGATTCCCAGCCGGTCGAAAATGATGGCCAATTCGTTCATCAAGGCAATGTTCAGGTCACGCTGTGTGTTTTCGATGACCTTTGCCGCCTCGGCCTCCTTAATCGTGGCCGCCCTGTAGACCCCGGCCTCAATGATGGACTCGTAAAGACTCGCCACCCGTCCGAGGGTCTCCTCATCATCCGCGGAAACCACTTTCAGAATCTTGGTGAGCGTGTGTTCCTTATCACCGGGGTTGATTCGCTCCGGCGAGTACCCCACGTGGAAATCCCGTTTCCATTTGGATCCGGACACTCTTTCGATGGTAGGGACGCACACTTCCTCAGTCACGCCGGGGTAAACCGTGGACTCGAAGATAACCGTGGCGCCCTTCTTCATGTGTTTTCCGACCACCTCGGAAGCGTCTCGGAGGAGGGTTAAATCAGGCTGATGGGCCTCATCTATCGGAGTTGGGACCGCCACGATAATGAAGTCTGCGCGCTCGATTTCCGCAGGATCACTGGTGTACGTAATCTTCTTAGCAGCGCGAAACTCGTCCTCGCTCACCTCCCCCGTGGGATCCACGTGATCGATGAAATTCGCAATCTTCTTTTCAGACAGGTCATATCCGATGGTCGTGTATTTCCGTCCAAAAACGACGGCAAGCGGCAGACCCACGTATCCCAGGCCGATGACAGCAATCACAGCGTTCTCAATTTGCGCCATTCAGAATAACCTCCGGTTTAGCTCACTAGTTGTCATTCCCTGCTTTGACGTCCTCCCGAATCACACTCTGAGGACGTCCCAGGCAGGGGCTGGGCTAAAGTTTGCCCGATTATTGGCCATCTTTTCCGAATCAGACCCTCACTCGTGCAAAATCTGTGCAAAAAGCAAGATCCCTTTTCCGACACAGGAGGTTCGTTTCCGCGTGTCTCGGGTCGATGAAATGCCGCCCCTTCTCTGATTCAGCTGAGGCTATCGGAAGACGCCCGTCTGCCGTTCAACAGGCTCACGGGCCTGAGCATAGTCGAAGGACTCACCACCCTGAGTAGAGTCGAAGGGCGATATCGAATCATCAAAACTGCTTGACACAGCTTTCCGCTGCGTAAGGACCATTCAGGTACGCTATTTCCGTCAATAGGACATTCGGGCTTTGGTTTTGTTTCGGATTTCGATATTCGAATTTCGGGTTTGAGGGTGTTACTGCTCTGCCCGGCATAGCCACTGATACATGACTACGCCCATAAGACGTGGTTTTCGATAACGAAATAAACTGCCGCCCAGAGGGCAGGCCTTTGAAGAAGCGTTTCATGCCGGTGGGAGGACTGGGATCTCTTTGCTTCCCGAATTCCACGCGCGAACCATGTTGTGGACGATTTTCAGGCATTGCCTGAAGTCCTCAACCCAACAAATCCCGATCAGGATTCTTCTGCTAATGGCACAGCTCGTTTATTCACGAATCGCAGAGATGATGGACAACATCGGAAAGGTAAACGATGCCGAGGATCTCGTCGTGCTCGACGACCGGCATGCGACGGCATTTCTTCTTCACCATACGGTCGAGCACCACCATAAAGTGCTCCTCGGGGGCAACGGTGATGACCTGCGAACTCATCACCTGGCGAACTTTCAGGTTCTTGAACTTGAACTAGTTGAGGTGGGCTTCCAATTCCTCGCCCCAAACAGCGACGGTCTCGACTTCGTAATTCATGAACGTCGGCTGCAGATGGTAAATGATATCATACATGGAGACCATCCCCGCAAGTCGTCCGACCCCATCAACGCCCATAATGCCGAACGTATAGCCCGTTTTTCTGATCTTGCTCCGCATCAGCTTGCGTACCGGCGCTTGAATGGCCGCCTCAGGGTGAAGCGTTTCAAATTCCGTGGCCATAATGTCCCGGGTTGTAAGCTTTATTCTTTTGACCCCTCTATGATGCCCTAACCCCTCAGCTTGAAATACTCCCTGACTTCAGCTAGCACGACCCGGCGCTGCTGTTGCAGAAAACGCGTCTTGGCTTCTCTAATCCGGCGGTTAGACTCTTGCAGCCTCTGAAATGGGATCCGGCCCTGCAGGAGACCGTTCCTGATGAGTCTCATCCCCTCCAGGAAGTACTTCTGATCCTTGCAAATGAGCAGGATGTCCGAGCCCGCAGCAAAGGCCTCGGCTGTTCCCTCGGCCACACCCCAGGTCTTGGCAATGGCCCCCATTTCAAGGTCATCGCTGATGATCAGGCCGTCAAATCCCATCTTTTCCCTCAGCAGATCGATGAGTACCGCAGACGAAAGCGTTGCCGGCCGGCTTGAGTCCAAGGCCGGATAGACGGCATGGGACGTCATGATCGCCGACACGCCTTCATCAATGGCCGCCTTGAAGGGTGGCAGGTTCACATCCTCAATCTCCTCTAGGCTAGCGTCGATCCTGGGCAACTCGAAATGAGGATCCATGGAAGCCAAGCCCAGACCTGGGAAATGCTTGGCGACGGCCATGACACCTTCCGCCTGCATGGTTCTTATCACCGTGCTGCCGAGCTTCGCCACCGTATCCGGGTCTTCCCCAAACGTGCGCCCGACCAGGTGCTTCTCGAGCTCTCCCCTCTGAACATCCACAACGGGGGCCATATCCATATTCAGCCCTACCAGTTTCATCTCCTTGGCGGTCACTCGCGCGAACTCTTCGGCCTCGCCTGCCGGATCGGCTGCACCTCCAATGGCGGCGTTTCCCGGGAACGTGGTGAAGGGCTCTTTCAGGCGGGCGACCCGACCACCTTCCTGGTCAACGGCCAGAAAAAGCGGAACGCCTTCGCTGCCTTTGGCCGTCTTCTGCAAGTCCCGGCAGAGCCTCGCGACCTGAACAGGGTCTTCAGTGTTACGGCTAAAAAGGATGACACCGCCGGGGTTGTGATCCCGAATTAGGACTTCCGTCTCCTGATCCATCTCGGGACCTGGAAGACCGATCATGAACAACTGCCCGATCTTCGCATCCAGCTCAGAAAGCTCAAGGGTCGTGCTCACGCTGAAGTCACCTCACCTCTAAGAGGAGCCCGTTGTTGCTTGTCCGTTGGGCGTTGTCTACCAAAAAAGAAACGCTGGGAGTGAGTAGAACCCTCACTGAGCGATGCGACACGTAGTCTGTCCCGACGAATCAGCGACAGTCAGGCCGCTGCAGTCGGTTTCACGGTTTCAGTAAGTTGAAGCGATCTCACTCCCTGAGGGAATTTGGATCCGGGATTCAGGACCCTCTTCCTAACAACAGGCCACAGACGACAGACATTCAGCCTTTTCGCTCAATGAAGATAAAATCATACCTGCTTTCGGAGAAAAACTCAATCGGTGAGGCCGCTTACGTCATATTTCGAAGGCTGCCGAAAGACGTCTTTCCGCTGTTCGACATGTCCACGTCCTGGAGCGAACCCAAAGGACTCTGCCGCCATCATCCCTCTTCAATGTCACGTGTGCAAGAGGCCCAACGCGGGAGGTGAAGGTTCTTGCATGCTCTTCCTCGTGCCTCGAACCTCGAGCTTGAAACCTTTACCCGGCGAGTTCATCAAGGCGGCTGTTTCGTCCGGCGTTGCGCATCTTCTCTCGATCTGTGTAATATGACAAGACCGCTCGAACGGAGAACGGTTCAATGTGACAGGGAGTCGATTATGAAAGCCATGATCCTGGCGGCCGGCTATGGAACGAGACTCCGGCCGCTGACAAACAAGAAGCCGAAGGCCCTGGTGCCAGTGGCAAACCACCCCATCATCTCGAAGAACATCGAGTATCTCAAGAAGTTCGGGGTTACCGCCATCCTCGTCAATGCCCACCACCACGCTCGACAGATATCGGACTTCATCGAGGGAGGCAGGTCTTTTGGGCTCGAGATCGGTGTGCGCGTTGAACCCGAAATCCTGGGCACGGGAGGGGGGATCAAGAATGCCGAGGATTTCTGGGATCAAAGACCCTTTATCGTCATCAATTGCGACATCCTGACTGACATCGACCTCGACCCCATTTACGAACACCACTGCCGGAGTAAGGCGATGGCCACGCTGGTGCTGCACGACTGCGAACCCTACAATCAGGTTCAACTCGACGGCCACGGCGCCATTGTCGACATTGCGGGCAGAGCTTCCCCGGGACGATGGGCCTTTACGGGCATCCACATCATTGAGCCGCAGCTCCTTGCTCACATTCCCGGCGGTCGCTTCTGGGACATCATCGATACCTACCGGGAACTCATCCAAACTGAAGGGACGATCGGCGCCTATCGCACCCAGGGACATTACTGGCACGATATCGGAACCATCTCCAACTACAGAGCGGTCAATCGCGAACTTCTGGGCCCGACCTCCACTACCGCCGTGGGCCCTGACTGTCAGCTGGATGCAAGCGTAAAGCTTTCGGATTGGGCCGTCGTAGGGCCAAAAAGCCGGCTTGAGCAGAATGTTGAAATAAGGAGATCCATCCTCTGGGAGAATGTGCGGGTTCGCGCCGGCGTGAAGGTGATCGACAGCATCGTGACCTCCGATCAGGATGTGGAGACGGATTTGATATCTGAGATACTTTAAAGGAAGTGACGAGAAACGAGTGACGAGTGACAAAGCCGAGGGTTGGGGACAGGGGCAGGATTGAGGACTGAGGTTCGAGGCAAAAACAAAAGACTTCAGACGGCTGTTTCTCGTTTGCCTTCAGCCTTCTTCCTTTGCCCTTCTGCGAACGCCGCAGTGACGAGGGATGAGGGTAACGCAGCCCTTCGGCTTCCCTCAGGACCGTGAGTCCTTCGACTCTGCTCAGGACCGTGAGCCTGTCGAACGGCAGATGGGCGTTTTCCGACAGCCTCAGCAGGAGATGATGAGAGGTGAGGAAGGAGGAGGGCTTGCGTTGACAGGCCTTTGCCTTTTGCCTATGGTGACTTTGAAATGCATACGTTAGGGAGTCTTAAGATGCTCAGGTTTAGCGCCAACATTTCGATGCTTTTCACTGAAGTCGATTTCCTGGACCGCTTTGAAAAAGCGGCCCTGGCGGGCTTCGAGGCCGTTGAATACCAGTTTCCCTACTCGTGGGAGGCCGAAGAACTGGCCGAAAAGGCCGCCACCTACAGGCTTCAAACGGTGCTCCATAATTTCCCCCCAGGCGACTGGGACGCGGGCGAACGCGGTATCGCCCTGATTCCCGGCCGGCAAGCGGAGTTCAAAGAGAGCGTACGGCTTGCCCTGCGATATGCGAAGACCACGGGGTGCCCGCGCTTAAACTGCCTGGCAGGGCTGAGGACGGAAGACATCACTGAGGCCGACATGCGGCAGACGCTGGTGGCGAACCTCCGCTATGCGGCGGACGCCTTGGCACAGGAAGACATCCGTCTCCTCATTGAGCCCCTCAACGCCCGGGACGTGCCCGGCTTCTACGTGAACCGCTCGGCCCCGGCCCTTGAACTGATTGAGGAGGTCGATCATCCGAATATCTGGCTGCAATACGATGTCTACCATATGCAGATCATGGAGGGGAATCTGATGCAAACCATTCAGAAGAGCCTCTCTCGGATTGCACATATCCAGGTGGCCGACAACCCCGGGCGCCATGAACCTGGGACCGGTGAAATCAACTTTACCAATCTCTTTGCGTTCATCGATCACGTGGGTTATGAAGGCTGGATTGGTTGCGAGTACAAGCCCGCCGGAGATACAGAGGACGGCTTGAGCTGGTTAAAACCCTATCTTCAGAGGAGGGACGACGATGGCTGATCTTGGATTTATCGGATTAGGGATCATGGGCAAGCCGATGGCCGGGCACCTGATAAAGGCCAACCATACGGTCCACGCCTATAATCGCAGCCCCGGGCCGATCAAGGCATTGGCCGACCTCGGGGCCGTGGCCTGCGAAAGCTCGAAGCAGGTGGCCGAAAAATCGGACCTGATCTTCATCATGGTGCCGGATACGCCGGACGTGGAAGCGGTCCTGTTTGGACCCCATGGCGTCTCCGAAGGTGTCAAAAAGGGATCGATCGTGGTCGATATGAGCTCCATATCCCCGATAGCGACAAAGGAGTTCGCCAAACGTCTCGAATCGCTGGGAGTGGAAATGCTCGACGCGCCGGTCTCCGGCGGGCAGGTCGGGGCGGAAAATGCCGCTTTATCGATCATGGTGGGCGGCAAAGAGGGCGTGTTCTCCAAGGTCAGGCCCTATTTTGAGCTCATGGGGAAGAACATCGTTCACATCGGCCCCAATGGGGACGGGCAGACCTGCAAGGTTGCCAATCAAATCGTCGTGGCTTTGACCATCGAGGCAGTTGGCGAGGCATTACTCCTGGCCTCCAAGGCCGGGGCCGACCCCGCCAAAGTCCGTGAGGCCCTGCTGGGTGGTTTCGCCCAAAGCCGGATCCTCGATTTGCACGGTAATAGAATGACCAACCGTGCCTTTGAACCCGGCTTTCGAATCCGGCTGCACAAGAAGGATCTAAATCTAGCCTTACAGGCGGCCAAGGAGCTTGGCCTGAGCCTGCCGGGCACGGCCGTGTCCCAAGAACTCTTTAACGCGGTGTCCGCCCACGACGGCGATGACCTCGACCACTCGGCGCTGGTCACTGCCCTGGAAAAACTGGCCAACCATGAGGTTGGAGGCGGAAAGAAGTGAGGAGTCACGAGTGACGAGAGGAAGATAGAAGGGAGTTAGGTAGAAGGCGGAAGGTAGAAGGCAAGTATGAGAGAAGGCGGACCTGCAGTGATAATCCCGACTTGTGCGAGTAAGAGCGAAAAAGGGCCATTTCTCGTATGAAACTTCACGAAATGAGGTCTTTGTATCCTAAACGCCCACCCATGGGGGTCTCTTTTCAAAAACGAAGCGTCACCCGCTCGAACGCTGAAGAAGCTTGCAAGCAAGGCGGCCGGAGCAGATTCCGAGAATGGGCCAAGGCTCTCAATCCGGCCTATACTGCAGTGGCCCTCCGGCCGTCTCGGGTAGCACCTTATGCCGAGATAACGCGCTCAATTCCTCGTTTTTGAAAAGAGACCCCCATGGCTGGGTGAACAGACGTCGAGGAATCTCAAAATGTCAAATTCGAGCAACAACGTCATGAAGTCTCCTGGTCGATCAACCTGGCCGCCCCGCTGCAGGAGGCGGTGCTGACCGGAAACTAGCTTGTGTCCACCCTGATTTGCACTCGAGGCGCAAGCGAAGTTTCCAGATCAGAAATGAGAATTTTTCGCAAGATCAAAGACAATTCCGCTGGATAGCGCAATTGGACCGCCTTTAGGCGGCCCGCACGGGCCGAGGGCCATGGACGGCCCGAGTCAAACCAAGAGATTGCGCGGAGGCGTACAGCAAGTACACCGCACAAGGAATCTCGCAGGTTGACGCTGAGATTGCGGAAAAGGGCCATTTCTGGCTGGAAACTAGGACGCGGCTAGATTATCCGCCCAACCAAGCGCCTCCTTGTAGTTGGGAGGAAGCTCTTGCTCATTTATGCCCAGTTTGGGCGCCAATGCCGATACCCCTTTCCAGTCCCCCGTTTCATAGCGATGGACGAGACTGAGATAATCCTTAAGCTCCCCGTCCGTATTCACCAGCGCCTGTTTGATCGCCTCCGAGAGGGGCAGTTTGGCCATCAGATTTTCCATCGAGTCGTCCAGGATGGCGTCGATAAGTGAGAAAAGCCCAAGCGTAAAGAGTTCCGAAGGGCTTTTTTGAGCCCCATCCATCTCCGCAACGAGTTCACAGAATTTGGCTCTAATGATGGATGTCCGAACCAGCTCATCAGGCTTGTCTGCGGCCAATCCCGCCATCGCAACCAAGGATAAGAAGCGCCTGATACCCCGCTCTCCCAGCATCACTACGGCCTGCTTGATCGAGGAGATCTCGCTGACTCGTTTGAAGTAGGCGGAGTTGATATAGCGCATCAGCTTGTAAGAGATGGCGACATCGCGCTCTGCAATGTTTTCGATCTGTCGAAAGTCGAAATCCTCCTTGTTCGCCTCCGCCATGATCTGCAGCAGATTCATCTTCGAACTCGATATATCCTTTCCACTTAACACTTCGGGCTTGCTGAAAAAATATCCCTGGAAAAAATCGAATCCCATCTCACGGGCCTTCATGAATTCCGCGTGCGTCTCAACTTTTTCGGCAAGCCATGCGATATCGTGTCCGGACAGGCGTTCAAGGGTTTCCGCCAGGTCGTCGAGGGGCGTCGCTCGCACATCGAACTTGATCATCGTGGCCAAATCGACTAACGGTTCAAGTTCCGGCCGGTAGAGGAAGTCATCTAGCACGATCTGGTAGCCCTTCTGCCTGATCTCTTGGCAGGCCTTGATCAGATCTTTTGCGGGCTCCACATCCTCCAGGATCTCGACCCCAATCCTTTCCTTCGGAAACAGGAGGGGAATCCGGTTCAGAAGCAGATCCTGAGTGAAATTGACAAAAGCCTTTCCGGCGCCGGCAACTGGATCAATGCCGATCGATATGAAGGTGTTCGTCAGGACCTTTGACGTCGCGAGATTTCCATCGATGTTGGGGAAGTAGTTCGACATCCCCTCCCTGAAAAGGAGTTCGTACCCCATTACCTTCTTGTTTTTTCGGAAGATTGGTTGGCGAGCCACAAAGACGTCCATTTGCAATTCCCTTTGGTATGGCGAATAATGCGCTTGGGGTTGTGCAAGAAATATACCCCGAGGGTAGGTAGAAGGTGGAAGGCTAAAGGCAGAGAAGTACGACGAGTGACGAGAGGTAGAAGACGGGAACTAGGGGTCGGGGATCAGGGGCTGGGCAAGAGGAATTGGTAGGATCGGGCAAGGAAAGGTTTGGAGCTGGAGGTTAGAAGCACAAGACGGAAGGGAACGAGGACCGAGAGAGAAGGTTGACGGATGGATAGTGATGGGACAAGGAAAGAGGTAAGAAGCGCCCCAGATCCTCAGATGCGGGAATTCGTTGCGGACTTCTTTGAGACTCTTGGGTTTTCAGCGACGAACCTCTGGTTCGAACACCTCCCGGGCGACGGCTCTCAAAGGCGTTTTTGGCGGGTTGCAGCGACCGAGGACGGCGACACGTATATTGCCATGGAGAACACGCCGGCTGATGACAATTCGAAACGCGAGAATCTGGCCTACCTCAAGATCGGCAAACATCTTTTTGAAAAGGGGTTGCCAATCCCGGAGATTCACCGTCACAATCTCAACCGGGGGTGGTTCATCATGCAGGACTGTGGTGATCGCAACCTCCAGGACCTTGTGAGTCACTCCCCGGATCGGACCTCGGTTTATGAAAGGGTCGTCGAGGTCCTTCATCGACTCCAAAATGAGGGGGCCCGGGGATTCAATCCGGACTGGTGCTGCCAAACCCCCAAATACGATCAAAGGGTCATGCGCGTTTACGAAGTCGACTATTTTCGAGCTGCGTTCCTGGGAAAGTATCTCGGTTTGAAGATCGATTGGCCTGAGCTGGAATCCCCCTTTGAGCACCTGATAAACACTGCATCTGAGGCCGATGACCGCTACTTCCTGCACCGTGACTTCCAATCGCGAAACATTATGGTCCTCGACGGCAGAATTGGCGTCATTGACTGGCAAGGTGGGAGGCTCGGGCCGCTTGCTTATGACCTTGCCTCCCTATTGATCGATCCCTACGCCCGGCTATCTGCCGAAGAAAGGATGGAGATCTTCAAAACCTATGTGAGGCTGGCTAGACGTCGTGACCAAAGCGGGGCTGAATCAGTCGAAAAGTATTATCCTTACCTGGCCATCCAACGAAACCTGCAAATCCTGGGGGCCTTTTCATTCCTCACGAAGGTGCGCAAAAAGACCTATTTTGAGGACTACATCCCTCCGGCCCTGGAGTCGCTTCAACGCCTCCTCGATGAGCTGCAAGATCCGAAACTCTCGGCTTTGCTCCATTTCGTGGGTTCACTCGGCGATCTGAAAGCAGGGACTGGGGGTCAGGGATCAGGGGCTGGGAAAAAGTAAGGTCTGGAGGTTGAAGGGCCACAAAATCCGTGAAGGAAGACGAAGGTTCGAGGCTCGAGGTGCGTGGATCGAGGCAAAAGCAAGAGGATCTAAATGCGAAGGCCAAAGGATCGTGGAGCGGAGATTAAATGCGCGCGGTGATTGCCGACATGAAGAATAAGGGTGTCTTTTTGAAGTCCGATCTCCTTCTGCTCTCGGTGGTGCTCCTGGGCCTGGTCTGCGGGGGCGGTCCTAGTTTCGCGGGCGACGACAACGATCTGCACCGACTGGTCGTGTTACACACCAATGACACTCATGGGCATCCTCTCAAATTCTCCTACCACGGCATGCCTGCCGTCGGGGGCTTGCCCGCGCGCTCTACTCTCATAAAGAGAATAAGGCAGAAGAACGATAATGTCCTGGTCCTCGACGCCGGGGACCTGAACACAGGCAGGCCGGAATCGACCCTTTTCAAGGCCGAGCCCGACATCCTTGGGTACAACCATATCGGATATGACGCCATGGTCCTGGGGAATCATGAATTCGACAACCCCCTCGAGGTACTGAAGCGGCAAATGGAATTGGCCCGGTTTCCGGTGTTGTCGGCCAATGTGATGACCAAGGAAGGCCGCCATTTGGCTACTCCCTATATCGTCAAGGCCTTTGATGGGTTCAAGGTCGCGATCTTCGGCCTCACTCCTGCCGCGATATCGTCATTGGGCGACCCGGACATCGTCCAGGACCTTGTGTTCGATGATGAAGTCATGGTCGCTCGAAGACTGGTCCCCCTCTTGCGTCGGGAGGCGGATATCGTCATAGCACTCGTTCACTTAGGGATCTACGAATCGAAAAAGAGGGGCTCGAAACGTTTGGCCTCGGAAGTCGGCGGTATCGACCTGATCGTGGACGGCCATACACACACAAGGCTCGACTCACCCATCGTTATTAAGGACTCTTATTCCGGCCATAGGAGCCTGATTGTTCAGGCGTGGCAATGGGGGCTTGTGATTGGAAGGATGGATCTGGAAATAGGGGACGGAAGGATCGTTGACTACCACTTTGAATTGCTCCCCGTCAACATCAAGGATCAGGTCCGCGCCCCCAACGGTGATGAGATCGACCGTGATGTCGATGAGGAAATCGGGGAGGATGAAGATCTGCTGGAATCGCTCCAACCTTATCGGCAGCGGATCGAAGCGCGATTCTCAAAGGTTATCGGGCATGCCGAGGGGACGTTCAGATACAGGGACCGCCTAGGGGGCGAAACCGCCCTTGGTGATTTGGTGGCCGACGCGATGCTCTGGCATACCCGCAAACTGGGCACCGATTTTGCGATCCAAAACGCCGGCGGGATCCGGACCGATCTCATGACAGGTCCGATTACGAAAGAGAGGGTGTACGAGTTGCTTCCGTTCGAAGACACCTTGGTGGTATTGACGCTGAAAGGGCCTGAAGTCCGGGCCCTCTTCGATCACATCGGTGCGATATCGTCTACATCCGGGGCCTTCCCTCAGGTATCAGAAGGGCTGACCTTTACTGTAGACCGCGACACCAAGAGGTGCAGAGATATCCGCATCAACGGTGTCCCCTTCGACCCGCAACGGACCTACAAGGTCGCCACCAACTCCTACCTGGCCCATGGCGGTGACGGTTACCGGATGTTCCTCAAGGCCGTCGACACCTATGATACCTCCGCGTTTCAAACCGAGGCGCTAATCGCCTACATCGAAGACCTCGGCGGTCGCATAAGGCCGGCAGTCAAAGGACGAATCAGATTCAGCTCGAGTCTAAGGTCACGCATCCTGCGCCCGGGCAGGACCAGGGCATCCGGTTTATTGGCCCTCCCGCGATTTCGGCGAAAAACCAGGAACAGCTGAGCGACTTCATAGTCTCTTGCCTAGGCTGTGGTCCCTCCGGCTTCGCTGATTCACCCGCACCCTAATCCCATAAATGGGGCGCGGAAAATACAGGGTTCATCACATAGACCCTCCAAATGCCAATATCCTATTCTCGTAGGCTAGGTATGTGAAGACGCTTAGTCAGGGTAAAGCCTTCATGAAACTCGAATAATAAAGGTGCCATTTCAAATGCGACCAAGAGGAACGGCGAGTTGCGCAGGATCGAGGACCGAGGTTCGAGGAGCGAGGCAAGAAGAAGTGACGAGTGGAAAAGGGAAGTGACGAGGGCTGCGAAGCCCTAGGAGATCTTCCCGAAAAAATCCAAGAGAACCGCCGTCCCAATTCCTCCCAGGGGAACCAAGAATGCGCGCAAGACAGGCTGTTGCATCACAGGTGCAAATGCGCCGCGCTTTATTTCTTCAATCTCTTTGATGATGAGATCAAGCTGCTTCTTCGTGTTCTCATCTCCGCCCTTTTTCAGGCGAAGCTCTTTGAGGCTCTGGGTGACTTCTGCTCTAATGCGCCTTGCGGACCGATTGAGAAATAGGACGCAGAAAATGGCGAAAAAAGAATTGAAACTCAGGATAATGATAAGAGAGGCGGGCCAATCCCACCTATCAAATAGGTTCATGCGAGAAAGAATCATGAAGAACAAAACTAAGAATGGGGCGACGACCAAAGATCCGACAAACTCGGTGCGGTCGGCAATGAAATCTATGCCCAGCCACTCTTCATAACACTTTCGCAGCCCGTCCTTTTCTTTTGAATATGCATCAACGGTTTTTGGGGGCCAGCGCGACGGTTCTTTCGATATTCTTTTTATGAACTGATCACAAAGGAGCGTGGCATCAACCACAAAAGCAATGAGCAGAACCAGCAGGCATACGCTAAAAGCTAATACTAGAAAATCCGCTGTCAGACTCGCTTCACCGCGAAAAGGGACAATCGGGGTTCCCAGGATAGCCATGATTGAAAACCCGAATAAGAGGTAGAGGGCTGTGAAAAGACCAACACGGATCCATCTATAAAGGTAACTGCCGCGTTGCATATACTCCTTCCACAGAAGCGCTATATCGGTCTCACCATCCTGCCTAGACCAGTCATAGCAGAGAAAGACACACAGCTTCTTCAGACGGTTATCCCCATTGACCTTGGAGGTGTCTCGTGTTGCCGCGAGATGGTATTTGCGGCTGAGATACCTGTTGTTCTCGGCAAGCTTGTAGTGTGCCTTGATCAGAAAGTGAAGGGCAAGGAACGCCGCCAAAAGCCTCAGAATCTCACTCGGCCAGATGCTGATGCCCTCGAACCAGGCAAACGCTTCCGGGAGACTCTCAATATGCCTTACGTATAAACATCCCAGAGCAACAACAACGAAAAACCCTGCATGAAGCGACCAGTTGATTAAATTCTTTCTTTCCAACAAGGCCTTCCAACCTATCAGCAGACATGCTACCAACATCAGGATAATAAGGGCCAACAGTACCGGCTTCCACCATCTGAGGAACACCGTTTCGAGATTCTCGGATCGCTGTTTTTCGAGTTGACGTGCCCTTGTCCGGCCCACCTCGTAAAGCTTTGGCTCTGTAATTCCTTTGGAATTCTCGATATCAACGCAACCTAGGGCCTTGAGGATGGCAACGTAGGTGGAGGTCTGGTAGCCGTCTCGAAAGGGGGGTAGTTCTCGTCCAGGTATTTTAGGCGGCTCCAAACCATAGCTGGAGGCAATGATGAGGTTTCGAGCCCATTGGTTCTGACTCCGATGCAACAAACGAGCGTCTAGATCGGTCGTGAAAAAGATGGTGTGCCGGAACAAGGGGCAGAGCGCCTGTAGAAGGAGCAATTTGTCATACACGTCACTTCCGAGAATTCCGATGGCATTAAATCGGCCTCCATCTTTCTCTTTGCGCTTGAGGTTCTCCGCAAGTCGGCGCGCATAGTCGAGTTGGCTGGGGCCCTCAGGCCTCTCGAGCTCCCGGACGCCTTTACGATCTTCTCTTTCTTTGGGTTCGACATCACTCCCTTCCCGCGCCAACCTCCCGTCGAGCCCCCTGAGATAGATGACCCGGCTGATGTTCGGAGGCCAAATACTGGGATCTCTTCTCAACGCATCAAGTCTATCCCTCAAGATATCGGATTTAACGCTCTTATCGTCAGATGATTTTGACTGCTTTGCGCTAAAGATTGAGTCCTCTTTAGGGTCATCCAACGTAGCACAGGCCGCAAACGTCAACGGCAAGGCGCGGCCATAAAAGGTATCCCATTCCGAAATGATCGCCACATGACCAAGTTCTTGATTCTCGCTTCGGCTTTTTATTTCATCAATCAACGCCTCCAGAAGATGTTCGTCACTGGCAATAGTACGGACAATGATGCCCTGTTCTTTCTCACCCCATTCAGAGATGATGTGCTTGGATTCTGTGGCATTCCCACCATAATGAAATAGTGACAGGGCAGCCGTCGCTCGTGGGGAATACACCTTCCAGGTTTGGCGAGGTCTCGATGCGGTTTCCCCATATCGGAGTTCGTTGAGCATATCCCTTAGGCCATCGGAGGTAGGTGGGCCGATGATCTGGACCAAGACGCGCTTGGTGTTTTCGGGCCCAAGATTACGAAGAAAATGCTCCTTGATGATGGTCCGCAGGCCAGCCATGGGTTTACCCGCGAGGGCCTTCGTTTCGACCCATAATACGAGGACCTCATCGTATGCCCATGCCCGCTTTTCGCCCGGCGGTGTTTCCCCTTGAACCGCATACTGGAATTTTTCTCCTTTTCGGTTTGGTGAATTCGCTGAACGATCTCCTTCGCGGCCCTTTCTTTCATCCTCAAGGAAGAGTTGTGAACCCGTGTAAAGTCTACTCTGAGCACACCATTCATAGGGGATGATTAGGCCCCGCCCCTGCATCCTAGCATTACTCGGCGTCGAGGGAAGCACACCTTCTTGGGCTTCGACGGGTTTGGAAATGGTGGTGTTTTCCGGCCAGGAGGGGATCCATGCAAATCTGAGGCTATCGGGATGTGAAGGAGTGTAACCGGCTGACTCCAGCGCAGCGAGTACTGCGTAACGGGTCCTGAGCCGCGTCTCATGATCGTCGGCCGTGTAGCCTGCTGAAAGCATTACGGGGAGAATAAGAAGTTTTTTGCTCTGACCATCGAGACATGTGCGAATCGCTTGGCTGACGGCACCTGGTTCCTCACAGAGTGAATAGAAGTCCCGTAGTTGAATTCCTCCCGCTACGGTTTGACGAGTGATCTCATTGATACGTTTCCGCACCGCTGCAATGGGATCTTCCCAAAGTCGAGCCTCGATCTCGGCGGTAACCAATGGCGGCTTTTCTGT
This sequence comes from uncultured Desulfobacteraceae bacterium, assembly GCA_964484515.1. GTDB lineage: Bacteria > Desulfobacterota > DSM-4660 > Desulfatiglandales > HGW-15 > CAZAGT01. Next base: position 6,159 of record CAZAGT010000028.1, on the reverse strand, counting down.
GGGCTGAAGGGGTCTGAAACTCTTGAGGGGTTGGTCGATGATAAACACACCGGTGGCGGCCAGAATCAGAGCAATAACTGCGTATACGGGAACCTGTGATTGCCCGCTACCCGTTGGCTCCATATTTGGAAACCTTTCCCACGGCTATTTAGAGCATATATTATCATGGCAAATCATATTCGGCAAATAAACACAAACCCGGGGGGCGGGCAGCGGGGGGCCGGGACTAGGGGAAAGGATTGATGAACTAGGCCTATCCGCCTTTGGCGGTGTTCGAGGAGTGAGGCGAAAGACCAGTGGGCAGGTTCGAGGAGCGAGGTCCGAGGATCGAGGCAAAGATCTAAAACAACAGAAAAAGAATCCCGTCGACCCTGTATATCCTGTCTGAAGACGTCGGCTTAGCTTTTCGATTTTCTTCTGAGCCCCACAGAACCTATGAGGCGGAGGCGAGGAACCAGACGGCACCAAAAACAAGAGCGGAAAGGCCGCAGACCTTATCACAAGCGGGGCAAATTAGGACTCAGAATTAAGGATTTCCTCAATCTTGAGTACGATTTGCCCGACGTCATCGGGGGTGGTGCCGGCAAACCAGATCTTTTGCGGATAGAACAAGACATTGGGTCCCTGCCCGCACAGTCCCAGACAGCCGCTTTGGGACACCCGGACTTTTCCTTTCCAGCCTCGGTCGTGAATCTCTCGTTTCAAAGCTGCTCGAACTCGCCGGCTTTCACCGTCGGCGCAGGACTTTCGGGCTCCACCCCGGTCATTGGTGCACACGAAGATGTGGCAAATGAATGGCGATTGTTGCTCTACGGCCATGACGAGACTCCTCTAAAGGGGTTGATCCGAAACACGAATGCTTCATTAGGCCCACTAAGTTTCATGCGAGGATAACTGAGTCGAACTCAAATACGCTTAACAATGTGGGAAAATAAGTCTATGATCCAGCAGCACAAGGGGAGCTGGGCATTTTGTGTGAACCAATGGCTCTTGCCTTCGTTAGCGAAGAGGAGAAATTCGACCGCAGCACCGACAGCTAGGAGCTAATAGCCCACTCCTCTTGCCTTGACGTATTCGGTGGAAACGTGTGCAGCAGCATCGTGGAAAGGAAAGGACCCGATGGGGAAAAAGAGACTAGCGCTGGACCGCAGACACGGCCACATCGTGCGGACCGCAACGCAGAGCCACATTGACTTGAAATCCCATTATACCCCGGCGGACTGCAAAGACATCGTGTATGAGAGGGACCTGGGGGATCCGGGGGAGTATCCGTTTACCCGCGGCCTTTACCCGCAGATGTATCGCGACCGGCTTTGGCTGAAGTCCTTCATCGTCAGCTACAGCACGCCGGAGGACACGAACGCGGCGTTCAAGCAATACATTGCCGAGGGGATGACGGATCTCCGTTTGCTGGCGGACTTGCCCACCCAGTCCGGGATCGATCCCGACCATCCCTTTGCATGGAACAGCATGATGTGCGGGGGAGTTGCCACCTATGCGCTACCGGTATATGAGAAGATGCTGGAGGACCTTCCGCTGGAAGACGTGGTCTACGAACTGGCCCATTCGGGTATATCCAACGCCATCTACTTCCATTCTCTGCTGGTGGCCCTCATGGAGAACCGTGGCTTAGACATTTCGCGGCTCCGCGGCAACAGCATCAATGACCCTGTGCGGGCCAAACTGGTCTATGCCTGCCCTGACTTCCCAACGCACATTGCCAGGCGGGTCTGCCTGGACCACATCGAGCATTCCGTCCATCACACACCGAAATGGCGACCCTTCGCACCCAACGGTGTCGATCCGTGCCAGGGCGGGATGGATGCGATCAGGGAGCTGGGAGGTTGTCTGGCCGTTGCCACGGCCCTCAGCCAGGACCTCCTCGAACGTGGCATCTCCATAGACGATTACGGACCGATGGTCTTCTCCTTGGATGCCGAATCGGACTTTTTCGAGACCATCGCCAAGTTCCGTGCGGCCAGAAGGATGTGGGCTCGAATCGCAAAAGAAAAGCTGGGAGCTGAGACCAAGCGGGCGATGCAGCTGAAGATCGGTATTCGCACGTCGGGGCTTTCGCTGCAAAATCAGAAGCCCTTGAATAATGCCGCGCGCGTGACCCTCCAGATCCTGAGCTGCGTTCTGGGGGGGGTCAACTCCCTCGATGCCTCCAGTTTTGATGAGGCGATCGGCTTACCGTCGTACGAGGCGAGGGTATTCAATCTGGACGCACAGCAGATCATTACCCATGAGGCGAACGTCCCTCTGGTTGCCGATCCACTCGGGGGGTCCTACTATCTGGAGTCGCTGACTGACAGAGTGGAAAAGGACGTGAACACTTACCTGGCTGAGGTGGAAGCACGTGGCGGTATCTTTGAGTGCCTCGAATCAGGATGGTTGAACAGCGTCATGGAGGAGAACCGACTCAGGGTTCAACGGGAAAAGGAAGAAGGCAAGCGCCTCATCATCGGTGTCAACGCGTACCAGGGTACCGAGGGGCCTATCAATCAGGCCATTCGAGACGTCGCCTATAAGGCCCCTTCTTCCGAACTTCGCGAGCGGACGGTACGTGAAGTGAGAGAATTTAAAGAGGGCCGCGATCAAGGACCGCTCAACGCCACTTTGAAGGATCTTCATGAAGCCACCAAGGAAGGGCGAAATGTGACCCGCCCCATCATCGAGGCGGCCAAGGCGGGGGCCACGTTGGGTGAGGTGACCGGTGTGATTCGCCGAGGCTACGGGCTGCCCTACGATCCCTTTGAGCAGATCGAGGCACCGGCATTCATCGATCGATTTTAGGAGAAGCAAAAGCAGAGCTCTCTGTCCATACGCCAGATATGCAAAATCTTCGACTGGCCCGACTACCGGACTTTCAATAGAGGTAATGATGCGCGAAGGCAGAAAAATCAGGATCCTGATCGCCAAGGTCGGATGCGATATCCATGAGAGGGGTGCCTTGACACTCCTCTACACCCTTCGAGACGCAGGGATGGAGGCCATTTATACCGGTCGATACCAGACGGCGGAGGCGGTCGCCTCAGCGGCGATTGCTGAAGACGTCGACGTCATTGCCCTCAGCGACCACACCGGGAGCATGCCGATCATTGCGGCGTCCGTGCTGGGTGCCCTGAAAGACCGGAATGCCACCGACATTCCGGTCATGGCCGGGGGCCTCATATCGCCTGAAGACGTCAGGGCCCTGGAGGCCATGGGGATTTTGGGGAACTATGGCCCGGGCACACCCGTGGAACGTATCGTCGAGCACGTCGAGGAATTGGTCCGCAGGAAACGGTGAGCGCCCTTCGCTTCAGGGCGCTAGGAGGATTGAAGGGCGTTGTGAAGTTGCGGGAAACGCTCCTTCACGTCCGTGTAGAGCGCCTTATACAGGTCGAAGAGGCTGGTATAGAGGGGATATAGGGGTGGGTTGGGAGTAAAGGTCTGCGATGAAGAAGCAGCGGCCCGATTTACGGCATCCTTGTAATCTCCATAGACCCCGGCCGCAATCCCGCCGAGCATGGCGGCTCCGAGCACGGCCGTCTCCTTGACGTCCACCGGGCCAACGGCCTTGTTCATGACGTCTGCCTTGATTTGGTTCCAGATGTCCCCTTTGGCCCCGCCACCTACCGTTTGAAAGGCCTCGATGGAATATCCCAGACCCTCCTCCACGATTTCAACGTTTTGACGCAGTCCGTAGGCGGTCCCTTCCAGAATGGCGCGTATGAAATCGCCACGGGTGGAGCTTAGCGAGAACCCAAAGAACAGGCCGCGGGCGTAGGGGTCCCAGATCGGGCTCCTCTCGCCCGCCAGGTAGGGGAGAAAGATGACGCCGTTTGCGCCGGGCGGCGACTTTGCCGCCTCCAAGTCCATGACCTCATAGGCCCTGATACTGAGCTTTGCACTGATCTCCTTCTCGTGAAGACCAAACTGCTCGCGAAACCACTGATAAGCGGCTCCCGGCGCCACCATGGCTCCCATGAGCAGCCAGCGGTCGGGGACGACATGGCAGCGGTTCATGAGACGGATATCAAACTTCGGTTGATCGGAGCAGACCGAGATGACGTCCGAGGTTCCGGAGGTCTCGAAGGCCTGACCCGGTTCGGTGATCCCACAACCCAGCGCCGAACAGGCCGTATCGGCCCCGCCAATAGCGACCGGGGTCCCACTAGTCAACCCTGTCAGCCCGGCAGCCTCAGGGGAGACCTTTCCGACAAGCGCCGGAGAGGGTAGCACCTGCGGAAGCTTGTCGCGACTGAGACCCAGCTCATCGACCATATCGAAACGCCAGTCGCGACGACCGCCCGTGTCGAAAATCCCGGTGAAAGACGCGTTGGTCCGATCCATCGCAAACTGTCCCGTCAAGCGTGACGCCAGAAAGGTATTGGCGTGGCCGAAGACGTGCGTCTGGCGATAGACATCCGGTTCCTGCTCTTTGAGCCAGAGCATGCTCGTGACCGAGATCGTCCCCGCGGCTACCCGATTACCGACCCGACTGAAGATTTCATCCAATCCGTAGCGCCCGATGATCTGCTCGGTTTGCGCTATACTGCGGCGATCCAGATATAGGATGGCCGGCCTGAGGGGAACGCCATCTTTGTCCAGGGCCACCAGCGATGGACACATATTGCTGATGCCGATCCCCGCGATCTCGCTCTTCCTCACGCCGGAGCGCATAAAGACGCCGTCCAGCCCCTGTTGAAAGGCCTGCCACCAAATCTCAGGATTCTCTTCAGCCCAAGTCGGATGGGGGTGCTCGATCTCGTAACTAACTTGACTGAGATCCAGCAGGATGCCTTCAGCGTCGATCAGGGCAACCTTGGCGCTCTGGGCCCCTAAGTCGATTCCCAAGAGATACGGAGATGACATCATGAATCACCAGATTAATAGGAGTCAGAAGTCAGCCGCGCCGCTTGCCGCAGCGCGGCCAGGTTGACCGACCGGGAGACTTCACAAAAGTGGGGATGAAGTTAGGCATTCCCAGATTTTTCAATGTGGGTTCGAGATAAGGCATCACAGATCTCATTTCATGAAGTTTCATACGAGAATAAGGATTCGTTTGCTTGTTACGACCGTGTCCCAAGCAAGTCCTTGCTTATGCCCCCAGGACGTCCAGGGCCTCCTTGACGCCCTTGTTCTCATGGATGATCACTTTCAGGGCCTTGATGATGCGCGCCGGATCTCTATGTCCCCAGACGTTTCGACCATACGCTACACCCAAGGCACCGGCATCTATGACACCTTTCGTCTGTTGCAGGAGCTGCTCATCGGTATCCGTCTTTGCGCCTCCGGCCGAGACCACCTTGCCGGGAGCTACTGCAGTCACCTTGCTGAAGGATTCCGAATCACCCGTGTACCACGTCTTGATCACATCGACACCCAGCTCTTCTCCCGCTCGAACACAATAGCTCATACTCTCCACTGAGAATCGATCCTCATCCTTGATCAACTCTCCCTTCGGGTACATGTGGGCCATCAGTACCAGCCCGGCTTGGGAGGCGTCTCTCGATATCGCGCCCAAGTTCCGTAACATCTCGGCTTGCCGCTCGCTGCCCAGGATGACCCCCATGGAAACGGCATCGGCTCCGAGGCGGACCGCCTCGTCGACCTGTGTCATCCACGTATCGTAGGCCGGGTGGAACGGTGAGAAGCTCGTTGTCTTGAGAATCAAGGGGATCCTTCCCGCATAGGGCCGAAAAAAGCGATCCGCGATCCCCTTGTGCATCAGCAGGGCATCCGGTCCGCCGGCGAATACCTTCTCCAGGGTCTCTTCCATGTTTACTAACTCCGGAAACATCCCCCTCGTTATCGGGTGGTCCAGCGTGATGAGGAAGAGTCGCCTCGATTTTGAGTTCAAGATCCTGTTAAGCCGTACTTCTTTTCCTAAAGACGCCATAAAGCCCTCCATTATCCGGGATAATTCTATCCTCTGATAAAAGCAATCTACCTTGAAATTTGTGACAAGTGACCAAAAACCAGTGACGAGTCACGAGTGACAAGTTACAAGTTCACCGGCACCATTTTTCTTGCCCCCAACACCGCCGGAGGCGCACAGATCTCAAGCTTCAAATCTCTCAGTCCTCTTACCTCTCGTCACTCGTCTTTCGTGACCGTTCGGCCCTGAGTCATTCGACCCTGAGCTCATGACCGAAGGGCTCACGGCCGAGG
>CAZAGT010000027.1:0-25453 GCA_964484515.1 uncultured Desulfobacteraceae bacterium | reverse complement strand
AGATTCGAAAATCCGGATGTCGATCGATAAACGATGGTACTTCAATGTATTGTGCCCTCGATATCAACCTATTGACCCACAAATTCTTGTGAGGAGCCATGGAGTTTATCGGCGATTAATCTGGCCGCCCATGCGGCAAGCGGCGGGGTTGACGACTGACATTGAGTGTCTTCGCTCAATTGAGGTCACATGATCTCTTTGGGATGGTTAATCAGGTGGAGGGCTGCTTGGAGGGCGAGAATATAGCCGTGAATCCCAATCCCATGTATGACGCAGTGAGCAGTATGAGCCATCGCACTCCGGATCTCCCGCGTCGCCTGGTTTGATATGTGGATCTCGACATAGGGAAGGGGAGCCACGGCCTTGATGGCGTCTGCGATCGCATAGCCGCCATAGGTGAAGCCGCCTGGATTCATGACGACTGCACCGACGCCTTCCTCTGCTGCTTGATAGATCCTATCGATACAGGCGCCTTCATGGTTCGTGTAGAAGATGTCGATCTCGTATCTGTTCTGCTCGGCGTGCTCCCGCACCATGGCATCAACTTCCGCGGCGGAGGTGGTGCCGTAGACAGCCGGCTCTCTTTTTCCAAGCCAGCACAGATTCGCTCCTTGAATAAGAAGTACCCTATCCATTCAGGTTCTCCTCAACGACACTCCTTTCCCAATTTGCGCAACAGGTCTCGGTAGTAGTCGTTGTAGATCACGCACCCGGCATGCGCCTGTCTCGACATGAGACGGGCGCATCCTGAGCACAAGGTGCAATAGTCGATCGACTCGCCCAGCTGGAGCTTTTTGGGGTAGTGAGGATCGGCAAAGGACTGACGACCGAAACCAACGAAGTCCGTGCAACCTTTGCGAACGTTTTCCGCGGCGTAGGCCGGCGCCTCCCTCTCATAGACGGAATACGCCGAGCCGATAATCCGCAACGACCCGCCGACCTCCTTGGCCCGTTTGGCATAGCGGAATTGGTGGAGAGCCAGATGCTTGGAGGACCGAACTGGTCTGACAAGCTCGGTCGAAACGCCTCCCGATCCCGCTGAGACGTTGACGTAATGCATACCGAGATCCTCCATCAACCTGATGACCTTGTCCATCTCTGATAGATCTTCAATCAACTCGTCGGGACCGGCTGTGCCGCAGCCACCGCGAACTCCCTCATACATCGATATCCTGGATCCAAGAAGAAAGCTGCTGGGCTGCAACCTGGATTTTGATGCCTCGATGCCTTCTCTCAGGAACCGCGTCCGATCCTCAAAGCTCCCTCCCCACCCATCGCTCCGCGTGTTGGCAGGCCTAAGGATTTCACCGCCAAGGTAGCCATGGCACAACTTGTAATCGACCCCGTCCGCCCCGGCCTGTTGGGAAAGTAAGACCCCTGCAACGAACTCGTCGCGAGCTTTCTCCAGCTCTTCCGTACGAAAGCAGTCATTTCTTCCATCGCGCGCATAGACAAGGGCGCTCTTTGAGAAAGATCCTCCATGAGATCCACTATGGGATACTTGAAAGAAGAGGAGGGCGTCGGGATCGGTTTTCTTGAACGAGTCAACAAGACGTTTGAACCCATCTAGGTTTTGATCGTTGATGACCAAACCTTTGTCTCTGGCCAGGTACGTGCCCGTTACCGACAGGCTTTCGACAACAACGATACCCCACTTGCCGCGCGCAAGATTTTTGTATCTTTCAAGGGCCCTCTCAGAAACGCCGCCGTTGGGCCCTGCATCATTCGACTCCATGGGTTGTGAAACCAAACGGTTCGGTGCGATCCTATCTCCTATCGTACAGGGCGCAAAAAGCGTGGCGAGCTCTTCTTGTTCGATTTGGCTCACTAGGCAAACCTCCACCTTGAGGCTGTCGGAAAACGTCCATCCGTAGGGACTCCTCAGCCGCTGCTTTGCCAAATTAGAAAGATGCGAAAATGTCTTGAGAGGGAAGTATGGGATAACGCAATCGATGTGTCAATGGAGAAGGTGGAAGGCGTGAATTCAGGAATTAGGGCTAGGCTTCGCCGACGGTATGGCTGCGGATCAGATACTCGAGCTGCCTCACCTGAGTATCGTTCATGTCTCCAAAGCGGACACCGTGGCGCCTCAATTTGCGGGTCGAAATGGAACCGTCGGAAATTTCCAAATCGGAAACGCTTCTGAATGGAATCTGCTCCAGCAAGAAACGGGTGTCACCGGTCACGATATCCATCTCAGATGACGTCTTCAGTTCACCTTCATTGCTCACGTAACGAAATGCCAATCCGCCCATCCCGATGTCCAGGACTTGCCACAGCTTGCGAACACGGGTGTTCGGGGCCACCAGTACGCCCTTGTGTGCCCGATATCGCTTGTTTCTCCGTCGGTCGCTGGAATCATGATCGGCCATCTGTGCACCTCGTTATCAGGTTCGTGAAGGGAAATCTGAAAACAGAGGTCTCAGTTGATGATCTGACACGGTTGAAGGGTCGCCGGCCAACGTCAAGCAGACCCGAATACCGGATTTCCGTCTTGCAGGCACCATTTCTGGTACTTGCAGTCCGATTGGTCACAATAGCAGATGGCTTTTCCGAAGCAGTCGAAGTTGCCTTCGTTGCGTTGCTTCCGATGTATAATCGGAGAGATGACCTCTCTGAAACACGTATCACAAAGGGACGAAGTGTAGTCGTCCGAGCCCCATGGTATGGAGCTATCTTTTGCCCACTCTTCGCCGCACTTAATACACTTCACACGCAGTTTGTTCATATTTCCACCGATCATCAGCCGCTCCATACCCTTTGATCTAGCACGGGGAATGGAAGAAAATCAACGAAATTAGGGCGTCATGAGCCCCGCTCATTCTGGGACAATAAGCAACAATCATGCCATAAATCCTGAGAATAAGTCAAAAAGGATTCTTCATTTCGTCTCTTGAAGGGATTCTCCGTGGCAGCCAACGGCCTGAAATCGCGTTGACAACGACCCACCATTGGATTACGCTCCATCGAACCATCAAAACGGTACCCCCGAGTCAAGCAACCACCACACCATCCATTAGTCACACGGCCTTGATGAAGATCTTCGATGATGGGCGACAAATGAAGCGGCAACCTCGCTCCCGCAGCGGTCCTTCCGCTCGCTTGCAGCGCTTCTCCAGCATTTTCCAGCGATATGAAGGAGGAAAGACCTATGCCTGAACACACTCATGTTCAAACACCCGATCCGTACGTCCTTTCAGACTTGACGATCAAAGAACCACCAACCACCATGGGTGGCAGGTTCCGTTATTTGGGACCAGGGCTCGTCCTGTCGGCCTCTATCGTCGGCTCGGGGGAACTCATTGCAACCACCACCCTAGGTGCGCGAGCCGGTTTCGTGACCCTGTGGGTCATACTGGTCAGCTGCATCATCATGGTCGCCCTGCAGCTGGAGTTCGGAAAACATGTCATCAATTCCGGCTAGTCCACCTTCGCCTCGTTCAACCATTTACCCGGTCCCAAGTTAGGGCGTGCAAACTGGACGATTTGGACCTGGCTCGTCATCATGGTCCTCAAGTTCATCCAAGTCGGCGGGATTGTCGGCGGCGTCGCCTTAACCCTTAACATCGCCTTCCCTAATATAGGTGTCTCCGTCTGGGCCTGGCTGGTGGCCTTGTCCGTGGCCCTGCTCGTGTTTCGAGGATACTATCAGTCGATCGAGAAAATCGCCCTCGTCATGATGGCCCTATTCACCCTCCTGACGCTCACCTGTGTCGCCTTTGTCCAATTCACGGAATATGCCATCACATGGGGCAACGTGGCGGAGGGCCTTACCTTCAGCCTTCCCCAGGCGGCCGTGGGGGTCGCCATAGCGGCCTTCGGTATCACCGGGGTCGGGGGCGATATGAGATCATGTGTTACAACTATTGGTGCATAGAAAAGGGTTACGCCGCTTACACGGGCCCAAAGAAGGACTCTCCGGAGTGGGCTGCACGAGCCAAGGGCTGGATCAAGGTGATGTATATGGACGCTTTTTTGTGCATGGTCATCTATACTGTCGCGACGGCGGCCTTCTATCTGCTTGGGGCGGCCGTCCTGCACGGCCGCGGGGAAATCCCTAAAGGATTTCAGATGGTGAAAATCCTCTCACGGATGTACACGGAAAGCCTAGGGGGTTGGGCCGACGGGGTGTTTCTCGTAGGCGCCTTCGTGGTCCTCTACTCGACTCTCTTTGCGGGACTTGCGGCGTGGACCAGGCTCTTTTCCGACTGCTTCGGGCAAATCGGCCTGATGAACTTTTACGACCGGAAGCAACGGGCCAAGGTCATCGCCATCCTTGCTTTTGTCATACCCCTGGGGTGGACCCTCTTCTTCCTCTTCATGAAGGCCCCGGTCTTCATGGTCCTGTTGGGCGGAATCGGTACCTCGCTCATGCTCCTGATCGTCATCTTTGCGGCGATCAACTTCCGTTATGTACGGCTCGACCCGGCGTTAAAACCGGGGAACCTTTATGACCTATGGCTCTGGCTCAGTATTATAGTCATTGCCTTTGTGGGTGTTTACGGTATCGTGAAGCTTTTTTGAGAGGCGCTCCCGAAACGATCCCATTGGGTTGACCACGGCTATGAAGAGATGGATCGATTGCCCCGGGTGGGCGGCCTTAGGGCCTGAGTCAAAAAGGGGCCCTTTTCCCCCTCATTTTGCCCAACGGCTCAAAGCCTCAAGCGGGAGCACTTCGCACACAATCAAGAGTGGACTCAGGTCGTAAGGCCGCTAAGCCAGTGCAACACCGGGAAATAGGCCATGCTGCAACCCAGCAGGACCAGGCAAGGAATCCACAGATAGCGATAAACGGCAACCAAGGTGGTCCCAAAGAATTCATTGGAAAGAAGCAGACAGACATGCAGTGGAGAGAGCAACACACCGGCGAAACCACTTGCAAGGGCCAACATCATGTACGCTAAGATGAATTGCCCCTCACCGAAGGACCGGATCAATGAAATGAGAATCGGGATTGTCGCACCAACAAAAACGATCGTGATTCCCACCACACTCCCCACGAGAAACGGAAGGAGCACGGTGATCAGAAACAAAGGAATATTCAGACCGAGGAGTTCCTGACTCACGGCTTCGACGGCACGGCTTTGCACCAGGACTCCCTTGAATGCCAGGATGGCCAGGATCATGTAGATCATCCTCAGAAGCTGACGGTTCTTCAAAAGAGCCCCTCTCTGCGACCCGCCTATTCGATTTCGATGCCACACCCAACCGATCGACACACATAGCGCCAGAATCAAGCCAATCTCCTTTGAAGTAGAGCTGACCACTGGATTTGACCGGGCAAGGACCGAAATGATGATTCCCATACCGATCCCGAGGCCAATGGCGATGACGATGGGGATTAACTCTACCAGAAAAGGAGCCAAGGATGGCCGACTCGAATTGGCGGGGCACTCTGACCCGTTGCGCGATATGGACCTAAAGGCCTTCAACGGCCAATAGCCTGCGCACAAGGCTACCAGGGTCAACGGGATGAGAAACAGGGCAAAGACCCAAAGGTTCAGATCCGCGATCGTGACGGTTAATAGCACACCGGGATACAGGGGCCACCAGTATTCCCAGATATGCCGGAACCAATAGTTGATGTAACTGAGCTGGGTGTCGGAGAGGCTGAGGCGAGCGCCCAACGTTCTGACCATCGGAGCTGAGAAGATGGCACCCCCGGGCATGGGCAGCAACCCGATAAGTGCTGGAAAGACAACCATATTGATCCGAGGGCTCCTGATAAGTCCTTGAAAGCTATCGAGGAGACGCTGCATCTGGCCGGCCATCTCCATGCTGTGGCTCAAGACAAGAATAAGGGATACGATCAAGGCCAGTGATAGGGCCTTTGGATGAATCATCGATCTCAGGATCGAATTCAGAATGGTCAACGGACCGGCACCAAAAATTAGACCCAGCCCAACGGCTCCCAGGAGAAAAGCGCTCCCCAGGGAGAATCGCCTCTTTATGGCCAAGAGAATAATGAAGAAGACGAGCGTCATCTTCAGAAGGGCTGCAATATTATTAAAAATGATCATACACCCACCGGCGGCCTGTCAGCGACCCGAGGTCCTTGAGTCTCGAGCGTATCGTTAACCAACCCCTCCACATTGTGGCTAATGCTTTCCTGATTTGGGGAGAGGCTTGAAAGCCGACCCCATACATAGAGAGGCTCATCATGCCTGTCAAGCGTGAGAGACGGTGCTTAGACGGACATCTTGACTTGCAAATGGGAGTGTATTAGTTTTGCTTCTAGTTAACTTTCATTATTTTTACTGAAGCAAGATGCTTGATGAACGTCACCTTTGAGCAGGTTTCAAAGACGTTGCTCGAATGGGGCACAGACCAGATGCGTTTATCTGAGGAGGCACGAGAAAATGCAAATACCACGTCGGATGGCACTTGAGAGGCAGAAGGTTGGGGTGACACCCATAGTGAATCTTGGTCAGGCTATCACTTTGTCTTTGCTGGCAGCGCTCGTGTTCTTCACAGCAAAGCAGGCAGCGGCAGACATCCCTGATCGCACATTCTTTGAAAACTACATTGCGGCAAAAGCCAAGACCTATTCTGGATACCTCAAAAAGGGAATCGAGCCCTACCTAGCCATGACGCTTGCAAACAACACTGCTTTCCGGTGCGTGACCTCTGGGGGCGAAGAGGTCAATTTCAAGGGATATGTTGATATCTACAAATACACCTTCGATCACTTCGCATACAGAAAGATCGAACCGGCGGGTGTCGCGATCAACCGAGTCGATGATGATCACCTCCTGGTCATCTACACGATGAGTATGGCCGGAAGGACCCGGGCCGGTTCGCCCTGGCAAGTAGAAAGGAGAAACAAATACACCTTTATGCGGATCGCGGCAGGCGATAGGCAAAAGCTGAAAGAACTGAATCCGCAGAATCTCGATAAGTATTTTGCCAAAGACGAGGACAAATGGATCATTACCCGAATCGAATACGAGTAGATCCGCGTCCTGAAGACGGGGCTATTTAGCCTCGGATATGTCAGATGGGTAGTGTGCTGTGGAGAAGCAAGGTTGAGGGATCACGTGTATTGAACTCCAACCGTTGTGCCGATGCCCGGCAGGGGTTTTTCACGTGACCACACGACTTGGCCTCTCAATTGGTGTGGACGTCCTCCATCGTCAAGCATAAGAAGTAAAATTTCATCCTTTTCGGGGGGTGCCTTGAGGGTATCGAGCCCCACTCCTCCATCGGAAATATCTCGGATGGTCCCGCTGCACGACCACCGGCCGGAACGGCACACGACCGAACAATTTTTGGACATCCTCTTTCTTACGTATTTCCGGCGGTCCAGCTGCATCGCTGATCATCCAGGGGGCTTGAGCTTCTTGTCAGGGGTTATGTGCGGTCAAGATATCCTTTCCTTAGGGAGGTGGTCAAGATCTTTGACCTCGGAAGGCCAACGAAACATCTGCTACTTTTGCACAAGTTGATTCGTCGATCCTGGAGGAACTGCGCATGGCTGCTAAGAAGATTGTTGTCACTGACTTTATCGCCGATGACCTGGAATGGGAGCGAGGAGAGATCGAGAATCGTGGAGGAATACTCGAATACCACCAGATGAAATATGCCCAAGACGATGAGCTCCTGGAAAAGATCCAGGATGCCGACATGATCTATGTCAATATGGCCAAACTGACGGGTTCGTTGATTCGGCGGCTCAGAAGTTGCAAACGAATACTCCGACACGGGATCGGCTACGACAATGTTGATGTTGCTGCGTGCACCTCCATGAACATCATGTTTTCAAATATACCTGATTATTGCTCAGAGGACGTGGCCGAGCAAACGGTTGCCCTTGTTTTCGCCGCCGCCCGCAAGATCTACCAGATGAGAGAGCGGATGCCGGCGGCATCAGCTTCAGGCACGTGGGACTTCGCCGCCGTGCTTCCCTTCTATCGTCTTGAAGGGAAGATCCTTGGGATTGTCGGTTGCGGACGGATCGGGAGTCGGGTGCTCGCGAAGATGTCTTCGATGAACATGACCATCATGGTATGCGACCCCTATCTGTCTGAAGAAAGAAAAAAGGAGCTGGGTATTCGGACCTATTCCCTTGAGGAGGTGCTCAAAGAGGCTCACGTGGTCACGCTTCACACGCCCCTCAACGAAGAAACACATCACCTCATCGATGAACCTCAGCTTAGGATAATGAAGGAGACCTCTTTCCTCGTTAACACCTCACGCGGGGCAACCGTCAACAATACCGCACTTATCAGGGCGCTGAAGGAAGGACGGATCGCCGGTGCCGGGATCGATGTGGTCGAAGGCCGTGAGCCGCCTCCTCCCGATAGCGAATGGTATCGGACCCCCAACGTTTTGTTGACCCCGCACATGGGTTGGTACAGCGAGGAATCGAGTTGGAGTTTGAGGGAAAAGATGCTTGACGAATCGATCCGATTTATCGAGGATCGGCCTCCGCGTTATCTTGTCAATATGGAGGTGTTGGACAGGATTCCGGACGGACGGGAGCGTTACACGCCCGAGTTCGGGCCGGGATAGGAAACTGAGACATACACGTGACGAAAGCGTTCAAAGGGCAGGAGTCAATACCGGAAGAGGAATATGGATTAAAGGTCAGGGAAAGCCCTAAGCTCGTATGAAACTCCATGAAATGAAGTCGTTTAAGCCTTAATGCCTGGCCACGGGGGGCTCTTTTCAAAAACGAAACGTTACCCGCTCGAACGCTGAAGAAGCTTGCAAGCCAGGCGGCCGGAGCAGATTCAGAGAATGGGCCAAGGCTATCAATCCGGCCTATACCACGGTGGCCCTCCGGCCGCCTCGGGTAGCGCCTTATGCCGAGACATCGCGCTCAATTCCTCGTTTTTGAAAAGAGACCCCCATGATCAGGCGAACACGCTCCAAAGAATCTGAAACTGTCAAATTCAAGTGCCAATTTCATGGAGTTTCCCGGTTGATCAACCTGGCCGCCTTGCGGCAAGAGGCGGCGCTGACTGCTGATAGCTGATGGCCCAAAGACCCTATATAGGACCTTGGCTTGATCTGGATAGAAAGGATATCAAACGATATGAAAAGAAGACCTCACAAGACCACTAGGCTCATGTTGATCGTGAGTAGTCCCTTCTGGATAATCATGGTCGGATCTTTGCTGGCTTCAGGTTGTGAAAAGGCGGCGGATACCGTGACGAGTGCACCGGCTTCAGCCGAATCGACCGTCGGAGCATCCTCTCATACCTCGGAGCCGAGCGGCGAGAGAGGGTGGTACCACGATTGGGATGAGGGGATAGCGGCCGCCCGGGCTGAAAGGAAGCCCATCCTTGTCGACTTCTATGCCTCTTGGTGCCATTGGTGCCGGAAAATGGACGAGACCACGTTCTCAGCCCGGCCCATCAAGGAAATGTTCGCTTCGGATTGGATCACCATTAAGGTCAATACTGAGGATCGGGTAAGGGAGGGGACATTTCAAGACAAGACATTCACGTATCAACAGCTTGCCGGGGCCTTTGGCATCCGGGGGCTTCCCTCCCTCCTCTTCATCAACAAAGACGGCGAGCCGGTCACAATTATTCCGGGATTTATGTCTGAAGATAAGCTCAGGATCGTACTGGACTATATGAAAGAAGAGCTGTACCTGCGGGAGATCGGCCTGGAAGACTATATCCGGTCGAAGTCGTAAGGATCCGCGCCCTGAGTACCAGGCTTCTCAATCCCACGTAAAGGTGGAATCAGTCTGAGGCTGCAGAAATTCGAATCGGCCCATACCAGGCCATCGCCTCTTCACACGTATTGTCCGTATCCGTCATGATGGCAATGGCCCCCACCTGAGGCGGATCCTGGCCGAAGCACCGCCGGAAATCTTCCACAATGTTCCGGCTTTCCTCAAACCACTGTCCTGTCTGCGTTGGGCCGCTTTTTAGGACGATCGTGTTAGCACCGGGAAGGTAGGGGTTGGGAGCAACCGATCCAACAGGAAGCCTATTGGCCCAGGAGTAGCTCAATGCTTGCGACTTCCATGGCACCGTAGCGGGAAATATGACCATCACACGGGCTGCAAAATCATGGCCCTTCTTCTCCAGGGCGTTTCCCTTGGTGAGGACATTCGCAACCTTCCATCTCCAGGTGATGATAGGGTACTCCTTGGCATCGTATTCAATCTTGTAGTAAAGCGCGGAAGCTGCCGAGCGGCTGGTCGCCTTGATATAGGCCTGGCCGTCTTCTTGAACGACTTCATATGACGTCTTGCCGGCCAGGCATTTCTCATGCCACTTTGGACTTAGACCGACCTTGTAATCATCCAGCAGAATCTCAGACGCCCAGGCTGACGATTGAACGGCTATAACCAGCAACACGCTCAGAAGCACTCTGCCACGAGTTGGTTTCCAATTGCTCACCTCAAAACCTCCTCATATTCCTCAGGGCTGGCCTTTCCGATCGAACTCATGTTCGAGAGAGCTTCAGTCTCTGCAGAAAAGGCCCGGTCCAGCTTTGAGACGCCCGTAAATCTCAAAAAAACCGGATGCTTACCGGCCATTCTTAGCACCAATCGAGGCTGTGCCTTTCCAAAGATGTCGCCCCGTGGAGAACCAGAATAGAGCCCTTCTTGTCAAAAAATACACCCTTCACCCTAATGGACAGGGTACTAAGGTTGCTTATCTTTTGGATTGTTTTTAGGGTTTAAAGACGATATGCCGCCACTTGAAAATGGATTCGGTATACTAAACATTTTAAAAAAGAACGCAAGAATCATTTCAGAGATTTCCACGTCACGAAGCGCTAACTAACCCCTATTTGGATTCGACGAAGACCCTGTTTCCGCTGTGGCAGCTCAACGGATCTGGAAAAATAGGCCTTCATGAAGCCGTTGCATGAAGGAGGAGAACATGAGCAAATTGTTGAATATCCAGGCCTCCCCGCGCGGAGAACGATCCTACTCGATCTCCGCCGCTGATGCCTTTGTCAAGTCTTACCGGCAAGCTAACCCGGCTCATGAAATCGTAACCCTGAACCTCTTTACTAAAGAACTGCCGCCCTTTGCGGGACTCGCCCTGCAGGCAAAATACACGATTCTGCACGGCTTGGATCATTCGGAAGAGGAATTGGCTGCCTGGCGGTCGGTGGAGGATACCATTGCAGAAGTCAAATCGGCCGACAAGTACGTCATGGCGGTCCCGATGTGGCCGACAAGAAAAAGCAGGCCGCCATTGTCGCGGCTGAAAAAATGGCCAAATTCTTTCAGGCTCCTAACAAGGATCGCGTTGCACCTGGCATTTGTAAGGGTCTGTACGTTGGAGCGACGAAGACCTAGACTGTTTTGTTGCCCGCGTGGATCTTTCGGTTTGGGGTAATATCGGCTGCGGTTCATTTAAAAGGGGGATCAGGGTGGACTACGAGTTTGACGTCGGCGTGATTGGTGGCGGATCAGCGGGGCTGACAGTAACGGCCGGAGCCGCCCAGCTTGGGGCCAAGACCCTTCTGGTGGAGAAAGAGGCGAGACTTGGCGGCGACTGCCTCCATTTTGGATGCGTCCCCAGTAAGACGTTGATCCGGACCGCCCACGTCTACCATTTCATGAAAACGGCAACATCGTTCGGCCTGCCCCAGGTTGACACACCTCCTGTCGATTTCCGTGAGGTCAGCAAGCGAATCCAATCGGTCATCGACACGATTCAGAAACACGATTCAGAGGAAAGATTCTGCAATCTCGGCGCCAAGGTCGCGTTCGGAGAACCGAGCTTTGTCGACGAACGCACGATCAAGCTTAATGCTCACACGTATTCTGCGAAGAACTGGGTGATCGCAAGCGGTTCTTCGGCCGCGATCCCGCCGATTGACGGGTTGGAAAAGACTCCTTTTATCACCAATCGTGAGATCTTCTCGTTGGATCGGTTACCCAAATCCATGGTCATTCTCGGGGCCGGCCCCATTGCGATCGAGATGGCGCAGGCCTTTGCGCGGCTTGGTTCGCAGGTCACCGTCGTGCAGCGCAGTAGGCAGATCCTCAGCCGAGAGGATAAAGACATGGCCGATGCGGTCATGGACGTCCTTCGTGCCGAGGGCGTCATCTTCCATCTCAATACCTCAGTCCTTCGACTGCACGATCGGGGATCGGAACGCGAGGTCCAGATCGAGGACGGCACAGGTGCCAGACAAACCCTGCGGACGGAGACCATCCTGGTGGCCATGGGCAGGCAGCCGAACCTGGACAGGCTCAATCTCGAGGATATCGGAGTTAAGTCCAACGGTAGGGGCCTGCGTGTGGACCACAGGCTGAGGACGACCCAAAGACACATCTATGCGGCCGGCGATGTAACCGGCACGCATCTCTTCACCCATGCAGCCGGCTATGAGGGTGGCATCGTGCTCGGTAATATTATCTTTCATCTACCACGGAAGGTGGATTATACCTTCTTGCCTTGGTGCACCTATACGGATCCGGAACTCGCCAGTATCGGCATGAACGAAAAGCGTGCTGCGGAGGCCGGCATTGACTACTCAGTCTGGACCGAAGCCTTTGAGGACAATGATCGAAGTGTGGCCGAAGGAGAAAAGGTCGGAAAGATCAAAATGATCCTGGATGAGAAACAAAAACCTTTGGGGGTCCAGATCTTGGGACCGCAGGCCGGTGAACTCCTCAACGAGTGGGTGGCGGTGCTCAATGGTAAGGTCAAACTCTCTACCTTGGCCTCCGCCGTGCACCCCTATCCGACGCTGGGTGAAATCAACAAAAGGCTTGCAGGGACCTATTTTTCACCAAAGATATTCTCGGAAAAGGTCAAGAAGGGCCTCAAGCTCTTTTTTCACCTCAAAGGCCGGGCCTGCGGCCCCGAAGACGGGTGACAGGTCAATGGATGGCCGTTTTCTGACAGCCTCAACAAGGAGCAATACATGGAAGCTGCCCTTCAGCAAAGCAACCCAGGTCGCAGAAAGGCTATTGTGAAGGCCTTGATCCTGGTCGTGTTCATCTTGGCTGCTATTGGCCTGATCCGTTTCACGCCGATCAAGGGCTATCTGAACGCGGAGGGATTGGGTCGATTTCTTGATACGGCGGGGTTCTGGGCCCCCGCCCTATTCATGGCGATCTATGCCGCCGGCGTTTGTTTGTTTGTCCCGGGGACCCTCCTGACGGGACTGGGAGCCGCCATCTTTGGTGCCTACTGGGGTTTCTTGTATGTTTGGGTAGGCGCCATGATCGGCGCGAGCCTCGCCTTTCTTATCGGCCGAACCTTAGGCCGGGAGTTTGCCGCGTCATTGATCGGGGAGAGACTCAAGAGGTACGATGATGCTATTGAGCGAAACGGGTTTGCAGCAGTTCTTTACCTCCGCTTGGTTTACTTTCCCTTTACGCCGATGAATTTCGGGATGGGCCTTACCAAGGTTCATTTCTGGGACTACTTCTTTGGCACCGGACTCGGTATCATCGTCGGGACCTTTATATTCACCTTCTTTATCGGCACCCTAAAAGAGGTATGGGTCTCGGGCAACTGGGCAGAACTCATTTCGCTTAAGGTCTTCTTTTCCATGTCCCTGTTCGTTTTTTCATTCTCTATCCCTAAGATCATCAAGAAGGTCAAAGGCAAGACCTGATTGTCCTAGGATAGGGCGCCGATGAGTTTCACAAATAGCTCCGAGGTCGTCCTTGTTGCCGGGGAAGACAAGATCTTGCTCTCACAAATATTTAATTGGTACCGACAGGATTTCGGCGGTAAGAAGGACACCTTCACGTTCCCGCTTCGTTACCTGGTACGCGATACCACATCAGACGATCTAGCGAAGCTGTCGAAAAACCTATTTCTCTGAGGCTGATGGAAAATGTCCATATGCAAGGCTTCCGAAATCCTGAGGAATGAGGCGTACATAGAAGTACGCCGCAGTGACGAGGGATGAGGGCAACGCAGCCCTTCGGCTTAGCTCAGGGCCGTGAGCCTGTCGAACGGCAGATGGGCGTTTTTCAACAGCCTCAGCAGCGAACATGGATTCGATTGAGATCGAGTATCTATTCCCTCCTATGAGACTTCACGAAAGGACATCTTTGATACCTTAACGCCCCCCACCGAATTCCCCTTGAACCCATCCCGACGGGTGAGTTATACGGACCAAAGTGGGGTTCTATTATGAGTTTAGAATGAGGCGCCTCACAAGGATCCGTTTTCGATCGTGATCCGGACCTTCGGATATCAGTCTGAGTGCCGCGAGGTCCGGTGGGAGGCTGGAAAGGGGTTTTTCGTCCACGGATCTTTGGGGAGAAATCTCGAATGATACTAAGCGGTTACTTTTCGGATCAGGGAAAATGAGACTCTCAGAGCACCACGCGCCCCTCCGTATCTTGCTGTTTTTCTTGCTGAGTCTCCTTTTCATCCCGGCTGACGTCCCGGCGCAGGGCCTATCCGACCAACTCACCGTTTGCTTGGCTGATCGAATCTCCCTCAAGAACGGTAATCAAGACATCTTCTGTAGTACATCCAAATTGGTCTGCGGCTCGGACCTGCTGCGCCGCTTCTATGAACGACAGGAGTACAGACCGGCTTGGATCAATGATGATGGAATTCGACCGGATGCATCAACCCTCATGGGGATCATCAATCAGGCTGACGGCGAAGGGCTCAGGCCGGACGACTACCACCTCGCCTCTATTCAAGAATTCCTTTGCCGGCCGGATGATGCGAGCACGGAGGTTGCGCAAGCCGACTGCGAACGTCTGGCCGACTTCGACCTGCTATTAACAGATGCTTTCCTTTTGTACGCCTCTCACCTGGCGACCGGCCGTGTCAATCCTGAAACGATCCGCTCCGAATGGTTCATCCGAAATCGCGAAGTCGATTTGGTTAGCGTCCTCCAAGAGGCAGCCGCTGAGGGCCAGATTCAACGAGCACTCGATCTCTTGCGTCCTCACAACACTGAGTATTCGGAAATGAAGGAAGCACTCTTGACCTATCGTGGAATCGTTGAACGAGGCGGATGGCCGATTGTTACCCGCGGACCGATGCTGAGAAAAGGGGATCGAGGAGAACGGGTGGCCGCCCTCAGATCCCGGTTGGAGGTATCCGAGGACTTGATCGCAACCGGCGAGGAGGAAGAAGATCTCTTCGATGAGAAGCTACACCTGGCCGTCTTGAGGTTTCAGGAGCGACACGGGCTTATTGCTGACGGTCTAGTCGGTCCGGCCACCTTGGCCGCCCTCAACGTGCCAGCAGGAGACCGCCTACGTCAAATCGAATTGAATATGGAGCGCTGGCGTTGGCTGCCGCGAGATTTCGGTCATCGCTATCTCCTGATCAATACGGCCGCCTACCAGTTGTTCGTGATCGAAAATGAGCAGGTTGTGCTGAAAATGCGGGTCATCGTTGGGACTCGATACCGGAAGACCCCGGTCTTCACCGGGAAAATGATTTACATGGAATTGAACCCTTACTGGCATGTGCCCCCGCGGATCGCCAAGGAAGACATCCTACCGCGAATGCGGAAAAACCCCCAGTATCTAGTCGATCAGAAGATCCGCGTCTTTCGGGGTTGGAAGGCTAACGCCCCTGAAGTTGACCCGTTTTCGGTAGACTGGGCGCAGGTCAAGCCCCGCAATTTCTCCTTTAAGCTCCGCCAAGATCCAGGCCCATGGAACGCCTTGGGCCGGATCAAATTCATGCTGCCCAACAAATTCGATGTCTATTTGCACGATACCCCCGCGCGCGAGCAGTTCAAGAGGCCTCAGCGCAATTTTAGCTCAGGATGTATCCGAATTGAAAAACCGATTGAGTTGGCGGGGTACCTGTTACGGGCAGATCCAAAGTGGAGCATTGAGCGAATTCTGAAGTCCATCGATACGCGAAAAACGCAGATCGTGCGACTGCCCGAACCGATCGTCACGCACGTCCTTTACTTGACGGCTTGGGTCGACCAATCGGAAAGAGTACACTTCCGGGATGATATCTACGGCCGTGACGATATCCTGGTCAAGGCTTTGAACGAACAGCCGCCCACCGGTCAGCCGCGACCTTCCCAATAACGCACCCGACCTACATCGACGTGAACGAAACCCGCCCGGGGATAATAGCCCACCCCGCCGACCCCCAACGCCAGCGCAGCACCTCGTAACTCGAAGAGATCGTCATCAGGCAGGCGAACATCGATGGCCTTGCCGCGCATATGGAGGCTGTATTTTGCGACCCCTTTGCTGCGCATGCGGAGACGGGCGTTGGTCACAGGCGAACGATAGCCTGAAATGACCTGAAATGTCCGTGATACGCCAAGCTTCGTCTCAATCGCGTGAAGGAGGTCCAACAGGCGCCTATCGATCGGCTTCACCTCTCCACTACGGTGATCGCGTAAAATGTGGTTAATCCTTTGAAGGGCTCGTTGGGAGTAGACACCGTCAGCCCAGTACACAGTCCGGAGGGACTCCTGGGTATGGGTGTTGTGAAAGGAAATGACCCTTGGCGACGGATGCGGTGCCACGATGGCAGCTCGGATCGGCTCCGGCAGCGTCAGGGTTATCCCGGCCAGGGCGCCTTTCAGGATAAAGTGTCGTCGGGAAAGATTTGTGCCAGGTGTCTGGGTTGTCTGGGTAGATACGATCGGCATTCGGCTTGCCCACCTTCGTGGTCGAGATGTCGGCAACGGAACTCGTCACAGCACTACATTGCGATGCCTTTCCTATGGAACCTTCGGAATCTCGGGCCCAAAGCTTGAGCACGTGCGAACACCGATGGAAAGACGGACAGCTGGTCGTCATTGCTGAGACTCTCCCGCGATATAGAGTTGAGCTACTATTCTGCACATTTCAGCATCTTTGTCAAGAACTTATTGAAATAACAGGGGAATTCTTGTGCGGCATTTCGGGCTGATATGCGCAAACTCCTGGCGGATGCTGTGGCCTTTAGAAGCTCTTCGAATGGCGAAAAAGGCTGCGGCGAGACGCAAGCTCGGCAACTAGGAAGGCTGATAATGGCGCCGGTCTTGACGAGAGATCCGGAAGCGAGCCGGCCTGGGCCGGAGGATATGGAGGACTAGAGATTGAGCGAGGCGGTTCGCCGGTCATCGCCGTTTCGACGCTCCACACCGGCCCGCTTGCGCTTGCTGCTAAACACCCTGCGGTCCCGACCGCATCGACGCTCCGCCCCAATCCTCCGATCCTGACCACACCGTCTTTCTGGAATGTGAGCCGTGTAGGAAAACTGCCTTCGATCAATCCTTGATCGTCGGTCCCCGTTGTCCCCCTCTGAAGACGCGTCTAGGCGACCCACCTCCTTACCCCAGATCTTCGAACCGAGGCCCATTCTTTCTTCCGTGATACTCACTTTTCCATGCCTCTGTCCTCGATCCTACTTCTATTTGGGGGCCGCTGGCATGTCAAAGCGCGTAAACGCAAAATATCACTGAGTTCCCAACCTTTTTTGTTCACACCCTAACCTCCCTTTTTTTGGGCGTATTTTGTCCCTGTGTGACTAAGTTCTCACTATGAATAGAAAAATTTCCATTCTGGAATTTTTTAAGAAATCCAGATTCTAATCCAAAGAAAAGAATCCTGTTTAAGATTCCTTGCACATTTAGATACTCGTCTTTTCGCCGTATTCCGACAAATTGCTGGTCTTTTCGTATTATTGCCCGATGTTTTTGCTGGATAACCCTCGCGAAGGCAGAAATCGAGCGCCGCGCGTTATTAATTTGCATACATCCATAATCCTTTTCCATCCAATGGCCGATAGGAAAGTATACGGTGCTGGACTTTGATCGGCCTCTTCATTCACCTCCCCATTTCGTCCCTTCCCAACAAAGCGAGGGCCGGGGGCTGGGGTGCGTAAGATGCTTTTTGAGGTGATCAAAATACCTGACGAATTAAGGCAATGGGAGAGAGCTGATGCACGCACGAGTACCTGTCTCCGAATCACCCATAGAACGTCTCAAAGAGATTTCCACCTGGGTCTCGTCCGTACTTGATGTGGATCAATTGCTGGAACTCATCATCGATACGGCCACTCGGATGATGCAGGCCAAGGCGAGTTCTCTTATGTTGCTGGACAGGAAGTCCAAGAAGCTCTACTTCAAGGTAGCTACCGGCGAAAAGAAAGATGAAGTCAGTAAGTACGAGGTTGAACTGGGTCAGGGAATCGCCGGTTTCGTGGCCGAAAACGGGGAACCACTTCTCATTCCGGATGTTCGGAAGGATCACAGATGGGACAAGAAGATCAGCGAATCGACCGGGTTTGAGACACGTTCGATAGCCTGCGTCCCAATGAAGGTGAATGGCGATATTATCGGGGTTGTCGAGATCATAGACAAGGAAGACGGTAGCGCCATTCAGAGCGAGGATATGAAGATCCTGGAGTCCTTCGCTCAATTGGCCTCGGTGGCCATCACCGATGCCCGCAAAATAGACCAGGTCAAGAGGGAAAACCGGGATTTGAAAGAGGAGCTTTGGAGCAAATACGAGATCGTGGGTGACAGCGTCACCCTGAAGAAGGTCGTTACGGACGCCCTTAAGGTCGCAAACTCGAAGACCAGCACCATGATCCTGGGTGAGAGCGGTACGGGCAAGGAATTGCTGGCCAGGCTGATTCACCGGGCCGGGCCACGTAAGGAAAAGCCGATGATCTTGCTGAACTGTGCGGCCTTTCCGGAGACCCTCCTCGAAGCGGAGCTCTTCGGGTACGAAAAGGGCGCCTTTACCGGCGCAACCAACCGAAGGGCAGGCAAACTCGAAATGGCCGACGGCGGTACCCTTTTCCTCGACGAAATCGGCGAGATGTCACCTAGTATGCAGGCCAAGCTGCTGCGGGTCTTGCAGGAGGGGCTCTTTTACAGGGTAGGCGGACATACTTCTATTTCTGTGGACTTCCGGCTCATCTCGGCCACAAACCGGGACATCTCCAAAGAAGTCCAGGAGGGGCGTTTTCGCGAGGACCTTTATTACCGTCTCAATGTCGTCCAGATCCACATGCCTTCCCTGAAGGAAAGGAAGGACGACATCCCGCGGCTTGCCAGTCACTTCCTGGATGTCTTCAAATCCGAGCGTGGGCTTTCCCAGTTACAGATCTCCGAAAAGGCGATGCAAAAGATGATCGAGTACGATTGGCCCGGCAACGTGCGCGAACTCGCCAACGCCGTCGAACGGTCCGTGGTCATGGGCAACCAAAAGGAGATCCTCCCTGAAGATCTGCCTATCAACGGGGCAAAGACGAGTCAGCCCGGCCTCACAGTGGGACTCAGTCTCAAGGAAGCCGTAGATTGTTTCAAAAAGGAATTCATCACGCTCAACCTCGAGCACACCGGCGGCAATCGCAGCAAGGCCGCAAAGATCATGGACATTCAAAGGACCTATCTGTCTCGCCTGATATCCAAATATGATCTGCAGTGAAAGGCTCAGCGCCTCTGCGCGGAGCCCTTTTCCAAAATCACAGCGAAACTGCGCCAAAGACTACCTGCTTTGCCCTGCGGGCCAGGAGGGCGACGCGCCATTCCTCCCCATCCTTCCCCGCGAGGCATCATGGTAAAGACGAGCGATTCGGAGCACGAGCTTCTTCACGCCTTCGTATTCGGCTCCGGCTTGCCCTCACGATCTGAGACCACGCGGACATTGAGCGGCTCGGCCGCATCCAGATGAACATCCCGCTGGGGAAACGCGATCGTGATACCAGCCTTGCGAAACTCCCGATCGATCGCCATGTGGAGTTCGTGCATGACCGGCAGACGATCCCCCAATTCACTGACGAACACGCGCAGGTCAAAATTGAGGCTGTTGTCGCCGAAGCCTTGAAAGAGGGCCATGGGCTCCGGGTCTTTTCGCACCTTTGGATTTTCCGAGGCTACCTTCAGTAATAGCTTTTCGGCCAGCTCGGTGTCGGAACCATAGGCGATCCCGACCGGGACCCGAATCCGCGTGATGGCATCGGACAAGGACCAGTTGATCAGCCGCCCTGTTATGAAATCCTTGTTGGGCACAATCAATTCCCGGCGGTCCCAATCGGTTACGGTGGTGGCGCGGATCTGGATCCGTGAGACGACTCCCATCGTATCGCCGACCGTCACCACGTCACCCACCCGGTAAGGCCGCTCGAACAAGATGATAAGACCGCTGATAAAGTTGGCCACGATCTCCTGCAGGCCGAAACCGAGACCCACGCCGAGGGCGGCGATCAGCCACTGCAGCTTGGACCAGCTAAAGCCGATGACACTGAAGGCCACGACGATCCCGATGCCCGTGAGCAGATACCGGCAGATGGTCGTGAAGGCATAGCGTGCACCGGCATCAAGCGGTAAACGCTTAAGGAGGGTGATCTCCAGGACGCCCGGCAGATTGCGGGCCGCCACAAAGGCGACTGTGCCGACGATGACGGCCTGCACCAGGTTCTGCAGGGTGATCGGAATCCTCCGGGTGACCCCGTCCACCTCGGCCCGGTAGCTCCACAGTTCGACGCTTTCTAAGATGTTCAACGCCGGCAAAATCGAAGACCAAATGGCCCACAGTCCGGCCAGCGCGGCGAAGAGGATCGCGATCCGTAGCAACGAGCGGGTCTGCTCCCCTACCTGGTCGAAATCGATCTTTGGCTCCTCCAGTGGGAACGTGTCGAGATCGACGCCGTCCTGGCCTTCGGAGGCCTTGGCGCGGGCCGCCTTGCGCTCCATCTCCCTCTTTCGTTTGGTCTCCTCGAAGGCCAACCGCCGTTTGGCGATCAGCATCCAGCGCAGCAACAGACCCTGGAGCATGAGGATCCCGATCAGAAACCAAATCGTGGCGTGCACGTACCGCCAGAGGACCATGGCGGTGTAGTAATAGCCCATCACCGCCA
This sequence comes from uncultured Desulfobacteraceae bacterium, assembly GCA_964484515.1. Classification (GTDB taxonomy): domain Bacteria; phylum Desulfobacterota; class DSM-4660; order Desulfatiglandales; family HGW-15; genus CAZAGT01. The sequence continues at coordinate 4,706 of CAZAGT010000027.1, read as the reverse complement.
TCAAGGCCTCGAGCATAGGCACGCCCACGGCCGCCGAATACCAGATGCCGCGGGTCTTGACGAGCCACCCATCCGGATGGCGCTTCTTCAGAAAGGTGACCACCCCACCGGAGAACCGCAGGACCCGTGCCATAAAAAACGATACCGCGATCATCCCCACCACAAAGGCAAGCCGACCCAAGGAATCGGGAAATTCGGGCCTCCTGCCCAACTCGCAGGTCCACGTCAGAAACAGCGCAATCAGGACCACCGGCAGCAGCCAGGAGAGATTATGCAGCACGGTCAGACGAGCCGACTCCGGCCAATCGAAATGGACCTGCGCCAATCCGTCTTTGCGGCAATAGTTTCGTAGGAACCCGAACATGAGTAGCACCAGTGCGGCAACGATCATACCCATGCTTACCGCCCGGGTAAAATCCGGTGCGCTCGGGGATAGGCGTAACTGAAGGCCGACGAGTCCGATCAAAAAGGGCCATCCGGCCGCCATGAGCGCCGTCATCACCAAAGCCCGCAGGGTCAAGACAAAGGAATCAGTTTGGACACGGCCGACCTTTTCGGCAACCCGGGTGAGATCCCGACGGGCGTATCGTCTGGACCGCAGCAAGGCCGCAACCACAAGCAGGCCCAAGACCCAAACCAAGGGGCCGCGCCCAAATGACCGCCCCACTTCGCGCATCACCTCCCGCCAATTGGAGGGACTCGTAATCCAGCGTAGAGCGGCCGCGAGATCGTGCAGATAGGCCACCCCGATCACCTTTGAGCTACGCATCCAGAGCAAATGAAGGTCGAGGAACTCGGCATAGGCCGTTGCCTTCGACGCCACCTGCCGGTCCGCGAACTCGAGTTCCTGAAGGTCCTTAAAGGACCTCCGATAGGCGGCCTGCAACTTTTCAAGCACGTCGCGCCGATCACTCAGCAGCCTTCGGACCTCTTTTCGCATTGGGTCGAGTTCACCCTCCGCAAGAGGACCAAGGTCCTTGACGATCCGATTCGTCTCGTCCTCCGGATCGGCCAGTTCACGCCGTTCCCGGTCGATCTGGAGGAGGGCCTCGCGGATATCGCTCATAAGGACCTTGCGCTCCGCCGAGTTCCGCTGGAAGCTCCGCGGCTCCGGCAGGGATTGCCGCTGTTCACGCAGGGCCAGGCCGATCGTCTGAGTGATCGCTTCCGCCTCGACCCGCTGCCGGGCCAGGGCGTATTCCTCCTCGATCTCCTTAAGGAGGGCCTGTTTCCGCTCGAGGCGTTGGGCGGTTTGGGCCTCCTGCTCGGTGACCCGCTCCAATTCCTCGCTCCGCTTGATATTGATCTGCAGTTGGGCCTGGATGGCGGGCGGCAAATCAGAGGCCCTCTGGCTCGCCCGTTCGGCCTCTTTGCGCGCCTTGGTGGCCTCCAGCTCGCGTCGTTTCTGGCCCTGCTCCTGCCATGCCTTGGCCATGGTCCCGCGCCAGGCCACCTCCCGAGCGGCCAGATCCCGTTCCGCACTTTGGAGCGAGATCAGCACTTCACTGCCGGCCAACACCTGCTCGGACGCCCTGATCTCCGCCTGACACTTTGCTTGTTCGGCCAAAAGGGCCAGACTCCGGGCCTCTTTCAGCTCGGAAGGTTCATCCGGAAGCGGCGCGGCGCTCAATTCTCTACGCAATTCCTCCAGTCGCGCCTTGGCCTTGCTTACGCCCTCCCGGAGCGTTTGAGGGCGGTTTCGTAGCTGGTCCAGCTTCGTCTCCTGCTCTGAAAGGGTGCTCTTGGCATTGGATAGGGCGGCCTCTTCCTGGTGGATCCGTTGCTCCAATTTGTCGGTTTCCAACTGCGATGCTTCATTCTCGATCGACTCCGTTGTGGGCGGCGGTTTTTCCATCTCCTTTTGGATTTCGCTGAGCCGTTTAGGGGCCTCCTCGATCTTTTTTGCGATTGCTTCGGCCTGCTCGTCGAACTGCTCTGCCAGCTCCCAGAAACGGATGGTCCTATCCAGGAAACCGAGTACGCTCTTCTTGACCGAATCGCTCAAGGCCTTCGAAGCCTCTGTGGCCGCGCGCCTGGCCTTGATATCTTCCAGGCTCAACTCGCCGGCGGAGGGCCCTTTTTCCTTTTGCGTCTTCGTCGCTTCCTGAGACGGTGCCGCTTCTTTAGCTAAGGCTGGATAGACGCCCCAGATCGTGCCGATCATGGCCATCAAAAGGACGCCGTACCATGTCTTCAACAGCGTTTTGAACATGCCTTGTCGTCTCCTTTACGAAACACGAAAAATCAGGATAGACCTTCCCGCTGATAAAGTCGAGGACGCTTCAGGTCGCTTCATGGAATCAGGCGCACCCCTCATTGGCTGTCAATAAACCGAAGTAGTTCGTGGCCCATCCTGTTGGTGGGGTGCTTTGCAACCATTTGTTCGGCCATGGCTCTGGCTTCCGCAAGCCTTCCTCTCTTGATGTAATAATCAGCTCCGGCATAGAGGAAATCCATATTATCCGGCTCAAGGCCTAATGCCTTCAGCAAGGCCGCTTCTGCTTCCGTATCCCTCTTGAGGTGCTGCAGCAACAATCCCAGGTTGTAATGAACGCGGGCTCTCCGCGGCATGCCCTGCGCCGCCCTCTCAAGATATACCGCTGCTTCTTCGTACGCCTGCTTTTCGGCCAAGAGCAGTCCGAGGGAATAGTTGATCTCAAACATTTCCGGATTTTCGTTGACGACGGCCTTCAGCAGGACTTCGGCCTTGTCGCTTTCACCCCTCTGATTGTACAGCATGGCCAGATTCACCTTCGCCGGATAGAAGGCCTCGTCAATCTTCAAGGCGGCTCGATAATTGCGGACAGCTTCCTCCGGCCGATTCAATTCCCCATAGAGATTGCCGAGGTTGTACCGAGCGAAGGCAAAGTCACCGGAGTATTCCATGGAAGCGACGAATTCTTCCAGTGCAGACTGAAACTGCTTCTGTTGGTCACGGCTTAGATGCTTGGATGATTCACCGGCAAGCCTGCGGGCGGCCTCCATGCGGACCGCCTTGACGGGATCGTAGATGAGAGGCGCAATGAGCGCAGCCTGCCTTTCTTGACCGGGTATGTTCGAATACTCTACGGCCGTTCGACGAATAAGGGCCTCATCATCCATCAAAGCGATTTCATAGGTTCGTTCCGCTTCTTCGCCCGGGTAAGCACTCAGAAGGGCCAACGCGGTAGCGCGCACGACCACAGGATAGAGCTGATCCCCAGCCAGGCGGATCAGATCCGCCTTCGCCTCAGGCAGGCCGCTACGTCCCGCCGTGATGATAGAACCGTAGTGGGACCGACGACCAGGCCCGTACCACTCGGTCATCTTTTCGTCCGACCACTCCGGAGATTTATCTGCATGGCAGCGATTACAGGCGTTGGGAGTCCCGAGCGTCACGGTGAGATCGGGCCGCGGTACCCGGAAACTGTGGTCCGGGCGGTAATCGATCCCCATGTAATGCCGTCCCGGCATATGGCACTGGGCACACTCGGCCCCGGAGCCCACGTCGAACAGTATTTCGCCATCGGACGCACGAATCGCCTCACCCGCTTCACCTTTGCTCCTATGGAAATGATGCGTCTTGGCGTCATACTCTGCGGCTCGGTGGCACTGCAGGCAGAGTGCATTGCCTTCCTTTAAGGGCCTGGCGCTGTGGACGTCGTGGCAGTCGCTGCATCCCACCTCGCGCCGATACATCTTGCTCTGGGTGAACGAGCCGTAGACATAGACTTCCTCCAGGATCTGCCCATCGGCGTAATAGAGCTCGGCAGTGAGCAGGCTGGGCAGCAGGCTATCGAGCAAATCCAGTTCGGAGTGGGTGTAGTCTCCGAGCGCCGCACGGCGCGAATGACAGGGGGCACAGAGCTCCACCAGGCTGCGTGAGTCGATTTCGTCGGTCTTGACGATCAATTCAGCATTGGGGACCTCGGGCCGCGCCATGTCCGGCAGTTCGGCCCAGGCGACATGGCGCGAGCCCGGTCCATGACAGGCCTCACACCCGACATCGATGTCCGCCCAGGTAGTCTGGTATGTGCCAGTCCTGACGTCGAAGTTTTTTTTCAGATTGGTCGAATGGCACTCTGCGCACATACCGTTCCAATTCTGGCCGGCATTCGTCCAATAGAGCCAGTCCCGGGGATCGAACGGCTCATCCGGATAGAGGTTGTACCATCGTTTCCGCTCGACGTCCCAGGCGATGGGCAAGCACTGCAGCCGTCCCCCCGGGAACGGGACAAGGTATTGCTGTAACGGGTGCCACCCGAATGTATGGGTAATTTCGAATTCACCCATCTTTCCGTCTGGCCCCTGAGTGAAGACAAAGTACTTGTCCTCCTTGCGGTAAAAACGGGAGGTGACGCCGTGAAACTCAACGACGGCGTTGTTGAAATCACCCAGCACGGATGCATCGTCGGCCACCTCCATGGCATGGTCGTGGTGGGAATCGTGCCAGCGGTCGTATTCCCGCTTGTGGCAATCCATGCACTTCCGGGCGCCCAGGAAGGTGGCTCCGAGTGTTTGGTCGGTGGGGCGAAGGAAATGCCTTTCCTTCAACAGATAGGCCGGTATCGAAAGGATGATGACGAGGGTCGCGATAATTCCGGTAAACGTCCAGGTTCTCATGTCTTCTGCGGGTAGGTGACCTGTTCCGGTCGAAACACGTTCCTTTTAATGGGTTTGCTCAGGTCCACTTTCACGATATCGTTTTCAATGAACAGGGGATACGT
>CAZAGT010000026.1:0-25578 GCA_964484515.1 uncultured Desulfobacteraceae bacterium | reverse complement strand
TGTTATTCTTGTCTTTCCAGACTTTTCGACGTGTTGTTTATGCAACAGTAGGGTTTAGTCACTCCGAACTTTAGTCACTTGTTTCAATAGTCATTCATGAGTTCAAATACTTCCCTAATGTCGATGTTAACCGGACAAAACTGAACGCACCGGCCGCATCCCACGCAGGCTACGCCGTTGTCGTACTTATCCACGTAGTATTTAAGTTTGTGCATGAAACGCTGGCGGACGCGCTGGGTCTTTTCAATGCGGGGATTATGCCCCGACCCATGGAGGGTGAAGAGCGGAAACATGCAGGCATCCCAATTCCTGATACGATCGCCCTCCTTCCCCAGCACCTCGTCCTGGATGTCGAAACACCAGCATGTCGGGCAAAGGTAGGTACAGGTTCCACAGTTGATGCATGCGAAGGCCACGTCATCCCAAAAGGCGACATCAAAGAGGTCGTTGACCACCTTTTCTCTCAACTTGTCCGTGGGTACCTTCGAGGCGATCTTTTTTGAGGCGGAATTCGCGATCGACACGGCCTCTTTTTGAACGGCGTCATCCGCCGGCTTCCCCTGACCGATCTTCTTGAGCAACGCCTCTCCCTTCTCAGTCAGGGTCTTGGCCAAGAAATTCTCTCCCAGATCGTAGAGCAAGACGTCGAGCCCTTTCTCACCAAAGGGTGCGGTGCCAACCGACGTACAAAAGCAAGTCGCACACGGATCGTTACAGCCGAGGGCCACCAGCGTCGTTGCCTCATACCTCTTCACCCACCAGGGGTCCCTGAACTCCGGGTTGTCAAAGTTGATCTTGACCAGCTCGAGGGCGCAGGCGTCGCAGGGCCTGATGCCCACGATCGCCTGGGGCGCGATATCCTTGGCCGCCTCTTTGATGACATGGGCCTCCGGGTTGGCCTCATCGAGGGTGTACTCGAACATTCGCTCCGATTGGGGCTGTATTAAAGACTTGGGCGAAAGCCGGGTATTCTGAAAATCAAAATCCGCCTTGGATTCTTCGTTGAGGGGCCTGAAGTTGTGAAAATCGCCCTCCTTGACAGGCACCAAGACACTGTATGAATCCTTGAGACCCTCTAATGCCTCAATCCATTCTTCCTTGGTGAATATCTTAGCGGTCATCGATTACAACCTTTGTAACGCAAATATCCGGCTATTGGCTGTTCTCCCATTCTTTCACCGCGGAGACACAGAGAACGCAGAGAATAACTATTTTCTGTTTGCCGTTGAGAGGACGGCAAACAGAAAGAAGCAATCCGCCTCAGACGAAAACTACCGATAGCTGGTCAACAATAACCTTACGTATTCCGCGATATCTATACGCCCGAAGGGCAGTTGTTTTTCACTTTCTGTCCTCCTTGCCATGCCATAGCTTTAGCGACGGCAGGTCAGCAGAAAGTGAAAAGGAGGTTTCACTCTGCGCCCTCGGCGTCTCTAGCGCAGCGGGCGGTGATAAAACCCCAACCACAGAAACCTTGTGCTCCCCTGTCCCTCAGAACCACTACTCCATCACTCCAGTACTCCATTACTCCAAGTTGACATCGAATCGAGGCTAAGGCGAATTCGATGTCAACGAATAAATTCATCATAGTCTTCAACCTTGTACACATCCAACGCGGGCCGTTGATCGAGGCTGAGGCCGGCTTCCCAGTCGAAGAGGTCTTCGGCGTCCTTATTGAGCTTCTTGGTAAACTGGCGCACCGGGATGCCTACCGGACAAACCCTTTCGCAGGCCCCGCAGTCGGTGCATCGACCGGCACAGTGATAGGCCCTCAGGATGTGAAAGGTCATCGTGTCGGTCGGGTCGATGCTCTTTCCGACCCACTGCGGTTGTGCCTCGTCCACAAAGCAGGTCGGGCAGTAGCACAAGGGACACGCATTACGGCACGCGTAGCAACGAATGCAGTTCGAGATGAGCTGCGTGAAAAAGGCCTGCTTTTGCGGACTGTCCATCTGCTCGATCTTTTCCACGTCGCGGTAGGCCTCCACACCGGCCTGCTCCTCCACGGGCTCCGCGATCATCTCGTCATACTCCACCGGGTTGCGGTGCCGACAGATCTGACAGTTCAGTTGGAGGTACTTCGCCTTTTCGAAAGTCTCCTCAAAGGAGTTCCCCTTCACCATAAAATTCTCTCCCTGGTCCTCCGCAGCCAGGATCTCGCGATGGTTCACGGCCCGGGCGACCGCGCGGTGATCGATCATACCCGTACAGGGGATTCCCACGATGTGGAGTTGTTCCCGCTTGATTTGGGTTTCGACGATGTGCGTGACGATGTTGCGAGAATTGCAGCCATTGGCCAGGATCCCGATCTTGTCGGTACGCCGGGTCAAGTAGTTGCAAAGATTCAAACCGCAGAAGCTGTCCCAGTGAAGACAATCGACCTTGTCTGGATCGCGGACGAGCACCGGCTCATTCATCATCGGGACGCTGCCCTGCTTGTATCCGATGAAGACCTCCACGGTCCCCTCTCGAAGCAGCTTTTGGGCCCTTTCCCTGATCTTTGAGATGTATTCCCGCATTATGCCACCTCGGCCCTTCTCTTCACAAAATAGTCGGCCGGTCCCAGGGCTTCAACCGCCTTGTGCACCTCGCGGGCCACCTCGGCGAATTTGGTGCCTTCGGCCGAGGAGATCCACGAGAAGTGGAGCCTTCCTTCTTCAATACCGATATGCTCCAGCAGATTTTTCAGGAGCGCGAATTTCCGACGTGCGTAGTAATTACCTTCCAGGTAATGGCATTCGCCCGGGTGTCACCCGGACACCCAAACGCCATCCGACCCATGCCGGAATGCGGCCAGGATGAACTTCGGACTCACCCGGCCGGAGCAGGGCACGCGGATAACTCGAAAGTTAGGCGGGTACTGGAGCCGGCTCACACCGGCCAAATCCGCAGCCCCATAACTGCACCAATTACACAAGAAGGTCGTAATCTTAGGCTGCCAATCACTCATATCATCTTCCTCAAATCAGAGCTAATCTAGGCTAACTCATCCGTGAACGTGAGAGGGCTTAGGTGTTGGTTGTTAGGGGTCGGGGGTCAGGGGTTGGTCATTTCCCCCGACCCCCAGTCCCTAGTCCCTAATCCCCGTCTCTCACACCTGATCAATCATCGCCATGATCTGATCCGTGCCGAAACCCTTGAGATTGATGGCTCCAGATCGGCAAGAAGCGACGCAGAGGCCGCACCCCTTGCAGAGCACCGGATTGATCTCCGCCTTACCCGCGAAGGGTCCCTCCTCTTGAAACCCCGGAGCCGCGTACGGACAAAGCTCCACGCAAACCCCGCAGCTGCTGCAATAGTGCGGGTTGACCTGGGCCACGTGTCCGCTGACCTTTATCTTCTTCCGGGCCAGGAGGGTAATCGCCCGCATGGCCGCGGCCTGGGCCTGGCTGATCGATTCATCAACCGGCTTTGGTGCGTGGGCCAGTCCGCAGAGGAATATACCGTCCGTGGCGCAGTCAACCGGGCGGAGCTTGACGTGGGCCTCCACGAAAAACCCATCCGCATTCAAGGGTATCTTGAACATCTGGGCGAGTGGGTTTTCGCGGGGCGGAACGATCGCCGATGCCAGTACGAGGAGATCGGGTCGAATCTCCACCCGTCGCCGCAAGGTCGTGTCCACAAACTGGATTTGAAGATCCGATCCGTCCTGCTGCACCGTCAACCCCTGGTCGAAATCGTAACGCAGAAACTGGATGCCCTGCGAACGGGCCTCCCGGTACAGGTCCTCCTGAAGGCCGTAGGTGCGGATGTCCCGATGGACGATAAAGATGTCCGTCTCCGGATTGATTGCCTTCAGCTTCAGGGCACTCTTGACGGAGTGGGTGCAGCAGACCTTCGAGCAGTAAGGGCGTTCCTCGATTCGTGAACCGACGCACTGGATGAAGACGGCCGCCCTGGCGAGCTTGAGGGAGTCATCGTTTTCAATGAACCTGCGGTCGAGTTCCAGGCCTGTCAAGACCCGCGGATCTTCCCCATGCAGGTAGGTCTGTGGATCGGGCTCAAGCTCCGAGGCCCCGGAAGCAATGATCGCCACCCCGTGCTCGAGAATCTCCTCTGCGCCGTTTGACCGGACCGCGGTCTTGAAGTTGCCCACAAAACCATCCACCTTCTGGATCTCCGAACTGAGATGCAGGTGGACATTCTCATCCGCAGTAATATCCGCGATAAGCCGATCCAAATGCCGTTGGATATCTTCCCCGCGCCAGGTTTCATGTAAATCGCGAGCCTGGCCGCCGAGCTTGCCCTTCCGTTCAACCAGATGGCTCTGGTAGCCTTGCGCCGAGAGGGTCTTGGCGGCCGCCATCCCGGCGATCCCGCCGCCAATGATCAAGGCCTGCTGGTTGATATCCAGGGCCGGTTCTGTCAGAGGCTCCAGCAGGCCGACCTTGGCCACCGCCATCCTGACCAGGTCCTTGGCCTTGGCCGTGGCATCCTCCGGGTTTTCACCGTGGACCCACGAACACTGATTCCTGATGTTGGCCATTTCGAACAGGTACTTGTTGATACCCGCGTTGACGGCCGTCTCCTGAAAGAGCGGTTCATGGGTCTTAGGCGTGCAGGCCGCCACCACGAGGCGGTTCAGGCGTTCTTCCTTGATGAGCTGGGCGATCTTGTCCTGAGAGTCCTGAGCGCAGCTAAACATGTTCTCTTCGGCGTAAACCACCCCTGGAAGGCTTCGGGCAAACTCCACGACGGCCGGCACGTCGACAACGGCCGCAATGTTACTCCCGCAGCGGCAGACAAACACACCGGTCCGCACGGGTTCCCCGGTCACATCCTTCTCCGGCGGGATCTCCTGCGTCTTTGTGAGGGTCCCACGCACCTCCCGCAGTCGACTGCCGGCCACGCCCGCAGCGGCGCTCGATTCGATGACGGATGAGGGGATGTCCTTGGGTCCCTCAAAGGCGCCGCAGACGTAGATCCCTGGGACCGAGGCGGCCACGGGTTCAAAGCTCTTGGTGGACGCGAATTGATAGAGATCGGTTTCAATCCCGATCTTTTCGGCTAGCGCGCGGGCCTCCGGCCGCACCCCAAGTCCGACGGAGAGGACGACGATGTCGAATTCCTCCTCCATCCGCTTGCCGGCGGCGTCAATGTAACGGATGAGTTGCCTGCCGTTACCGTCCACGGGATAGATGTTGGTGACCCGCGACTTGATAAAGCGGATGCCGGATTCGTTCTTCCCACGGTTGTAGTAGCGCTCGAAATCCTTGCCGTGGGTGCGGATGTCCATGAAGAAGATGGCGGTATCCAGCGGGTCCTTGCTGTGCTCTTTGGCCAGCATGGCCTCTTTGATGGCATAGGTGCAGCACACCGAGGAGCAATAGTTCCGTGCGCCGTGATGGGCGTCGCGGGAGCCGATACATTGGAGCCAGGCGATCTTCTGTGGTTCCTTCTGATCTGAGGGTCTGATCAGGTGCCCGGCGGTGGGGCCGGACGATGAGAGGAGCCTTTCGAATTCGAGGCTGGTGACGATATTGGGCGATTTACCGTAGCCGTATACATCGTGAAGGCTCGGATCGTAGACCTCGCAGCCACTGGCAAGGATGATGGCGCCGGTGTGGAGCGTGCGTTCTCGCTCCTGATCGTCGAACTTGATGGCGTCCGTGGGGCAGAACTTTTCGCATGCCCGGCATTTCCCCTTTACCAGGTAGATGCATTCCTTGGGGTCAATGGCATACTTGAGGGGGACCGCCTGTGCGTACTCGACGTAGGCCGCCTTGCGTTTGATGAGCCCCGCATCGTATTGGCTGGTCACCTTTTTCGGACATTTTTCCGCACACATCCCGCAAGCAATGCACTTCTCCATGTCCACATAGCGGGGGTGCTGCGTGATGCGGACTTCGAAGTCCCCCTCCGCCCCCGAGATATCCTTGATCTCGGAGAGGGTCAGTAATTCAATGTTGATGTGACGGCCGACCTCGACCAGTTTGGGCGAGATGATTCACATGGCGCAGTCATTGGTCGGAAAGGTCTTGTCCAGTTGAGACATAACCCCGCCGATCGACGTGCTCCTCTCGACCAGGTAGACGTAGTACCCGGAATCGGCTGCATCGAGTGCGGCCTGCATCCCGGCGATACCACCGCCTACGACCATCACGGAACCGATCTTGTTTTGAGCCATTTGCACCTTGATTGAGCGAAAACGCTCAACAACCGTTGTTATAGAACAAGGGATAAACCACAGGGGTTAGGGATCGGGGGGCAGGAACACCCTAACCTGAAGGTGACTATGCCCGTTGATTCAATCAGGCTTTTACCTCCGACCTCTAACCTCAAACCCTTCGGCCTTTCACCTTTAGCCATACACCTGAATAGTCCTATCCATGCTCCTAAGATCATGAGCTGACCGCTGACAGCCCCTTACGATAACCGTTGTTCCAGGCCGTTGATGTCAATCTTGTTCATCCGCAGACCCAACGCCTTTGCATCGATCCCCATCGCCAGTCCCAGTAGCTGGGGGTAGAGGATACTGGGCAGGTGATGATTCCCGCCCCTCCGCGAGCCGATCATTTGCTGAACCGTGTCGAACTGTACGTGGCACCAGGGGCAGCCGACGCAGAGATAATCGGCGCCCGATTCTTTTCCGCTGGCAAGCTTGCGCTCCGCGAGGTCCATGGAAAGCTCGTCGTTGGAGCCCATCACCGGCGCCCCGCAGCACTCGAGCTTGAGCGGCCACTCGACACTCTTGGCCCCCGTGGCCGCCACCAGTTGATCGAATATCACCGGGGCGACCGGATTATCGAAGGCCGTGATATCGCTGGGTCGCAGGGCATGGCATCCGTAATGGGTGGCGATGTTGAGATCCTTATAGGAGCGCGTTACGCTCTTCTTGACCGTCGCAAGCCCGATCTCACCGTGAAGCACCGTGAGGAAGTGGGTGACATCGATATTACCTGTATACGCCAATCCTTCAGTGGAGAGGATCGAGTTGATTCGGCCGCGCAGGCAGCCGTCTTCGCGAAGCGTATGATTCACCTTCTTGAGATTGCCAAAGCAGCACTTGCACAGGGTCATCACCTTCAGGTCCCGTTTCTCAGCCAGGGCGAGGTTCCGGGCCGCAAACAGGATAGAGGTGTCCATTTCCGCGTTTTTCAGAGGGTAGCCGCAGCAGTTGAATTCACGGATGTCGCTGACCTCGACTTCGAGGGCCTTGAGGACCGCCCGCGCGGAAAGATCGTACTGCTGAACGCGTCGCGGAATCGTGCAACCTAGGAATAGTGCATATTTGGACATGCCACAGCCGGCTAGATCGCCTCTTTCAATGCAAGGTTCTTCAGTTCGTAAAGGACATCCGTCACCTTCACACCCTGGGGACAATGTTCCTGGCACTGATAGCAGGTAACGCAGTCCCAGAGCATACCGGAGCCGAGCGCCAGATCCTTGATGCCCAGACCGAGAGAGCGCATGATCTGGTGCGGGAGCATGCCGAGCACATCTTGCGGGTTCTCGTAATTCTCAACCACCGGACAGACCGTGGTGCAATTCTCGCATGAATAACAGTAGGCGAAGGTCCCGACCTGCGAAGAAAGATTGGCGCGGTCTTTGAGTCCCCGATCCGTCTTCGTGAGAGACACGGTCGCCTCGGGCTTACCGATAAGCTCACAGGAGGCCGAGATGGCTCGCCTAGGCCCATCGATCGGCTTGGCGTAGACCCTTTGGTCGATCTCCGCCCGCTCGATGCCGCGGTAGAATGAAAAGGGTGACAGGACCAGGGGTACCGGAGGCCCGTGCTGAATCATCTCCTCCTTCACGTTGAACCAGAGGTCCCTCAGGTTGATGCCCACCGGGCAGACCACAGTGCAGCGATCGCAATTGGTGCACAGGTAAACGCCCTCTTGGATGCTCTTGAATTCATCCGGGTTGAGATCCTTTTGGGCCACATAGTCCTTGAGAAACACCATCTTTTCAGAGGGGAGTACGTTGAGGTTCCCTAATTGGCGGTACGCTACAGCCACCGAACATCGCCGACTACACGTGCCGCAGTGGGTGCAGGCATCAAGCTCCATGACCTGGCGGGTAGCGATATTGGCGGGGTCGGCGCTCTTCCTATCCATGACGGCATTCGCCAAAAGGCTGATCGGACTCGCCAGGATATGAAACATCTTGCTGAATGGGAGATAGGCGAGCCCGACGAAGCACGCCAGGATATGGATGTACCAGAGGATCGCCGGTGCATTGACTCGATCCAGCGCCAGGGCAAACGGTTTGGTCACTTTGGCCACCAAGTAGCCGGCAAAGGCCGAGTTTGGTGGAGAGTGGCAGGCAGCGCAACTCATCTCGTGAATCTCGGCCCCGAGGGCCAGGGTCTCCTCATCAAACGGACCCTTGAGAGTGGGGGAGACGACCTGGTATTCCGCGACCCAATAGGACTCCAGGGCCTGGAGCTCTTCTTCATCGTCCGTATCCGCCCACTCCTCGACCATGTCCATAAATCTGGTATGAGATGTAATCTTGGCGCCTTCCAGGAGAACGCCCGACAGCATGATCATGGCCAGGATGACAATGGCGTAAACGTCCATGGGATTGGTCTTGAGGCGGGGGACCTTCATCACGATGCGTCGGTAAACGGCAATTCCGATCCCGACGATCACGAGGGCCCCGAGTAAATCTCTCAGAAACATGAACGGGTTGAGGGTCGAGGCGTAATCGGGGAAGAGGGGCACGGTGACGATCGCGTCCATGGCATGGAACAGCAGCAGGAGCATGAAGGCGCCATAAAGGAGCATGTGCATGATCCAGCGCCTGAAGTCCTCCTTGAGGACCCGTAACTGCAGGATCACGTCGAGGAGAAAGACCCTAAGGAGTGTCAGGATCTTAGCGCTCAACACGGTCCTGAGGATGCCGGTGAGAGTGGCCCCTACTCGCGTGGCGGCGGAACTGTCCCCTGAGGGAAGGCCGATGCTGCGGCGAAACCAGGTGGAGACCTTATAAAGGGTGCCCAGCCCGAAGATGATGAGAGATATGTAAAGCGCAATGTCGAAAAACATGGATGTATCTTTCGTTGGGGCCTGAGACGATTTCCGAAGATCCGACCCGTTCGTACCATCCGATTCGGAGGTGGAATGAAGGCGAACCGTCGTGAGCAAAGACTTGGATTATAATCAGTTTGAGAGCTTGTGCACGCGGATTCGAGCATATAAGTAGGGAAAAATGCATTTGTCAACCGAATACTTAGCGCTTGATAGCCTGTTCTTATCAGGGCAAAATGGGGCAATCCTTCAGGATCTGAAAACGATGTCGGAGGCAACCGCCTGGGTCTTCCAAGGAAGCCGGGCGTCGCCATGAGGATAAGCATGACACAGGAGCCTGGATTCGTCTTTGACGAAAATAATCAGAAACGCCGTTTTCTCGGCCGCGGGATCGTTACTCTCCTCTATACGGGGCTTATTTTCGCCACTTTGCCCCTGTTCCCGACTGTCTGGAGCTTCTTTTCCCAGAAAGCCCCCAATCTCTTGCGGGCAACGACCCATTTCGGGTTGCCCCTCCTGGCTGCATCATGTCTCGGATACGCTACCCTTAAAAAGAGAGACAGAGACCCGCTCCTTTATCTCTGGTCGGCGCTCTTTTTCTTTTCCTACCTTCCACTCGTCTATTTCTACTGCGAGTTCCCGGCCGAGCGACTCCACATGGCCGAATATAGCCTTTTGGTCCTCTTGGCCTACTGGACGCTCAAGGTCCGTATGAAGACGGGCTGGATCTACGTGGCGATCCTGCTTTACGGCCTCGCAGTCGGTTATTTGGATGAGATCGTGCAGGGAATTCTGCCCAACCGAGTCTATGAATTCAAGGACATCACGATCAACTGGGCCTCATCTTTCTTCGCGGTCGCTCTCCTGGCAGGTTTTACATGGGAACGGTCTGTGGCACCGTCGACGGCGAAGAGACTGAGGCGGTGGTCGGCGGTCGTGATCTGCATCATGCTTTGTGCGCACGGCGCCTTCTTCTATAACAAATTCTGGCGCCCACGGTTGAACGTTATCCTCCTGACCGTGGATACCCTCCGGCCAGATCACTTAGGCTGCTACGGATATCACCGTGACACGTCTCCTTTTCTGGATCGGATCGCCCGAAAAGGGGTCCTCTACAAGAATGTGATTAGCTCGGCCCCATGGACATCCCCCGGATTGATATCAATCCTCACGGGGCTTTATCCTACGACCCACGGCGTCCAGGGCCGGGGAAAGCATCTCATGCCCGGCACGCCAACCCTTTTTAACCTCTTTCAGCAGGGCGGATACACGGCACCCAATATTTCCTATCTCACGGAGATTGCCAACTTCAGCCACCTGGGTCTTGATTCCAAAGACCCCCAGTACCTGGAGGAGGCCTCCCAGCCCGGTGATGAGTTGCTCAGGTGGCTCGACGATCATCATCGGGGTCGTTTTATCGTCTGGTACCACTATCGGTTCCTCCACCTGCCTTTTGTCACGCGGGAGAAGACCCCTTTTCTGACCAGAGAGATGGAGGCCCATCTGGCATCTGATGCGCTAAAGACCGTCCAGCGGGAAACCGTGATACCCCGTGGGAGCCTGTCGTTTCGTCCTGAGGAGAAGGAGACCGTGGTGGCCCTCTACGACGGCCAGTTGCGGGAGCTGGACCACTTCATCGAACGGCTCTTTGAGAGGATGAGCAGATGGAAAATGCACCGTAACACCTTGCTTGTCATAACGGCTGACCATGGGGAGGAACTCTTTGAGCACGGCTTTATCGGTCACGCCTCGACCACACTTCGGGCCACCATGTTTGACGAGGTCCTGAAGATCCCCCTCATCTTTTATGCGCCGTCAAGGCTGAAGGGCGGTCGCATTGTCGAGGATCAGGTACGACAGGTGGACATTATGCCTACGATCCTGGACATTGCGGGACTCCCGATCCCGGAATCGACTGATGGCCGATCGCTGATGCCCACGATGAAGGAGAAGTCGGGTGCCAAGGCCCTCCCGGCCATCAGTGAATCGGTCTCAGCCGGATACCAGAGTACGCCCGAGCAGGAAAGGATCATGTTCCGCTCCATAAGAACGGATACCTGGAAGCTGGTCTGCAAAGAAGGCGATGAGGCTCCGAGCCGCCGACTCTACAACCTTCAACAGGATCCGGGTGAGACCAGGGACCTCTCCGATGAAGAGCCGCAAACGGCCAATGAGCTGGAGGAGATGCTCTATCAGAATGTCGCCCGGATGCAAACAGAGCGGTTGAGGCTGTTGGCGAAAACAGAGGTGACCTACGGCAAGGATGATATCCCCGCGGCCTCGAGGCTTGAGAGACCGGTTATCCTATCTCCCAAGGATCAATCCTCCATCGGACTCCAGGAGGTCAACGGCCGGATGGTCTTTAGCTGGACCGGGGATCCCGATCTCGAATACGTGATCCAATATGACGTGGGTGAGGGTTGGCGCAATCTCAAGGGCTCGATTCCGGTTCACGGCAACCGAAAGGTCTTCGGCCCGCTGCCGAGGGAGGCATGGGAACCATTACCGTATTGGAATCCCTATCGCATTCGGGTCGCACCCTATGGCCTGGAGGAATACTGGAGCGAGTGGATCGAGTTCCGTTTTGAAGGTAACCCGGAGAATGAATGACCCTCAGAAAATCAGCCCCCACACCTTATTCCCTGAACGTATCACGGATTTGTTGAACCTTCGGATGGTTGAGAAGCTCCATAAATTTCGGATTCGACATCAACCTCTGGAGATCACCGGCCATGACGGCATCCATGATATCCGGGTCATTCAGTATCTCTTGAATCTCCGGGTCGTTCTGGAGGGAGAGTAGGATCGGGAGGATTTTTTCGTTGCTCATCAAGGCCTGCTGAATGGCCAGTGATTCCGCATTTACTGATCCTGGCGTCGAGTTTAACGTCGCCTTCGGGTCACTCTTAGCTGACGTGAACCGAATGGCACGAATCTTCGATTCATTGATTTGGATAGAGCCGATGGCATTCGATCTGATGGTGTAAACGCCCTCTTTGAAGGAGACGATTTCACCCTGGATGACACTGCCATCGACAAGTTCTATTTCCCCGGCTGCACCGGCAAATACGCCGCCACAGCATAGGGCAAGAAGGAAGACCAAAACGATCTGTACGGTTTTCATCATCACCTCGATGCTTCAAGAGCGATAAATCCCCCGAAGGGCGATTTTCGGCATTTTATCAATCCGCTGATTACAGGTCAAATGCCCCTCCTACGGTGATGGTGCACCCACCCTCAAAGGTTTGAGGTAGAGGCCTTATCCGCTGCTTTCAGTGGAGAAAAAGGTGCTGTGGATGGCGTTGACCGCCTTTTGGAGGTCCGCGGTTTTGACCAGGAAATAGAGCGCGACCCTGGAGGGACCGAAAGAGATCATTTCCACGTTGACGTGTGAGGCGGCCACGGCGCTGAAGCATTGGGCCGCCACACCGGTCCGATGTATAAGACCCTCCCCGACAAGACCCACAAGCGCGATGTCTTCGATCTTTTCCAGTCTTCGATAGGGCTTTGGCTGCAAGGCGTTCAGGGCCTGGCGCCCGGTCTCCAGGTCATTGTGGGCCAGGAGCAGGCTGATGCAGGTCTGAGACGTGACCACGGATTTGATGTTGACGCCGGCCTGGGTCAACTGGCTTGAAACGAGGGCCAGGATGCCGGGGCGGGCGCCGACGCCCGAGGCATGGACCTTGAGGATTCCGATGTCGGTGTCGTGGGCGATACTCTTGATTACGGTCTTGGCGCGTTGGCTGCGAGACCTAATCACACTCCCTGGTGCATCAGGATCCATGGTGTCCTTGACGGCAATCGTTAGTCCGCTGCGCCTGAGGGGCTCAACCGTGCGCGGGTGAAGGATCTGAGCGCCGAAATAGGAGAGCTCGGCCGCTTCATCATAAGACAGCTCGGGGATGAGCCGCGTCTCGGGTACAAACTCGGGATCGGCGCTGAGATAGCCGGCAACGTCTTTCCAGATCTCCAGGACTTCGGCCCCCATGCTCGCTGCAATTACTGCGGCCGAGTAGTCACTGCCGCCGCGTCCAAAGGTTGTGATGTCTCCGTTCTCACTGACGCCATAAAATCCAGGGATAAACAGGATCATCCCACCTTTAAGCAGCGGTTTCAGGTGCTGCTTCAGGTTCTGAGCCGTCTTGCCTAGCTGAGCCGTGGCATCGCCAAACTTGCCGTCGGTCATTAGACCGATGTCTTGGGGCATGCGGTAGGTCGACTTGACTCGGCGGCAGCGGAGGGCGCCCGCAAGCAACTCCGCGGAGAAGCGTTCACCAAAGCTGCTGATCACGTCCCGTATCCGTGGCGTGATCTCCCTGGTGAAATTGAGGCCATAGTATAGGCGTTCGAGTTTGCTCAGCGATCGATTGAAGTCGCTGCTGAAGCTGTTATACGCTTTGCCCTTGGGGATCAGGTGCCGCGCTACGAGCATGTGTTTGCTCCTCAAACGGCTCATAATCGCAGGAATGCTGGCCTCATCGCTGAGCGCCGTAGGCATGCTGTCGATCAAGAAATCCGTGATCCCACTCAGGGCCGAGACGACAAAGATATGGCCCGGTCCCCGCTCTGCAATCAGATCCAAAATATGGGCGATCTCTTTCTTACCCTTGAGACAGCCGCCGCCGACTTTGATAACTTTCATCGTGAGTCCTTTGATGGGACTATCTAGGTATTCAGGTTGAAGGCTGAAGGTTTTTAAACAGCTCAAGACTGAGGGCGTCTTACGACAGCCTCTCAGGAAAGGACGGATCTGGCAATGACCAACCGCTGAATCTCAGAGGTACCCTCGTAGATCTCGGTCAGTTTGGCATCGCGGAAATAGCGCTGAACCGGATATTCCATCATATAGCCATAGCCGCCGAATATCTGGATTCCCCACGTGGTCGCCCGCATGGCAAGCTCGGAGGCGAATAGTTTGGCCATGGCGGCGTTCTTGCCAAAGGGTTTTCCGTTGTCGGCCAGGTAGGCCGCCTTGTAGGTCAGGAGTCGCGCCGCCTCGATCTCGGTGGCCATATCCGCCAGCCGGTTGGAGATGGACTGGTTATCGGAGATCGGGCCGCCGAATTGGACACGGGTCCTGGCATATTCGGCGCATTTGTCCAAGGTTGCTTGGGCTATGCCGACGGCCTGGGCCGCAATCCCGATCCGTCCGTAATCGAGGGTGGACAAGCAGATCTTCATCCCTTTGCCGTCCGCTCCGATCCGGTTGGCGGCGGGGACGCGGCAATCCTCAAAGTAGAGCTCCGCGTTGGTCGCGCCGTGCATGCCGAGCTTCTTGAATTTCTTACCCTTTGAAAAGCCTTTCATGCCCTCTTCCACGATGAAGGCGGTCATGCCGCGCGGCGCCAGCTCAGGGATCCCGGCGAAGACGACGACCACGTCACACACGTCGCCGTTTGTGATAAAGGTCTTCTGTCCGTTCAGGATATAGTCATCCCCATCCTTTTCGGCCTTGGTCCTGATCCTGCCGATGTCGCTTCCGGCGTCCGGTTCGGTCACCGCAAAGGCGCCCACCTTCTCGCCCTTCACAAGGGTGGGTAGATATCTCTGCTTCTGCTCCTCCGTGCCCCAATGGGAGATGAGGGCTGCACACAAAACCAGATGGGCATCCAGGATGTCGGCTGTCGAGGCACACGCCCGCGCGATCTCCTCAACCGCGATGGCCAGCGAAAGCTCATCCGACCCGCTGCCCCCGTATTCCGCGGGTATCGTCATCCCGGTTAGACCGAGCTCGGCCATCCGCTTGAAGTTCTTCCGGGCGAACTCCTCGGCCAGGTCTATCTCTTCTGCAACAGGTTCAAGCTCGTTTTGAGCAAAGTCCCGCATGGTCGCTTGGATGATTCGCTGCTCTTCGGTCAACTCAATATCCATCGTGTCCCTCCCTCGTAAATACCGATTGAGCGAAGACGCTCAATGTCCGTCGTTCGTGGTCCGTTGTCCGTTGCTAAAGTTCCGAGGTTAGGAATCAGGGTTTCGCGATTAGGTAAAGGTGCAAGCTAAGGGCGGCCGCGACCCTTGATTCCAGCAGGCCTCTACCTCCTGACTCTAACCTCAACCCTTCGATCTTTCACCTTCAGTTAATCCACCTGCGTGGTCACTATCTTCTAATGATGGGAAACCCCTTCATTTACAGGCTTCAATGAGATCGCCGCTTCGTCGTGAGCCGGCACGTTCAGACCCTTACCAGGCCTTGAGATGCGGCCATTCTATGGAGGGCGATGGCCCCTGTCAATCTTAAGCTGAGACTGTCGGAAAAGGTCCATCTGCTGCGTTACTCCTCATCCCTCGTCACTGCGGCGTACTTCTAGGTACGCCTCATTCCTCGGGATTTCAGAAGCCTTGCATCTGAACGTTTTCCATCAGTCTCAGAGAGATAGGTTTTTCGACAGCTTCGCTGGAGTTTTATCCCCGGCTTGTGCCGCGGGGGTGCCTTCGGAGGAGCCCAATGAGCGGGGATGCCCAGAGGACGATGGTGATGATGCCGAGGACAGCACCGACGGGCCGCCGAAAGAAGACGGTCAGATCCCAGTTCGATTTGATCATCGACACCATGAAGCTTTCTTCGAGCAACCGCCCCAGTACCAGACCCAGAATGGCCGGGGCGACCGGAATATCGTTGGCCTCCATGAAATAGGCCAGAATGCCGGTGAACAGCATGATCGAGACATCAAAGGTGGTGTTATTGATTGCAAATGACCCCACAATGCAGAACATGAGGATGGTCGGCATAAGCAGATTGCGCGGGACCCGTAGCATCTGGCTACCGGCCTTGATGGCAAGATAACCCATAGGAATCAAGATCAGATTGGCGACGATAAAGGCGATATAAACGGCGTAGAGAACCTCCGGCCTCTCCTGGAAGATCATGGGTCCCGGCCGAAGCCCCTTCATGAAGAGGACGCCGATGACGATGGCGGTAATCGAATCGCCGGGAATACCGAATACGAGGGCCGGTACCCAGGCCCCGCCCAGGCTGGCATTGTTGGCCGTGCCCGCGTCCACAATCCCTTCGATGTGACCGGTGCCGTATTTCTCGGGTGTCCGGGAGAACTTTTTGCTCAGCGCATAGGCGATCCAGGCGCCGATATCGGCCCCCGCGCCGGGCAGGATGCCGACAAAGGTTCCCACCAGACCGGAGCGGGCAACGTTGAGCTTGTATCTGCGCAGGGTCTTGCCGACGCCCTCAAAGATCTTCCCTGGTTTCACCGCTTTCGTTGCGATGGATACGGCGTCTCCCGAGACGTTGCGCATCACCTCCGACACGCCGAACATGCCGATCATCGCCGGAATGAAGCTGAATCCATTCAGGAAGTCCGTGACCCCGAAGGTAAAACGCGGGTATCCCAGGGTGATATCCACACCGACCGTGGTCATAAAAAGGCCGATGAGCAGAGACACCATCCCCTTGATCAGGGAACCCTTTGTGACCAGGACGGCACAGCTCAGCCCGATGCATGCCAACCAGAAATACTCGAAAGAGGTGAACTGCATCGCGACCTCTGCCAGAAGAGGTGCCAGATTGATGAGGATCAAGGCCCCTATGAACCCGCCGATGGCGGCCACGGTGACATCCGTACCGAGGACGAAGCCGGCCTTTCCCTGCCGGGTGAGGGCGTAGGATTCATCCACATAGGCGGCGGAGGAGGGGGTGCCCGGTATCCTGACCAAGGCTCCAGGAATGTCGCCGGCGAAGATCGCCATGGCCTCCATCGTCACGATCGCCGCCAGGGCTGGGACCGGATCCATGAAAAAGGTGACCGGGACCAGGAGGGCTGTCGCCATGGTCGCGGTCAAGCCGGGAATGGATCCGACAAAGAGACCGTACATGGCCGACATGAGGATGACCAAGATGACGTACGGCTTGAGGATCAGCCCGAGGGCAACGAGGACGCTCTCCATCTAAGCTACCACCCCCAGAGTCCCCAGGGCAAAGGCACCAGGAGGAACTTGGCGAACAGCAGGTAAATCCCCAGGGTCACACCGCAAGCCATCACCACGCTCCAGAGTGCCGTTGCCCGGAGCCATATCATCAGAAGCGAGAGGAGCACGACGGAGAGGATCAGGAACCCGATGGTTTCGGCTAGTAAGATGTAAACCACAACAGCGGCGAGGACACTCAGGATGTTGAGTAGGGCACGGCCGCCGAAGGTCTGATGGTCGATCTTGATGAGGGGGGCCTTGCTGCGGATGCCCTGAATGAGGAGGACCAGCCCCGCGATCAGGAAGAGCACGGCCAGGACATTAGGGAATAGGGCCGGCCCCGGGTATCCCTCTTCGAGGTTGGGGAATCCCCGAGTATAAAAGAGGACCGCTGCCCCAAAGAGTATCAGAACGATCCCGATGATTCCGTCATTGATCCGCATGAGTAGCTCTGTCTGGAAATATCGCTCTAGATTTCTACCTGGAAGCTCTCCGTAACGTGCGAAGGTGTTTCCAGGTCCCCCGGAGGGTGGTCTTGGAGAACGCGCAACCGGCTGGGTCCTCAACGGCCCAAAATGCCCCAGACCTGATAGCCTCCGCAGACAGGCGCAGATCGCGGTTTTCACCGCAGCCTCCTAGCGCGCTACCACCGGAGACGTGTCGACGAGCTCACGTCGAGTCGGAGCCCTATGGCTATTTGGCGCCGTTCTACGGAGCGCGGAGTAAGTGGTTGCCGGTCGTAAGAGATCATCCTCCGGGAGGGCCACGGGGAGAATGTGGTTGCGAACGAAGGGTCGCATTAGACTATTGCAGCAGCCCAACCAGCATTACGCGTCAACGAGCTCCAAAAAAACGGAACGGCTCCGTTTACAAAACTCGATATGACCTAGCGGACGATTCCGGCGGCCTTCATGATCAGGCCGTTATCCCGGTCGGACTCGGCGATTTTTTTGGCAAAGGCCTTGGAATCCAACCAGGAGATACCATAACCACGGTTCTCCATGAATTTGACGAAGTCCGCACTCTTGACGATCTTTGCAAGGGCCTTTTCAAGGACGGCCACGATGTCAGGGGACGTCCCCTTAGGTGCCACGACGCCCCGCCAGGCGGCGCAGGTCCATTCAACACCCATCTCCTTGAGCGTGGGGACATCGGGGAATTTTGGGTCCCGTTCCTCAGCCATGACGGCCAAAGGTCGGACCTTGTCCGCCTCGATCAGCGTGGCCGCCTCGGGGAGGGAGCAGGTGCTCAGATCGATCCCACCCGCCATGAGGTCCTGGAGGGCCGGCGCTGCGCCTTTACTGGGAATCCACTTGATCGCTTTGGGATCCAGCCCCTCGGCCTTGAGCCACCCCGCCATGGCCAGGTGCCAGCTGCCTCCCTGGCCCGTGCCCGAACACAGGAGCTTCCCCGGATTCCCTCTGACGTACTCGACCAGCTCCCGGTAGGTCTTCCAGTCGGCGTCAGTCCGTACGTTGATGGCGGCCGGGTCGATATTGACCATGGCAACCGGTGTGACGTCCCGGTAGGTGACCTTGGTCAAGCCCATCCAGTGCATCATGGTAAGTTCCAACGTTGCCATCCCGAGGGTGTACCCGTTCGGCCGGGCCGTCGCCATCACGGTGTGGCCCACCGCGCCGCTCCCGCCGGTACGGTTGACGACGTTCACCGGGACTCCAAGTTCCCGTTTGAGCAGGGTGGCGAGGATACGAGAGACGGCGTCGGTCCCACCGCCCGCGCCCCAGGGGCAGATCAGCGTAATGGGTCGCCGGGGATACTTTGCCGCCAAGGACTTGGATGGTCCCAGGCTCATCATCAAGGAAACGCACAGGAGAAGCGCAACGATTGTCTTCGATTTCATAGGGGCCTCCCTGGAGTTAGGGTTTAGTCAGCATACCTGAATAGTTGTGGAGCGAACCTATCAGATTTAAGAGGTGCCGGTCAAACTCAATCCTCCGAGTCCCTGGACCATAA
This sequence comes from uncultured Desulfobacteraceae bacterium, assembly GCA_964484515.1. Lineage (GTDB taxonomy): Bacteria > Desulfobacterota > DSM-4660 > Desulfatiglandales > HGW-15 > CAZAGT01. The sequence continues at coordinate 6,709 of CAZAGT010000026.1, read as the reverse complement.
GCTCGGTGGCCCAGACGCTGCGGCTTGAAGATAGAGGGCCTGGGTGTTATAAGGCGCATGGATTTTGAGAAGAGCCCTGGGGACTGGTCCCGGGTATCTTCATGGCCTGATCCAAGGGAGGGGTAGATGGCAAGCATTCAAGGCTTTGAAATGATTCGCGAACAAGATGTCCCTGAGCTGAAGACTATCGCGCGGACCTATAAACATCTCAGGACCAAGGCGGAGTTGTTGTCGCTGATCAACGACGACGAGAACAAGGTCTTCGGTGTCACCTTCAGGACGCCCCCTAAAGACTCGACCGGGGTCCCACACATTCTTGAGCATTCGGTGCTGTGCGGTTCGCGCAAATACCCCCTCAAGGAGCCCTTCGTGGAACTCCTCAAGGGCTCTCTCCAGACCTTCCTGAATGCCATGACCTATCCGGATAAGACCTGCTATCCGGTGGCCAGCCAGAACGTACAGGATTTCTACAACCTCATCGATGTCTATCTTGACGCGGTCTTCTATCCCCGCCTAACGCCCTTTGTCCTCCAGCAGGAAGGCTGGCATTTCGAGCTGGAAGAACCGGAAGACAATCTGACCTACAGGGGAATCGTCTTTAGCGAAATGAAGGGCGCCTACTCATCGCCCGATTCGCTTCTCTATGAGTATTCGCAGCAATCCCTTTTCCCTGACAATACCTATGGACTCGATTCGGGTGGTGATCCCAGACACATCCCCGATCTCACCTTTGAGCAGTTCCAGGCCTTTCACCGCCTCTATTATCATCCCTCGAACGCCCGCATCTTCTTCTACGGTGATGACGATCCGGATAGACGCCTTGAACTCGTGGACGACTATCTCAAGGATTTCGAGGAGGTGGAAGTCGAGTCGGGGATTCCAATCCAGGCGCCGTTTGAACGACCGAGCCATGTCACCCGGTATTATGCAGCCGGCGAAGGAGGTGAACGGACCGCGCGCGGCATGCTCACCGTCAACTGGCTGCTCCCGCAAACCACGGACCGGGAACTGAACATGGCCTTCCAGATGCTGGATTACATCCTGCTCGGCATGCCGGGCTCTCCCCTCCGTAAGGCCCTCATCGATTCAGGCTTCGGCGAGGATATCTGCGGAGCGGGGATAGGGACCGAGCTGCGCCAGATGTATTTTTCGACCGGCCTCAAAGGGATCAATCCGGGCGACGCTGAGAAGGTCGAGCAGCTCGTTGTGCAAACTCTCGAGGGTCTCGTGCAGAAGGGGATCGATCCCCGGACTGTTGAGGCCGCCTTGAATACCATTGAGTTCGCGATGCGGGAAAACAACACCGGAGGCTACCCACGTGGTCTGGTGATCATGTTGCGTTCGCTGACTACCTGGCTTTATGAGGGCGATCCCTTGGCCCTGGTCGCCTTTGAGGGCCCGCTAGCTGCTGTCAAGCAGCAGGTTTCAACCGAGAGGACCTACTTCGAGAACCTTATCGATCGATATCTCCTCAAGAATCCCCATCGCGTCACGCTCCTTTTGAAGGCCGATCCTGAGCTGGCGGAAAAAGAGGCGAAGGACGAAGGAGAGCGGCTGGGCCGGAAACGGGCAGCGATGGGGCGGGAGGAGCTGGATGAAATCAGGCGCACAGCCAAAAAGCTCAGAGAGCTCCAGGAGACTCCCGATTCTCCTGAAGCCTTGAAGACCATACCGACCCTCAAACTCGGGGACGTGGACAAGCAGAACCAAGAAATCCCGTTGGCACTCACTGGCAGAGACGGGACGGATCTTCTCTTTCATGACCTCTTCACGAACGGCATCGCCTATTTGGATCTGGGATTCAATCTTCACGCTTTACCCCAGCAGTATCTCTCCTATATCCCCATCTTCGGGAGGGCCCTCCTCGAGATGGGCACGGAGACAGAAGACTTTGTGACGCTTTCCCAGCGGATAAGCCGTAAGACCGGGGGCATTCATCCGACATTTTTCACGTCCTTTGTCAAGCAGCGCGGCACCGGCGCCGTTTGGCTCTTCTTGCGGGGAAAGGCGATGCAGGCCCAGACCCAGGAGCTCATGAGCATTATCCGGGACGTCCTTCTCACGGTCCGTCTCGATGACCAAAGCCGTTTTCGACAAATCGTCCTGGAGGCCAAGGCAAGACAAGAGCAATCCCTCGTTCCGAGCGGGCATCAGATTGTCAATATCCGCTTGCGATCCCACTTCAGCGAGGCCGACTGGGCCGCCGAGCAGTTGAAGGGCGTCAGTTACCTCTTCTTTTTAAGGGAATTGGTTGAGAGGATCGAGAAGGAATGGCCCAAGGTCCTCAGCGATCTGGAAGAGGTGCGCAGAATCCTCGTGAACCGTCGGGCGATGCTCCTCAACGTCACCGTGGACGAGGGGGGATGGTCACGGTTTGAGCCTCAAGTCCATGAATTCCTTGACGCGATGCCGGACGAGTCTTTGGAGATAGTGGACTGGGACCCGCTAAGACCCACCGAGTTCGAGGGCCTTACGATTCCGTCGCAGGTGAATTACGTCGGGAAGGGGATGAACATCTACGACCTGGGCTATCAGTTCCACGGATCTGCTCACGTGGTGGCCCGTTACCTTCGGAACGCATGGCTGTGGGAGCGGATTCGGATGCAAGGAGGTGCCTACGGCGCCTTTTGTCTTTTTGATCGGCTGACGGGGGTGGTGACCTTCGTCTCTTACAGGGACCCAAATCTCTCTCAAACACTTGAGGGGTTCGATCAGTCGGCGCAATTCCTCGCCGACCTGGACCTGACCCCAGACGAGCTGACCAAGGGCATCATCGGTGCGATTGGCGATATTGACCAGTACCGTTTGCCGGATGCCAAGGGGTACACATCGATGTTGCGCTATCTCTCAGGGGAGACGGATGAGGAACGGCAGCGGATGCGTGACGAGGTCCTGGGAACGACCAGGGAGGATTTTAAGGCCTTTGGACATCTTCTGGAGGCCGCGAGCAAAAAGGGCCTCGTGAAAGTCCTCGGTTCCGAGAAGTCCATTCAGGAAGCCTTGGAGAAGCACCCCGGGTGGCTTAACGTTCTGAAAGTCATGTAAAGGTTCGAGGAGCGAGGCACGAGGATCGAGGACAAAAAAGGTTTTTGCGGAGCCCTGACACCCGACATCTGACCCCCCTTTTTTCCCATTTCCCTCTACCAATAAGACATCGCATCTTCGAATATCTGCGCCAGGTCTTCGGCGCTTGCCGGCCGTGGTGAGAGTTTGACCACCCGATGCTGGGGCAGGGTTCCTTCCACCAATCCGGGGATGTCTTCCGGGCCGTAACCCACGGCACCCAGCCCGTTAGGGATGTTGAGACGCCGCATAAAGTAGACGACTCGGTCTGCGAGTATCTTGCCGGCATCCTCGAGCCTTGCGTCTGCCGTTTTCGCCCTCAGAGCGGTCGCGGTCGCAAGGTGTCTTTCGGGGCAACCACCCGCCGTATACCGGAAGGCCGCCGGCGCGTTCAAGACGACGGCCATGCCATGGGGAATCAGTGGTTGGTCGACGTTGTACCCCTCGGGTCGGTAGTCCTTCACCATGCCTGACACCGGATAGGACATCCCATGGGGCAGGGTCAGCCCGGCACTTCCAAAACCGATTCCGGCAAAAGAAGCAGCAAGCATCATTTGGGCACGAGCCTCGTCATCAGCGGGGTCTTCGAAGGCACGGATGAGATGCTCCGAGACCATCCTCAGGGCTTGGAGGGCCCAGATGTCACTAATGGGGTTTGACCCTTGGTAGGCCGGCCGCAGGATCGGCCTTTCAGGTCGTGGGCGCTGGTTGTACGGCAGTGCCGTATAGGATTCAACCGCGTGCGTGAGAATATCCAGGCCGGTGCAGGCAATCACCATGGGGGGCATACTCTTGGTGTTGTCCGGGTCGATAATACCCAACGTCGGCTTCAGACGCCGGTCGGCAATCCCGGTCTTGGCATGCATTTCTTCAAAATCAAAAATCACGACACCGGTCGTTTCACTGCCGGTTCCGGCCGTCGTCGGGATCGCAAAGAGGGGCTTCAGTGTTCCCGGAATGGGAATCCCTTTACCGATAGGGGGGTTGACATAATCTAGGAGATCTTCGGGGGGATAAGTCGAATACAGATTGGCCGCCTTGGCCGTATCCAAGGTGGATCCGCCACCCACGGCCACAAACCCATCGAACGGCTCGGACGTGGCAAACTCGATCGCCCTTTTCAAAGAGGAATCGGTCGGTTCGACTCGAACCTCCGTGTACAGGGCGTAGGCGATCTTCTGGCGGTCGAGGGACTCCAGGACCGTCTGCACCGCCGCCGTCTCGATCATGTTCGCATCCGTCATGACCATGACCCGTTTCAGGCCCAGCTCCGCGACGTCCATTCCGACCTCGCGGGTCGAGCCAGGGCCGAACCGTATATTGGCGGTCGCCATCTCAAAGGCATAATCGGTATCCATGTTCAACTCCTTGTTGAATCTGGGGGGCTTCCGTTTCCATTCTCTATATCACACAAGCGCTCGCTCAGCTGCAAGGCCTATTTTCCAGACCACCCCTTCACGGCTCCAATCGACTGCCGGTCATCACAAGAGGCGGATCAAATTGAAGTTGATGGGCAAAAAGAGTTGATATAGATTGCTTATTAAGAGCTGCGTCTATCTCATTTCAGGAGGAGCAGATCATGTCTACCTCCATTCCGATCAAGCGAATCCATCATCTCGAACTGATCGTCGGCAACGCCCGCCAGGCAGCCTATTACTACCGAAACGCCATGGGGTTTGATCAGATCGCCTATCTGGGGCCTGAGACAGGCTGTCGTGACCGTGCCTCCTATGCCCTGAGGCAAGGGGATATCGATCTGGTCCTGACCAGTCCTCTTCACCATGAGGATAGGATGAACGTGTTCCTCACCTTACACAGTGACAGCGTCAAGGACATCGCTTTTGAGGTGGAGGACAGCGACGCCGTCTACCAGGAGGTGATCGAACGAGGTGCGGAGTCGGCGGTGGAACCCCACGATCTATCCGACGACCACGGGACGGTGCGTAAGGCGGCCGTCCAAACGTATGGAGACACTATCCACACGTTCGTCTCCACGAAGAACTACGACGGCCCATTTTTGCCCGGTTTTGCGGAAGACGAGAAAAAGGGTCCGAACGCCGGCCTATTGAGAATCGACCACGTGGTCGGGAACGTCGAGGACCGGCAGATGGACCGTTGGGCGGACTGGTACATCAAGGTGTTTGGATTCCACCAGTTTGTCTCATACGATGACAAGGACATCTCGACGGAATTCAGTGCCCTGCGCAGCAAAGTGGTGGCCAGCCCAGACAAAGTCATTCTGCTTCCCATCAACGAACCCGCACCCGCACGACGCAAGAGCCAGATCCAGGAGTATATCGACTTCCATGTCCTTCCCGGCGTGCAGCATGTGGCCTTGTCTACCAACGACATCATCAAGTCGGTTGCTCACTTGCGAAAGCTAGGACTGGAGTTTCTTGATGTCCCGGAAGCCTACTACGAGACCATCTGGGACCGGGTTGGTGAGATCGAGGAAGACCGGGAGAAGATCCGCGAACACCACATCCTCGTTGATCGTGACGAGAAGGGGTATCTGCTGCAGATCTTTACCCGGCCGGTCGAGGATCGACCGACCCTATTTTATGAAGTAATCCAGCGAAAGGGCTCGGAAAGTTTTGGTAAAGGGAATTTCAAGGCGCTCTTTGAGGCCATTGAGCGAGAGCAAGCGCGCCGGGGTAACCTCTGAGGCTGACGGAAAACGCCCATCTGCGGCGTGCTTCTTGGTACGCCTCATTCCTCAGGATTTCTTTACCATCGCTTCGCTTGGCTCAGACCCCACCCCTTCGGGTCAGGTCCCCGGTTTCGGAAGCCTTGCATCTGGGCATTTTCCGGCAGCCTCAGAGATACAGACTTTTTGACGGGCCTTCTAATAAACGGTCGGAGAACGCTGTCGAAGTAACAGGTCGATTTCATCAGTGGCTCCGAAACACAACTCCGAGATCAACCGCTGGATCTCGGTTGCTTGGATGATAGGGAGGTACTCGGAGATGCCAATTTACCACAAGTTGGGCAAGATCCCTCGCAAGCGGCACACGGTCTTTCGCAAGGAGGACGGCGGCATCTATTATGAACACCTAATGGGAAATATCGGCTTCAGCGGTATCAAGTCCCTCCTTTACACGATCCGTCGGCCGACCACCGTGACTGAGATCGAGAAGATCAAGGATACCGTTTGGGAGCCGGAACCCGCTCCTGCGCTGCGCCTTCGGCATCTGCGAACCCACCGGCTTCCCGCAGTCGGAAGCAACCCCGCGATTGACCGCACCCCCCTCCTGTTTAACCGCGATGTAGCCCTGTCGATTGCCAGGCCCAAGGGTACGGACAGTATGTTCTACCGCAACGGCCAAGGCGATGAGATCATCTTTGTCACCGAGGGCGGCGGCGTCTTCGAGTCTCAGTTCGGCGAAATTCCATTCCGTAAGGGAGACTACATCGTCATACCCCGAGGTATCATCCATCGCTACAGGCTTGCGGAAGGAGAGCAGATCTTCTTTATCATGGAAAGCCGCGGTTATGTCAGAACCCCGGCCAGATACCGTAATGAGCATGGACAGCTCCTGGAACACAGCCCATTCACGGAGCGGGATATCCGCCCGCCCGAACAGCTCCTGGTTTACGAGGAGACGGGCAAGTTCCCGATCATCGTAAAAAGACAGAATGCCTTGAA
>CAZAGT010000025.1:1390-25805 GCA_964484515.1 uncultured Desulfobacteraceae bacterium | reverse complement strand
TGGTGTATCCTCCCGGGAACCATCCAAGAACCCGGGGAATGAAAACATTCAAAAAAGAAAGGATACACGCACCATGACCAAAGATAACGTAATCGATTTTAAAAAGCCAGAGCCATTTGTTGATGACCCGATTACCGATGTTTTGCGCACCGGAGCCCGAAATTTGCTGACCGAAGCCCTAGAAGCGGAGATCGAGATCTTTTTGTCCCAGTACCGTGATCTCAGAGACAAACAGGGTCGGCAGAGAGTGGTCCGTAATGGTTATCTGCCTGAGCGCGACATTCAGACCGCAATCGGCCCTGTGGCCGTCAAGGTTCCTCGTGCCCGCGATGGCCAACCGGAGCATGAATCAGGTCCGATTCGAATTAAATCCTCCTTATTGTCCCGGTACCTTCGAAAAACCAGAAGTATGGAAGAGCTGATCCCTTGGTTATACTTGAAAGGCGTCTCCACAGGTGATTTCAGTGAAGCCCTAGCCTCCTGGTCGCTAAAGATGCCCCCGGCCTATCTGCCTCCACGATCAGCCGCCTGAAGGGTCTGTGGGAAGAGGAATTGGAACAATGGCAAAAGAGGGATCTTTCGCATAAGCGGTATGTTTATATCTGGGCCGATGGCATCTACTGCAACGTGCGCATGGAAGAAAGACAATGCCTTCTGGTAATCATCGGGGCTTCAAAAGACGGCAAGAAGGATGTCCACCGTTGATGAACGCGATGTGCAAGGAACTTCCGTTTGCTGCTAATAAGCCTGTCAACGATAATAGATGGAGCCAAGGATGATGGGATTGACGAAGACAGAAGGGAATGAAGGTGAAATATTGATGTTTCTTCCTCGAGCCTTTCTGAGGCAGACGCTACAAAAATACTTCCAGCATAGACACGACTCTTCTTTTCTATTAGATCTGCAGGATCGTTATCACAATTAACGATTGTTTAACCAATTTGCGTTAGTAACTGCCTCTGCTTCGAACTTTATAGGATAAACCACAAGCCTAAGCCAAACGGCTATCGAAGATGACTTTCCCAGAAAAGGAAGCAATAGATTGGCAGTTTCTACATAGGTTTCTCGGATTTGCGTGGAATTTTTTCTTGCACGCGCCTCCCAGTAGTTTGAGAAAAGAGGAATCCAGCAAGAAACCGACGGGATCTCGGGAAGCCAACCGAAGGCAGGGGCGCTGTGGCCTTGCCTTTTTTCTTCCTTCTGCAAATACTATGGTCGCGGGCATCGCTCCGGGGTCAGACCGTCTCATTTTTCAACCGCCCTTTGTAGTTTTTACATGGCTGTCGCGAAGCCTCCCGGTCCGGACAAGCTCCAGGTCTTGTTCCCAGAGCTGTGGAATGACTGCATGGTGTAGCCGTTTGCATCACCGCCGACGATGCTCGCGGTCACGTTGTCCGAGGTGTATAACCCGTAGGCGCTTCCGGTGATTCGGCTCAAGGCATCAGAATAGCCATGGGCATCGATGAAGTAGGTTTCTTGGGCCGTACAGGCGTTCCGCATGTCGGAGTTGGAAGCCGAATTGTACGATCTGGTCCTGTAGGCGCTGAACTGAGGTATCGCGATCGCCGCCAAGATACCGATGATGGCGATGACGATCATCAATTCGATCAGGGTAAAACCTTTTTGATCCTTGTTGGTGCGTCTGCTTAGCATTCCTATCCTCCTTAAACGAAGGCATGGATTGGGACGTACGTTACGCCTTTTTCAAGAATACCGCTCCACCTCCGTCCGTGTTTTCTCCATTCGCCAACTTGATCTCTCAAGGCCTTTCGTACAAATATCATGCCACGTCAGCAGGTAGTCGGGACTATACAAATTTAGCAATAAATTCAGATGACTACCAGGATCCATCTCCGGGCGCTTCAATTTGAGGAATGAGAAAGCCGCCTCTTTGCCCAAATCCAGTGGGGATTTTCAACAAAGCGAAATCTCCAGGGAGATATGCGGCGTTCGCGTTCCACGGTTCATCATTTGGATGTGGCAATTTTTCGCCATCGCAGCAGCAAATCGACTCTTCTCTAGAAACAAAAAAGCAGGGTCGCCTCGAACCCTGCTTTGTAAAAACCTTGTAAGTTACAAGTGATTCACTCAGATCCCTCTTTTTCTCCTTAATCCTAAAAGGCCTATGAGGCCGGATGCTAATAACCAGAAGGCTCCAGGTAAAGGGACAAGGGTGAAAACAATATTACCTTCGTAATTGCCGGAGTCATCATATGCCATTCAGGATAGTTTTGAAGCTACAGGGATTATTTGTTCGCGGAGGTGCTTCAGTGGCTCTCGGATGCGGCACGAGTTGTCCAAATGGGAGTCCATCTTGGTGATAGCTGATACAGGAACAACCCGGCAATCTTTCCGTATGGGTCTTATACCTGACCTCGATTCATCATTTCCGTACCCGAAACATGATGGGCACGGCATGATCTCGAAAAAGCAAGGTGGCGCACTGGCATGTGATCATATCCAATTCGGGGGAGAAGATCCTCCCTCTCTAGGCGATACACTAAGGCAGCTTCCCAACGGCCCCGGCATACTCCTCCCTTGTAAACGCCTTCAGCGTCGTAGTCCTGACATTCCCGCGGGAGCCAACAGCCAGCGCGAAGGTCATTGCGGTTTCATCATTGGGAAACTCACCGATGGCCACATAGTCGTATTCGCCCATAACTGAATAGAAGCTGATGTTCTTGGCTCCCATCGCTTCCGCAGCTTTAATCCCCTCATCAATACGACCAGGTGACTCCTTGATGTTTTTGATCCCCTGGTCTGTCAAATTATACAATCCAATGTACGTCGGCATAGGAATCCCTCCTTCCATAAGGAATTCGCCAGTGAACCACCGTCGCTTCCAAAATGTGGCATACGAATTTCAGGCTCGAGGTTCTGAGTTTGGTGAAAAGAGGTTAGAATTCTTTTGCTTCTTGCCTTTTTCCATTGGCCCACTGCCTTGAGCCTTGCACCTTTTACATACGCCCCGGTGAAACACCCTGCGCTTCCGCCCAGGCATCACGAAAGAACTGAGGCGGAACTCCGCCGAAGCCACCGGGCTTCGTCCATTGGGCTCCGCCGCGGTCGCCTGTCGCCATTCCTCCCCGTGCTTCTGCACGGGGGATCCTACCCAGGGCGGGTAAACCTGGCGAAGGCGAGTGACGAGGGATGAAGGTAATCCCGATAGAATCGGGACAGATGTGCGTTTTCCGACTGCTTCAGCAGACGATACCTCAGAGGTAGCCGTCAGTGTTGGGGGGTATGTGGAAATTAAAAGCTCCCATCCTCGACGGGCCGGCAAAAGGCCTGCCGGGAGCGGAGTCAGCAAATTTTGAGGGGACTCTTCATGGCAACCTCTCATGGGAAGAGGTTAAGGATTGACGTGGTGAACGAAGCGATCCGGTTGCGTTATCTCGACCGAAACGATTTGCGTGAAATGGGATGACTATTCTAATTTTATACGCTCGTGATTTAAGGAAATCAATCGGGTTTTTTCGCCTGCGACCTCTACCTGAGACAGACTTTTCTAACCTGCGCCAAGTCCGTGAGGCCGAGAAAGATCTTCCTGATCCCGTCCTGCATCAGGGTCGTCATGCCTTCTTTGATTGCCAACTTTCGCAGCTCTTCCATCTTGGCGCGGCCCTGAATCAACTGCTTCATTTCGTCCGTCCCCACAAGGACCTCATGAAGGCCGGTCCGTCCCCTGTAACCCGTATTGCCGCACTCGAGGCAGCCCTTGGGCCGGTAGAGTAGCAGATCAGAGTCGTAAGTGAATCCCATGTCCGCGAGCTTTCCGTTGCTGACCCTCAAAAGGGAGTCGTATTCCGCCTTGGAGGGATGGTATGCCTCCTTACATGTCCCGCACAACGTCCTGACGAGCCTCTGCGCTAAGATGCCGAGGAGGGCGTCGGCAAAATTGAAGGGATCCATCCCCATGTCCAGCATGCGCGTGATGGTCTCGGGGGCAGAGTTCGTATGAAGGGTGGTAAGGACGAGATGCCCGGTCAGCGATGCTTCGATCCCCGTCGTCAGGGTCTCGCGATCCCGCATCTCTCCCACCATGATGACATCCGGATCTGCCCTCAAGAAGGACCGCATGGCGGTTGCGAAGTCGAACCCGATCTTGGGCTGTACCTGAACCTGGCGCAATCCATCCTGGGTAATCTCCACCGGGTCTTCAGCTGTCCAAATCTTGGTCTCGGGTCGGTTGATATGATGCAGGGCGGCGTGGAGGGTCGTGGTCTTGCCGCTCCCGGTCGGTCCCACGACAAGCACGATCCCGTAAGGCTTGCCGATCATGTCGCCAAATGCTTTACGGTCGCGGACGCTCATACCAAGCTTGTCCAGGGGCATCGGCTCACCACTCGGTAAGATACGCAGCACCACGTCCTGGTTGCCGCCCGCCGTCGGCATCGTGACCACACGCAGCTCGATATCCAGGGGTGCATATTTCTTGAACCTGATCTTACCGTCCTGTGGCCGGCGTCTCTCGGAAATGTCCAGGTCAGACATGATCTTAATACGGGCCACCACCGCATGCCTGAACGTGTAGGGGACCCTTTGGTACTCTCGGCAGGCGCCGTCGATCCGGAATCTGATCACCGTATTCTCCCTACCTGGACGCGGTTCCAGGTGGATATCGGACGCCTTCTGATCATAGGCATCCACGATCATCTTGTTCACAAGTTGAACAATGGCACCGTCCTCTTCGGTGACCTGGGCGGTCTCCTCGTCATCCTCTCCGCCAACGGCCTGTAGCTGCCCCAGGATATCCTCAATGCTCCGCGCCCCACCCTGTGCTTGGGCGCGTTGGACGCCGAAGAAGTGGTCAATCATCCTGAAGACGTCCTCTCTCAGGGCAACACAGTATTCAAACGCCTGCCTTGGGATCAATCTGCTGACGGTGTCTCGGGCGGGCAGAAAATCCGGATTCTCCATGGCCAGGACTACCATGCCGTCGGACTGGGCGACCGGCACGAAGCCGTTGGTCTTGAGAAAATCCGGCCTTAGACCCTCTAAGAGCCTGGTTGGTACCACCATCCTCTCGTCGTAGGGGATAAAGCGCGTCTTGTAGTGTTGCGCCAGGGCCCTGCCGATCTCTTCCTTGGGTACTCGATGTTGACTCATCAACACCTTTTCGATTGGTTTCTTCGCCTTGCGCGCCGTCAACATGGCTTGCTCGAGGTCCTTGTCCGTGATGACGTTGTTACTGACGAGGTAGTCGAACTTGGCGGACTTTTTCCGGCGGACCACCCGGTAATTGTTGAAAAACGCAATCCCCAGCACCCGTGCGATTTCAAGCAAGGACGAGGCATCTTCGGCTGTGAAGCGTGCGCCGTTCTTCTTGTTGATCAGCTGGGCCACACCCAGGCGATATTTGTGCATAATCGGGACCGCCAAGACTTGCTTTGTCTTGTAGCCAGATTTCTGATCCCAATTCCGGTCGAATCTGAGCTCGGGGTTGATTCCGGCCAGCTCGCTCCTATCATAGGCGTCCGCGATATTGACGACCTTGCCGCTCAAGGCGCAGTACCCGGCAATGCTCTGTTTCGTGATTGGAAGCCGGATCTCGTTCACCTCGTTGCCGGTCTTGACCCGCGAGACGACCTCCTTTCTTATCCCGTCAACGATATAGATGGTGATCCGGTCTGCGTCGAAGAGGCTCAGGATGTCCCCTTGCAGGTTCAGGAGGATGTCATCCGTATCCTTCGCGGAATTGATCTTGTTGGTGATGGAGTGGAGCCTTCTCTGAAATAAGAGCTGAAGCTCGAGGTTCTCTTCGCGCGAAACGGTTAGATTTGAGTTTTTTATTGTGGCATTCATGAATCGGATGTAGGCTTCGCTGCGGTCTTGAGGCATGTTTACATGTTGAGGCGGCTAAAGCAATGGTGAATTATTGAGCGGAACGCTCAATGTCTGTCGCCCGGGGTCATTTGTTTGTTGTTAAGATGAGATCACTGAACTCCTTCAATGACCTAAGCAATGCAGAGGGCGTTTGTTGCTTGCCTTCCAGCTTCTACCTTTTACCGACGACCTCTTGAATGATGCCCAATCCGATCAACAAAGACTACCCGCTCATTCTGGCCTCGACGTCTCCGCGCCGCAAGGGGCTCTTACAGCAAATTTCCTTACCCTTCCATGCCCATGCAAGCCGTGTTGATGAAGCCCCGCTCGAGGGCGATCCGGTCGGTCGAATCCAGCGACTGGCAGAATCAAAGGCCCGGGCCGTATGGCCAAGATCTGATCGGCACTGGGTGTTGGGCGCCGATACCGTCGTCTTACTCGGCAACCTGGCCCTCGGCAAGCCGAAGGATCGGGAAGAGGCACGATCGATGTTGATCGTTCTGGCTGGCAAGGAGCATCGCGTTATCACGGGGTTTGCCCTGCTTGATCCCTCAGGCAGGGTCGCCCACTCTGAGGAAGTGACCACCCGCGTTAAGGTGAGGGACCTTAGCGAGCAAGAAGTCGAGGCCTATATATCCACAGGCGAGCCTTTCGGCAAGGCGGGTAGCTATGCCATTCAGGGCATCGGGGCCTTTATCATTGAGGGGATTTCGGGATCTTACACGAACGTGGTGGGTCTACCGATCTGCGCCGTGGTCCAGGCCCTGATTCGTGCCGGAGCCGTGGATCACTTCCCACTTTCGTCTTAAAGACCGTTTTCCCTCTGGCGCGTGATTTCAGAGAGGATCACACCGCAGGCCACGGAGACATTTAGCGAGGTCGGTTGTCCTCGGGTTGGAATCCGGACCAGCAGATCGCAGCGTCCCCTTATCAAACGGCTCAGCCCGCGATCCTCGCTGCCCAGGACCAGGACTAGGTCCTGTTTCCAATCGAACTGGTAAAGGGACTGCGGGCCTTCCGGTGCGGCTCCGATAATCCAGAATCCCACTTTGCTCAGGCGATCGAGTGCTCTGTCCAGGTTTACGACCTGAGCTATGGGTAGATGAACATGGGCCCCGGATGCCCTCTTCCGAACCGTGTCGGTAAGCCTGGCAGAACGATCCCTGGGTAGGATGAGGCCATGGGCCCCGAAAAAAACGGCCGTCCTGATAATGGCACCCAGGTTGCCTTGGTCGGTGATATGGTCGGTGGCGATCAGAAGGGCATGCCCCTCGCAACGGCGGGCAACGTCGATGAGGTGGTCGAGGCCCAGATAGGCGGAGCCGCGCGTCCAGGCCGCGAATCCCTGATGCGTGATACCGGGAAGGAGTTCGTCTAGTTCTCGCTTTTCCTTGAACTGTACCGAAACCTCTTGCTCCTGCGCAAGGCCTAGGATTTCTTGTACCCGCGGGGAATCTTTGCCCTTGGCAATCCAGAGTTTCTTAAACGTGATGTGGTCGCTTAGGAGGGCCTCTCTGACGGCCCGGAAGCCGGGGACAATTTCAACCGGCCGCAGGCCGGATTTTCTGTGGGTAGGCGGGCTCATAGTCCCAGCATCTTCTGTACCTTGGGTAACATCCGAGTCCGACGGTGCCGTTCGGAGGTAACGATGCACTCCACCTTGCTGACGGTCTGATCGGGGTCATCGTTGATGACCAGGTAATCGTAGCTGATACAGTTTCCGAGATCCTGAAATGCCCTTTCTACCCTTGTCCTGATGACCTCTTCATCATCGGTGGCCCTTCCCCGCAGCCGGGTCTCGAGGCTCTCGAGGGATGGCGGCAGAAGATAGATCAAGACGCCCTCGCTGAATTGCTCCTTGATCCTCTGGGCGCCCTGGTGATCGAGATCCAGCACCACATCATGATCCGCCTCGAGCTCGGTCAGGAGGCTGGAGCTGGAGGTCCCGTAGAGGTCATGGTAGACCTCCGCCCATTCTACAAACGCCCCTTCCCTGATCATCTCCCGGAAAATCTTTTCGCTCACGAAATGGTAGTCAACGCCATCGGTTTCATTGCGCCGCGGCCTCCGGCTGGTGTGAGAGATGGAGTAACCTAAATCCTCGATCCTTTCTCGCAATCGTTGAATGATCGTCGATTTGCCGACGCCGGACGGCCCCGAAATGACGAAGAGTTGCCCGGACATACCTATTCTTCGAGGTCCTTTTTAGTCAGGGTGCAATCCGGACTGAATCTCTGGGCGATGGTCTCCGATTGGATGGCGGATAGAATGACATGGTTGCTGTCGGTGATGATGACCGATCTCGTCTTGCGGCCTTGCGTCGCGTCGATCAGTCTTTTGTCCTCACGGGCCTCGTCCCGCAGACGCTTAATGGGGGCAGCATTTGGGGAGATGATGCCGATTACCCTTCTGGAAACCACGGAATTGCCAAAACCAATGTTGATCAGCTTGTGCGTCATGGCGTCCCTCCTTTTCTTCTCCCCCTCGAATGGGGATGTATCTTTCGCCACCGGGTGATCGATTCAATTGGAACTCTCGTTCGCCAGTCTGTCATTCATTCGACGTTCTGCACCTGTTCTCTAATCTTTTCTAACTCGGCCTTGATCTCCACCGCCTTGGTTGAGACGGCTGCATCCGAGGCCTTGGAATTGATGGTATTGACCTCCCTATTCATTTCTTGGAGCAAGAAGTCGAGCCGCCGCCCGACTGCATCCTTGTGGACCATATACTGGCGAAACTGATTCAGGTGACTTCGGAAACGAACGAGCTCTTCGGTGATGTCGCATCGGTCCGCGAAGATAGCTACTTCCTGTACGACGCGATTATCATCCACCTCGATATCTTCAGCAAGTTGCTTGATCTTTTCTCGTAACCTCTTCCGATACTCTTCGACCACGATCGGAGTCCGATCCTCGATCTCAGCAAGATGCACTTCGATGAGCTTCAATCTCTTGACGAAATCCTCCTCAATCGCCCGCCCCTCTTCAGTTCGCATCAGATCCAGACCGTCCAAGGCCTCTGTGAGCAACTCCAGGAGTCCGGCACGAATCTCGTCGATTTCCACCTCTTCCGGCTTGATGATGATGACATCCTTCATCTGGCAGAGTTCTTCAGCCCTGATCGTTGGATCGAGGCCGAACTCATCGCCGAGTTGCTTGAGTATTCTCAAGTACGTCTTGATCAATGGCCCGTTGAGGTCCAGATCATACTCTTCGGTCTTGCCGTTCTTCTCGATCTGAATCGTGACTTCAATTCGGCCTCTTCGCACTCTTGAGCCGATATGGTTCCTGATCTCGTCCTCGATGGGTTGAAGCATTCTTGGCAGGCGGAGGCTGAAATCGCGATAACGATTGTTGAGAGTCCGTATTTCGGCGGTGTAGAGGCGGTCCCCGAGGACGTGGTCGCTCCTCCCGTAGGCGGTCATGCTCTTGATCAAGGTTGTTCTCCTCTCTAGCTTGTAGCTCGTGACGATCCACCCTCGCCGTCTAACGGGATTCCTCTTAGCTGTCGTTTGTATTGTTCGCGGACGTGATTGAAATAGTCGATCACTTCAGGATCCGCATAATCCCTATATGTCCACCCCAGGGGTCTAAAGCTCCCTTTGTGATAGATCAGGGTCAAATCCGCGTAGATGCCCTTTGAGAGGTAGATCCGATGCGTATAGTTCTTGCCCGTGGCCAGGATCAGCCGTTCCAGCGAAACGTATCCGGGATCAATGTTGATTGTCCGCCGTCCGCCCACCAGACGGCAACCCTCCATGTGGTTGGTAGTCCGTTTGATGTCGACGATCCGTTCCGGTCTAATGAGGTCATGAAATGAAATGAAACGCCGATACAGCGGCCACCCCATCTCCCGGGCGTAGTACCGTGTGCGATCAAATGGGAGAATAGGGCTGGTCCAATCAGGGGGGCCGAACCTGCTTACCAGGTTGGCGATGACGTCGTCGATGAGGTCCTCTTGGGCTGAAAACAGGCTGGATATCAGCTTCACATCGTCCGCTTCAGCCGGACTACTCATGGGATCTGCCCACGCAGTGATAATCGAATCCTCGCGCCTTCAACTTGCTCGGCTCATAAATGTTCCGCAAATCCAATACGACGGGCTTACGCAGGAGTTTCTTGATCCGATCCCAATCGAGGTATCTGAATTCATTCCACTCCGTGGCGATGACAAAGGCATCTGAGTCCTGGGCGGCGGCGTACATATCTTCGACGTATTCAATCGAATTGATCGACTCGCTGGCCGCCTGCATCCCGGCCGGATCAAAGGCGGCGACCTTGGCACCTTTTTCGAGCAGGACCTTAATGATACTGAGGGCCGGAGATTCCCGGATATCGTCCGTATTCGGTTTGAAGGTCAGTCCCAAGACACCGAGCTTTTTTCCTTCCAGGTTACCAAGAGCGCGCTCTATCTTGGCGACCATCCGCCCCACCTGATCTTTGTTGACCTCGATGACGGACTCGACGATCTTGAAGCGGTAACCCAGGCTGTTGGCCAGATTCACGATGGCCCTTGTGTCCTTGGGGAAACAGGAGCCGCCGTAGCCGGGCCCGGGGTGCAGGAATTTGGGGCCAATCCTACGGTCGAGCCCCATGCCCTTGGCCACCTGGTGGACATCCGCGCCCACGAGTTCACAAATATTGGCCATTTCGTTGATAAACGAGATCTTGGTCGCCAAAAACGCGTTGGAGGCATATTTGATCATCTCCGCGGTCTCGACATTGGTAATGACGAAGGGCGTCTCAATGAGGTAGAGGGGCGAGTATAAATCTTTCATAATGGCCGTGGCTTGTTCACTATCCGTACCGATCACGACTCGGTTGGGCCGCATAAAATCTTCAATGGCCGAGCCTTCCCTAAGAAACTCAGGATTTGACGCGACGTCAAAGGGGAACTCCTTCTCTTGATTCTCCCTGACGATCCGTTGGATCTCCTTGCCCGTTCCGACCGGAACCGTGCTCTTTGTCACAATGAGTTTGTAGCCATCCATGAGCTTACCAACGGTTTCAGCGACCTGATAGACATACTCCAGGTTTGCCGAGCCCACGCTGTCGGAGGGTGTCCCGACCGCGATGAAGATGACGAGACTCCGCTGCACCGCCTGAGCTAGATCGGTGGTAAACTGGAGCCTTCCAGCCCGCTGATTCCGCTTTACCATCTCCTCCAGCCCCGGCTCGTAGATGGGAATCACAGCTTCTTTGAGGGCATCGATTTTCTTCTCGTCGTTATCCACACAGAAAACGTTATAGCCGAACTCGGCAAAGCAGGTTCCGCTCACTAATCCCACATAGCCGACACCTACGATACAAATATTCATCCTAGCGTGGTCCTCCTGCATCTCCCAGTCGATCCATAACAACCGCCTTCAACTGCTCCGTCTTAACCGTGCTCGTGCCCACCTCCCCGACGACGATACCGGCCGCAAAATTGGAGATGATCGCAGCCGACTTGAGGTCCATGCCGGCCGCGAGTCCGAGGCTCAGGGTGCTGATGACCGTATCCCCGGCACCCGTGACGTCATACACCTCGCGAGCCACTGTCGGGATGTGATGGACGTCACCGTCCCTTTCAAAAAGGGTCATGCCATCCTTCCCCTGAGTGATCAGCACGCTGCGACAATCCAGCTGCTGGATCATGGTTCGGCCCGCCTTGATCAACGTTTCTTCGTCCACGATCTTCATGCCACAATAGGCGCCGGCTTCATGGTGGTTCGGCGTGATGACGTCGATTCCACGGTAGTGTTCGAAATTGCCTGTCTTGGGGTCAACGGCGAGCACCACATCGGAGTCCCAAACCAACTTCCGTAACCCTTTCATCAGCTCACCGGAAATGACACCCTTGCCATAGTCGGCGACAATGATGGCATCCAGGTCCGCCCTCGTATCTCTTATAAGATCGAGCAGCCGGCCGACGCTCTCAGAGCTGATTTCCCGGACGCTCTCTCGGTCAAATCGGACCACCTGTTGATTGCTGGCCACGACGCGCGTCTTGATACTCGTAGCCCTTCCGGATTCCTGAAAGATACCTTCGGTCACCAGGCCCAGATCCTTTACCTTTGCCACGATTTCGTGGCCCGTCAGATCCTCTCCGATCACGCCGCAGAGCAACGGCCTGCCGCCCAGGGCCGCAATGTTGTTGATCACGTTTGCCGCCCCGCCAAGCATCTTTGTCTCGCGGTTGACCTCCACAACCGGCACCGGGGCTTCGGGTGAAATGCGACTCACATCACCCCAGATGTATTCGTCCATGATGATATCGCCGATAACGAGGACCTTTGTATCGCAAAACCGGTCGATGATCTTGCCTAAGTCGCGGCCGTTTCTGGGGTTGCCAATTTCCTTTATGAGTTTCGTTCTCAACGCCTTACAAACGTGCATCAAACAGATTTTGTTGGATTATTTTGATGGGTTAGCTTACCATCAACACCCAAGGTTGTCCATACAAAAGGCGAACGTCAGCCGCTACCCCAACCGAGGCAATGACCCATCGGAACGAAGTCCGGCCTGCGGGCATCGATCTTGCTTGCGCCTTTCCCTGTTTCGTTTCGCCTCGAGGGGGCCGCTGGGCGTGACAGCTCCCGTAAGAAATCGGAAGGACTGGAAACGGTGAGAGTTCTCATTGTTGGAGCCGGTGAGGTCGGTTTTCATATCGCCCAACGGCTCTCAGAAGAAAACAAGGACGTCTTTCTGATCGACAAGGACCCGGAAAAAGTCCGGCGGATTACCGAAAACCTCGACGTCCAGGCTATTCTGGGCTCCGGCACGAGCCCTCAGATGCTCAGGAACCTGGGCATCAAGGAAGCGGACATGCTCTTGGCCGCTACGGACAGCGACGAAGTCAATCTGATTGCCTGTCTGTTGGCACGCAACCTGAACCCTTACATCATCAAGGTCGCACGCGTCCGAAATCCGGAATACCTGGCGGAAAAGGAGCTATTCGGTCCCGATCTGCTCGGGGTCGACCAGATCATCAACCCGGAATCTGTCATGGTCGAGACGATTCGGAATCTGATGCTCGTTCCGGAGGCCTCCGACGTCATTGATTTCGTAGATGGAAAGGTCAAATTGGTCGGCATTACTGTGGGACCGAATTCTCCCCTGACTGGGCGCCAGCTTCTCTCGTTTAAAGAGACGGGCCGGGACATCCTCGTGGGTGCCATCTTGCGCGGAGATCGGGTCATTATTCCACACGGCGAGGACACGATCCAGGCCGATGACCTCTTGTACGCCGTGGTGCGAACCGATGAGCTGAATTCCATCTTCAAGGCGTTTGCCATCAAGGACAAGCAGCTCAAGCGGGTCATCATCGTCGGGGCCGGACAGACCGGTGTTACGCTTGCCACGGCCTTGGACAAAGACAAGGTCTATGTCAAAATCATCGAACAGGACGCCCAGCGATGCGGCGAGCTTGCTGAGAAGCTGGAGCGGGTCACCGTCATCAATGGTGACGGCAGGGATAAGGATCTCTTGCAGGAGGAGAACATCGGCGGTCTGGACTTGCTGGTGGCCCTGACCGGAGACGAAGAAAGCAACGTGCTCATCTCCCTCCTTGCGAAAGGAATGGGAGCCAAGAAGACCATTACGCGAATCAGCAAGCTGAGCTATATACCGCTTGTTTCCGCTATCGGCCTCGACACGGTGATTAGCTCACGACTGTCTGCGATCCGTGCCTTTCTGCAGTACCTTAGGCGCGGCCGGATCATATCCGTGGCTCCTTTGAAGGGAGAGCATGCCGAAGCCATCGAGGCTGAAGCCCTGGAGACATCAGATATCATCGACGTACCCCTTTCCAAGATAAAAATCCCCAGTGGGGCCCTCATCGGTGCGATCGTCCGCGGCGATGAAATTATCATTCCAGGTGGCAGCCACGAGATCAAGGCCGGCGATCGCCTCATCATATTTGCCCTCCAAAAGGCGCTACCCAAACTCGAAAAGCTACTGACGGTAAAACTGGACTTCTTCTGATGCATTTGAGACATACCTTGCGGTTTATCGGGATCCTGCTCCTTTTCCTTGGTCTATCCATGGCGGCTCCCTTGGGCGTTTCCTTCCTCTACAAAGACGGGAGCGCAACGGCCTTCTTCTTCGCCATGTTGATCACGATCCTGTTCGGTGTGATCCTTCTCATCCTCACCAAGACGACCGAGGCCACCCCCTTGACCCACAGGGACGGTGTCGCCGTCGTCACTCTCGGTTGGATCGCAGCGGGTCTAGCCGGCGCACTTCCCTACCTGATGGCCGGCTCGATAACGGGCTTTACGAACGCCTGCTTTGAGTCCGTCTCGGGCTTCACGACGACCGGGGCTTCCATCCTACAAGACATCGAGCAGCTCCCCCCCGGAATCCAGCTTTGGCGGAGCCTGACCCAGTGGTTTGGAGGCATGGGGATCATCGTTCTCTCCATCGCGATTCTACCCTTCCTGGGTGTCGGCGGAATGCAGCTGTACAAGGCCGAAGTCCCCAGCCCGGTCATCGACAAACTGAAACCGCGGATATCCGATACAGCCAAGACGCTCTGGAAGGTCTATCTGCTGATTACGACCCTGGAAATCGTTCTCCTCTGGGCCGGCGACATGCCCTTGTTCGACGCCGTCTGCCATGCCTTCTGCACCATGCCGACCGGAGGTTTTTCCACCAAGAACATGAGCCTAGCTCATTACGACAGCGCCTATTTCGAAGCCGTGATCACGATCTTCATGCTCGTCGCCGGCATCAATTTCGCCCTCCACTATAGGTTGATCAAGGGTGATCCCGCTGTATTCGGGCGGGATCCCGAATGTCGAGTCTTCCTCTCCCTGGTGACCCTTTTCACCGTCGCTGTGACCCTCAATATCCACGGCCGTCTCTACGGCCAGCTTACTGAGGCGTTTCGGTTTGCCGTCTTCCAAGTCAGTTCCATAGTGACGACAACCGGGTTCGCAACCGCTGACTTTGACCGGTGGCCTCCCCTATCCCGTATCATCCTGGTTGTATGCATGTTCCTGGGCGCCATGGCCGGATCCACCGGGGGCGGCATGAAGATCATGCGTGCGACCATCCTCGTCAAACATACCTCGAAAGAGATCTTCAGGATCATTCATCCTCACGCGATCACCTCCGTAAAACTCGGCGGCATGCCCGTTCCCGTGGATGTCCTCAACAGCATCTGGGGTTTCTTTCTGCTTTTCCTATTGTTTTTTGTGGGAGGTACCCTGATTATGGCGGGACTCGGATTGGATCTGATTTCCGCAAGCACATCGGTGGCCGCGTCCATTGGAAATATCGGACCCGGCCTCGAAACCGTCGGCCCCACCCAGAACTATGGAGCGATCCCGTCGCTCGGGAAATGGACCTTGATCTTCTGTATGCTTTTGGGAAGGTTGGAGCTTTACACGGTGATCGTCCTGCTCATGCCCGAATACTGGCGGAAGTGACGTGCCGGGATGAACAGGGTGGTTTCTTATTCGAGTTTGAATTCCATTTTCCAGTTCTGCCGGCCGGAGCTCAGACTGACATAGTCCCTCCCAATTTCGGTCACGACGATTCCTTGGACCACACCCCCTGCGCGAACAATGCGGCCGTTGATCACGGCAAAGCGACTTTCGGCCTTGTTTGACCATACGATGGCCTCGAGTTTCAGGTTCGATTGAGGAATTTGGGTGGCGGGCAATTCTGAGACGCGTTGACCCGCGAGCGGGGTTGCCGAAGCGTCCTGCGGCTCGGCTATAGAAGCCTTCTTGATTGGGGGTGAAACAGGCTCAGAAGGCAGCCCTTTGGGGGCGGCCGCGGTGCTCTCACGCGAGGTCTCGACCGGCAAAGACGATAACGCGGCGTTAAGCGGAGTTGTTCTTGGGAGGGAATCCGGCGCTCCCATAGCGGGGCCGGCGGGAGTCTCAATCGGTGGCGCTAGCGGGGAGCGCTCGACAACCAGCAAGCTCTCGCGGTTGAAGAAGAACCATGCCCCCAGGATAAGGATCGCGGTGCAAATGGAGATGGAAAGGAGCCGCTCGTAGAGCCAGGATTCCTTGGCACGCTGCCCGAAGGCCCTCTTACGGTCTATCTTCTGAGGCAAGAAAGGCTCTTCGTTGAACTCCGTGGTCTCGCTTTCAAGCTTCTTGAGGGCCTTCAGTATCGAACTCAATGGTGCGAATCCCTTCGTTCCGGCGAATGATGTGATCGGAAGGAGAGAGAATCCATCCTTAATCTACGAGGTGAGGTATCTCGAGCGATTTCTTCTCATTATAAATGACCATCTTGGTCAACGGCCCCACAACCCCGT
The DNA here is from genome assembly GCA_964484515.1 of uncultured Desulfobacteraceae bacterium. GTDB lineage: Bacteria > Desulfobacterota > DSM-4660 > Desulfatiglandales > HGW-15 > CAZAGT01. Next base: position 9,722 of record CAZAGT010000025.1, on the reverse strand, counting down.
CGGCGGGCAGCCCGTGGCTTTCCTGGATGTCTTTGATCGCATTCTTGGTTCGCTCGTCATAGAACGGGTTGCCCTCGATGCCTTCGACGCCGATCTCCGTCAGGAGGAGCTTGAGGGCGATAATGGAGTCACCCGGGGCATTGGCTGGAATGGTGCCGGTGAAATTTAGAAAGTTCTTCCACAAGATGTAGGCGACGCCGGACCAATAGGATTCGATCTCTCCTGAATCCACCATGATCAAGGCATCGCCCTCACCAATACTGAAAATCAGCTCTCCATTTTGCATCTTGTTTAGCGTGAGATACCGTGGGGCCAATCCTCCGGCGAGGTAGAACTCCAAGATCGCGGGCAGATTCAACCGGCGAAGAAGATCAAGATCCCCCCTGACACGCTGGATCAAAAACCCATTTTGTTTCGAGGCGATTCGAAAGAACGTCCAATCGTCCTGCATGTTGTCCAGGCTGTAATTGATGACAGAGCCTTTGTGCCAAAGGTCCATGTCGGCCTTCAGGGCGACATGCCGCGAGGAACGCGGATCCATGTCACCCAAAAAGAACTGCAGGTCATTCACAGCCTTCACCGCGGGTGTCGTTCCAAGGTCGAACCCGGATTCCTTCGGGCCGGACTCTGACCGGGCCATGATGGCTTTCGGGTACCCTCCCTGCCTTGATCCAAGCGTTTCTGGTCGCCTACTTTCGGCGGTCCTGAAAAGCGAGATAAGGTTGAGCTCTCCCGGTTGGTAGAAGATGAATACAAAGAAGGCCACCAGGAGGAGCCCGGAAAAAAGAAGCCCCTTGCGTCCGTCATGAAGGCTGAAGCGCCTGACCTCCCCTCTGCTCGCCAGTTCCCTGACCGCGGACCTGGCTATGCCTCCGGTGATCCTATGTCGATTCAGGCTATAGGCCGTAAGCAGAGCACGGTCACAGGCGATGTTGATGAGCCTCGGATAACCGCCAGAATACCGGTAGATAGACCGAAAGGCAGCACGCGTAAATTTCACACCCGATCTCTTGGAGGCGATTCGAATGCGATGTTGGATGTATTCTCTCGTCTCCCTCAAGTTCAGGGGTTCGAGGCTGCAGCTCAATGTGATTCTCTGACCCAATTGTCTGAGTTCATAGGTGTCGAGCATGGCACCGAGCTCGGGCTGCCCCACCAAGATGATTTGCAGAAGCTTACTCGTGGTGGTTTCCAGGTTCGACAGGAGCCGTATCTGTTCCAATACCGGTTTGCTGAGGTTCTGCGCTTCGTCAATGAGCAGAATGACCCGTTTCCCTTCGGCCTTTTTCTCCATAAGGAATTGATTCAGGGCCTCGATGAGATCGTTGATGTCCTCGGTCTGAGGATCGATACCAAACTCCTTGCTGATCGCCTTTAACAGTTGCCTCGAATTCAGTTTGGGATTAAAGATATAGGCCGCCTCCACGTTCTCATCCAGATTCTCGAGGAAGGCCCGGCAGAGGGTCGTCTTACCTGTACCCACCTCGCCGATGATCTCTACGAACCCGTCACCTTGCGAGATGGCATAGCTGAGATGCGCCAAGGCCTCCTCATGGCTGGCGCTCAGATAGAGATAGGCGGGATTTGGGATAAGTTGAAACGGTCTTTCCTTGAAACCGAAGAAGTTCTTGTACATCTACTTCGGCCCCCCCCTTCCCGGTTTGGGATCAGCGTAATGCCTGTAATGGATTTTGAGCCAATGTTCGATCGTCGCTGAATCGTGTCTCACGTCGAGTCTCAGGATGCGGCGCTTCGCCGTGTTCGGGCCCTTATACAGGTATAACCTCGCCTTACGCGATAGTCTTACCGAGTACACATCCTCAACGCCCTGGTATTTGTGGATATTGCTCCCCGGTCTGGACATCGGGTCCTGATCGAATCGAATCAGTCCGTCGACCAGGCCGTTGAATAGCTCGTTCCGCTTGAAATAAACGTCTTCAAGATCCTCAATGGCATAATCGGTCACCTCTGAATTCTTGAGGATGCTGCTTATGATCGTCTTGACGTTTTCGAACGCCTTGATCTCGTTGCTGCTGTCGAGTCGCCTCCTTATTTCGTCACGGTCCTCTTCAACCCGCTTGACTTCCTCCTCTAAAAGGGCCTGGTAATCGAGGTGTTCCCCGATCTTGGTCTCGAGTTCGCGTAGCTGATTTGCGGCGTGCTCGCTCCGCCCTACATAGAAGCTAATCATCTTGATCAGCTGACCGCTGTTCACCGGTTTGGGAATAAAGTACGTGTTGCTGAAACTCTCAGCCTCCCTGATAGCCTCCGAGTCCATTCCCGTGAGCAGGATGATCGGTATATAGGGGTATTCATCCCGGATAAACGGGATGGCCTCTAAACCCGAAAGCCCGGAATTCTTGAAATGGATATCCAGCAGGATCAGATCAATGGCTTCTGAGGTGGTCTTCAGATACTCAAGGAGCTCAACGGGGGTATAGAAGGACTTCAAGTCTTTGAGCGCGTTATTTCGCTCCAGATATAATCTGATAGTATGATGGACTTTTTGCTCATCGTCAACCAAGACGACAGAATACTGCTTCCTCATGTCTAACGACAACTCCTCGGGGTAGATGGCTGCAAAACGGCACCGCCCTCCGAAGCCACGTGAACGGTGCGCCCCCTATCACCCCTTTTCAAAGGGGACCGTCAAGCTTACACGAAATCCTCTGCCGTGCTGGGTGACGACATTTTCACCTAGTATGGCAAACCCCATCCGATCCGAGAAGAACTTGACAAAAGTCGTCCCGAGCCCGTAACCCTCCCGTTTTGACGACGGAAGGGGCTCCTTGAAGACCTTGTCAAGGTATTCGTCGGGCAGGCCCCCGCCGTTGTCCGTAACCTCAAGCGTGAGCCTTCCGTCATTGCCCTTCAAGGCAACGGCCAGATAGGGCTTGAAATCGTGATAGGCCTTAAAGTCCTGCCTCATCAGTTGGATCTGTTTAAGTTCGATCGCCCTTTGCGCATTCTTTATCAGATTTCTTATAATCTCAACGACTTTCATAGGATCGCACGTGATCTTCCTGCCCTGAAGACCATTCGACGGCGCCACCCGAAAAGCGAGGTCGTATCTCTCCCGAAGGGGTATCATGTCACGCCCAAGCTCGAGTTCAATCGCCTCGGCCAGATCCTTTATCTCCACGCTCACCGGATCGAAGGTCAGCTTCTTCTCGAGGCCCTTAAGATGGGTCAAGATTGCTTCCTGAAACGGCTCGATGATTTGCTTATAGATCTCGTCTTCCTGCTTTTCCGGCAGGTCATTGATAATATTATGAATCTGTGAACGCCAAGTGCCCTGCAAAAAAAGGAGCTCGTCCTTGGCATAGTTCGATTGGGCCACGACATCTTCCGTGATTTTCTTCTCGGTGACCAGAAACTCAAGTAATCGGGCCTTCTCCCGCTCCTCTTTGGTCTCAAGCGCCAGTCTCTCCCTGGCCTCGTCCGCCGGAGATTTCTTGAAGATCATGAAGACCATCAAGAGCAAAAAGCTGATAGAGATGGTCAAAAAGGCGCGCCCCAGAAAAAGACTCGCGTACAATGTCCCTTTCGGGAACAGGGGCTTGGAGTAAATGAACGTGAAAAAGAGACTGAAAAAAGTGACATAGACGAAGGTGGCCTTACCGCCAAGGAGCCAGGAGAAGAAGAGACTGGACACCACCAGACCGAACGCAAAGAGGAAATACCTCTGCTCATTGGCCACCACCTGGTCAAAGATGACAAAGCTGACGGTGTAAATGAGAAACAGCGCAATCGTCAGAAGAACAAATCTTCGGCGGTGGAGAAGCAGGTCAGCAAAGATTTTTTGATACTTCCAATCTTTCATCAGATCAAAGATGTATCCTCAACGTCTTCGTTTTCACACGCCAAAATCACTCAATACCCCTTGGTCACTCGTCCCGTTAAGCAGACCATCGTCCGGGGATCAACGTCCGGCAGAACTCACAACGCCCATCCTTAATATGGTTTTGGGCCAATAGGTACCCGTTTCTCTCGATGAGAAGGTTGCCGCAGTTGTGACAATAGGTATGGCACCCCTTATGCTTGGGGACGTTGCCGAGGTAGACATAGTGAATCCCCTCTGTCAAGGCCACATCTCGCAGTTGTTCAAGCGTTGCAACCGGGGTCGGAGGCAGCCGCTTGAGTTTGTATTGTGGAAAGAATCGGAGGAAGTGGAGGGGATAGTCCGGACCAAGCTCTTTCAAGATCCACCCACACATCCGTTTCACCATTTCAGGGTCATCCACGTAGGTCGGGACAACGAGGGTGGTCATCTCAAACCAGACACCCTGCTGATGCAATGTCTTGAAGGTGTTGAGGACCGGCTGTAAGGTCCCCCCGTTTAGACATCGGTAGATACGGTCATCAAAGGACTTCAGATTGATATTGGCCCCGTCCAGGTAGCTGCAAAGCCTCAGGAGGGGATCCCGGTTGATATAACCGTTTGATACTAGAACGTTCTTCAGCCCAGCCGTCCGCCCTTTTTTGGCCGTATCAAAGGTGTACTCATAATAAGTGATGGCCTCCGAGTAGGTAAAGGCAATCGAAGGGATCGCCTTTTCCGTGGCTGTTCGCACAACGTCCGCGGGAAAGAGCTCACTAAAGCGAACGTCTTCCGGCCTCTGCTGCGAAATCTCATAGTTCTGGCAATTGAGGCACCTGAAATTACAGCCCGTGGTCGCTATAGACAAGATGGGCGTGGAGGGATAGAAATGGTTAAGGGGCTTCTTCTCAATGGGATCCACGTGTACGGCACAGGGGTTTCCGTACGCCAGCGAGTACAGCTTACCGTCGATATTGACCTTGGACCGGCATACGCTCCGGTCGCCGGGCGCCAGGATGCATCGATTCGGGCAAATCGAACACTGCACCTGGTTGCCGTCGGAGGCGTAATCAAAGGCCTCAATAGACCATTTCCAGGCCTTGGCGGGCCCGTCCTTGCGGAATATGTGGCCCGCGACACTTTCACATTTGTCGCGCGCGTTGCTTGGGAGTCCGTAGCCTTGACTCGCACAAAAAAGGGCCGAAAGGCCGATCCCTGCCGACTGCAAAAATTCTTTTCGGGTCATCGAGCCACGCATCTTAGCTTGCCTCTCTTTTTCCTAATAAAATTATTATATTACTAGAAATCTTGGTGAGGATCAAAAAAATAATCGCAGCCTTCATACCCCAAAGAGGTATCAACAACGCTCCCGTGACGAGCGTGCCAACCGCCGCCCCCGCAAGATCCGCAGCCAGGCAACCAGCTGCGGGACTGCGTTCCTCTCCGATCATACGAATCGCCATCGGGAATTGATACCCGCAAAAAAAGGAAAAGACGAAACAGTATGCCAGGAAGTGAGTTGGATGGGGTTCTCCTCCAAACAGAGAAATCCAAAGCAGGAACAGGACGACTAGCGCGAGGAGCGCCATGTCCGATCTAATCAACCCCTGCCAGGGTGTCGCCTTTGACCGGTTTCCAAGGATCGATCCGGGCAGCAGGCCCATTAGGAAAGCCGTCACTACTGCTCCGATCTTCAGATAGATGTAGCCGAAGATAATCTGAAAGCTGATCACGACAAGCATTTCGATACCCATGGTGACGAGTCCGGTTGCGAAGAGGACGTACTCCTCCCTGCGCATCAACGCGACATAGAGGATCGTCAGACAGCAGAAGACGATCAGAAACGTCCGCGGTGAGGTACCGTGCATCTGGAACCACTCTCGAAACACCAGGCTCATGAGTCGGGGTTCGAGATCTTCATTCAAGCTCGTCCTGCGGCTCAGGTCCCCCTTGAGGGCATCTATCCTCTCCGCGGTCACATTCCCATAATAGAAACCTTCGATGTAGGCTGTTTCAATCCCCTTTGTAGTCAACCTTAAGGGGATATCGGTCCAGAGCCGGCCATCCCGACAAAGGAAGATAACCTCCTCACCCGGAATGGCAATCACGTTCCTGAAGTGCTGTCTGGCCGTATGGTAAATCGTTGCGAGCTTCTTGGCCCGGACCTCGCTTATATAGTTGGGTGAAGACTGCAGGCCAAAGGATAGAACGCCTTCGCTCGTCATGATTTGCTTGCAGAGACCAAAAAACTCGCTCGTATAGAATCGGTTTACCTGGAAGGTATCAGGTTCGGGCAGATCCATGATGATGGCGTCATATCTTCTCGTCGTCTTCCGGACATAATCCCTTCCGTCCGTGTTGATGATTTCAAGAAACGGGTAATCTTCGATCAAACCCAACTCTTGGGCCGCAGTGGTGATAAAGGGATCGAGCTCCACGTAATCGACACGGTCGGGATGGTATTTAGCTACCTCACCAACGGTCTCTCCGAGACCGCCAGATATGAGAAGCACGTTTCGAGCACTATCGAGCTGACTAAGAGGGTAGTGGATCTTCTCTTCGCTCCTGACGACATTGGCATCCGAGTAAAGCGGCACGCCGGATTCCCAAAAGGTGCGTTGCGGACCCTCCGTCGTGATGACAACCCTGCCATACGGAGATTCCAGATAACGACGGATATCACCGTACTGGCCTGCCAGAGTGGATTCCTCGAAACGCCCATTGAGGGCTAAGACGTAAAAGATGAGGGCCGCCAAAATGGTTGGTACCAAGGCGAGAGCTCTGCGTGAGGTGAAGAGGATAAGGAAGGAGGCAATGATCAAGAGGCCAGAGGTGATGGCAATGGCCATGAACGGCTTCACCCAGTAGACGAGGACAAAGCTGAAAAGAATCCCGCCCGCGATATCACCAATGCTGTCGTTGACATAGAGATCACCGGCCGTGAATTGGCACCCGCGCACCTTGAGTACCTGCAAGGCATAGGGGAGTGCGAATCCGACCAGGATACAATAGGGCGCCGTCGTCGACAGGATGTAGAAGAAGATCGCGTAAAAATCCGGGGCCGTACCGTGGGCGAAGGCCCTATCGCGAAACGTTCTGATGGCCACGATCTGGAGCAACGGCCAGGTAGCAATCAAGACGTTCAGGAGGGCATACGTCGTGGGGGTGGTTCTTCGCGCCAATCTGGCGACCAAGCTTCCAATGCCGGTCAAGAAGAGCCAGCAGAAGAGGGCCAGAGAGATCGTGATCTCATTGCCCTGGAATTGGGAGAGGAACTCTCGAATGGTGAGGAGTTGAACGGTGATGGAAGAAACGCCGGTGCCGATGATGGACCATATGACAAGACGCCTAAGACTCACGGGTGGCGGCCTCCGAGAGGAGGGCTATTCTTCCTCAAAGGCCTGAACCTGATACGTAGACACCTCCAGCCGATCCTTCTTCCAAGCATTTCCGTCCAGGCCTGCTTTGGAGCAAAGATGCGTCAAGAATTCTTTTCGATCGGGGAGTTGTTCCCATACTTGCGGAAGAAAGGTGGCTTGCGCGTGCCCTTTCTTGATGATCACACCGTCTCTGCCAGGCCGCAGTTTGTTCAGGAGGTCTGTTGCGTCGGAGTATAGACAGGGTTCCGGCTTGGACAGGATGCTGATTTCGATCTTCACCTTGTCCCACTCGGCCTTTGTTAAGGGCCCGAAACGCGGGTCGCGAAATGCGGCATTAATCGCGTTCACCTTGATGCCTTCGATTAGCGACTCGTGCGGAACGATGTGGCCGATGCAGCCTCGGAGACAGCCGTTGATCGTGAGGGTCACGAAGGTCCCGCGCCTCTCTGAAAACCGCGGCGAGAAGAGAGCGTCGTCCGCGCCTCCCGATTCCCGGTTAAACAGCCGATTTTCAATGGTCTTCCTGGCGACTTCGAGCAGATAGCGCCCCTCCTGCTCCTCTAATTGACTACTCTCCATCTTGTCCATCTCCTTCCCCCCTATCTCCCTGGCGCACAGGAACCGAGGACTAGCAATGAAAAGAGATGATAAGATGACTAGGAGGAGAATGGGGGAGATCAAGATGCTGCCAAAAGCACGGCCTTTTTTGTTCCATTGAACCTCATTTCTAGCCTGCGCAACAATTTTGCCCCATTCGCCCATTTCTGTCAATTGGATGATCCCCCGCTCGTGGGCCTGCGGCCAAGCACCCTTCGATTGTCCCCTGGAACGTACTGACTCAATTGATTCATGTCATACAGAGAATGATTCCCCGTTGAGTGGAAAAACGTCAATGTCCGTTATCCGTAAGCTGTCGTTCGTTTTTAAGAACAGGGCATTGAATTATTTCCTCGCAGTACGGCTTTTAGACCATCTTCTTTACATACTCCGGTCTTCTTTGGTCTCGTCGCTCGTGACTTGTCACTCGTGACTTCTTCTTGACTCCCCCTCATCGGGCACTTTTCGCTCTATCAAGATTCAACTCATCCTTAGGAACCCGCAAGACCGTCCTTCCCACCAGTACTTGTTCACC
>CAZAGT010000025.1:0-1380 GCA_964484515.1 uncultured Desulfobacteraceae bacterium | reverse complement strand
TTTGAACAGGTTGCCGCCAGAACGATCTCGTTTCGCTCATGATTTTTCTCGCACACGGTGAGTTCCGTGGTGATGGTGTCACCAAATCGGACCGGTCCCACAAATTTGAGATCATAATGATATGACACGCCTCCAGGAGGTGGAATATGTCCGTTCACCTTGGCCATCACCGTGGATACAAGACCTACGAGCAGTGCGCCATGGACGATCCGACCCTTGAATCGGGTCTTCTTGGCAAATTCTTCATCCACGTGGATGGGATGGAAATCCCCGGTAATCCCGGCAAAGAGATAGGTGTCCGTTTCTGTCACGGTCTTCGTGAAACTCTCCTTCAATCCAATATCGACGGCTTCTATTCCAGTCTTCTCGACCATCGGGTATCCTTTCCTGGGGGCGGAGTCGCACGAAAATAGGACGACCGCAGAGACATCGATCTCACCGGCTTGACCTCGTGCTGATTCCTCCGTATATTCCATGCGACCCTGATGAGCACGTTGGATCCTCTTTCGAGGGATAGCCTCTTGGCTGTGCGCTCACAGGGCGTCTCGAGTCTTCGCATCATGGCGCAGAGAGCGCGTCCCACACCCGGACGACTGATGGAGAGTGTAAAGCAGAAGAAGGCCAGAGTCAAAACCATCTTTGAACGACTGGACCCCTTGTACACGCGCCGGAAAACGGCCCTTAGGTTCAAATCGCCGTTTCAACTCCTTATCGCAACCATCCTTTCGGCCCAATGCACCGACGTGCAGGTGAATCGGGTCACCGAACGCCTTTTCAAAAAGTATCCGTCCCCACAAGACTACGTCCGGGCACCGATATCTGAGCTCGAACGCCAGATCAGATCAACGGGCTTTTTCAGGAGTAAGGCGAAGTCGATCAAAGGTTGCAGCCAAAGACTCATAGAGTCCTTTCAGGGTAAGGTCCCTAGCACCATGGAGGAGATGATCACGTTGCCCGGTGTCGGCCGTAAGACGGCCAACGTGGTCCTGGGCGCCACCTTTGGGGTACCTGGGGTCGTGGTGGATACGCACGTCAAGCGACTGTCTCATCGCCTAGGCCTCACAGATCGTCAAGACCCCGACAAGATTGAAAGAGACCTCGAGAAACTCCTTCCGTCGGACCAATGGCGCCGGTTTTCGGACATCCTCATCTATCACGGCCGAGACGTCTGCAAGGCGAGGAGGCCGGAACACACCCGCTGCCCCGTCTTTGACCTCTGCCCCTCCAACTCGATCTAGTCCACGCAACCCATCTATGCCACAGTGATAAGAAGTGCTTGGGGGTCCTATCCTGATTTTTCGTACGTAACTTCATGAAATGAGGTCTCTAATACCTAAACGCCCGGCCATGGGGGTCTCCTTTCAAGAAACGAGACGTTAC
>CAZAGT010000024.1:18399-26009 GCA_964484515.1 uncultured Desulfobacteraceae bacterium | reverse complement strand
CCCTAGTACCTCTTGTAAAAACGATCTATCGGTTGAGCTGGTTCCGTCCTTTTAACCCAGTATGAACTTACGCTTCCATCGGGGGCGACGGGCAAGGGACGCCCCCCAAAGAGCCTCTTGATTCGACCCGCTGGACTGAGCACCACGTAGTACGCCAAAGTAAGGATGAGCAGTGTTGTCATTCTCCCAACCCAATGAGCTATTCTCAACCATCGGTCATAGACGGGACTCAACGGTCCGGGAAGGAGCAAGAGGGCCATTCCAAGAGAAGACAGCCCACCAAAAACACAGGCGATCACGATTTTTTCGCGCCAGATCGCCAAAATGGAGAGAGTTCCAAAAAAAAGGAACGCCATGCTGCCGAATCGTCTTATCTCACGCCATCGTTCAGTCGAGGATGAGGTCATTGCGCCATTCCTTTCCTTCGGTCCAAGGGGGCTGTTCGTCCTTATACAGGATAAAATCTTCCATGACTAAGACGTCCATCTCGGTTCGCATGAAACAGCGGTAGGCGTCCTCAGTGGAACAGACAATCGGTTCGCCACGCACATTGAAGCTGGTATTGACGACCACGGCACAGCCGCTCAGTTTCTCAAATTCCGCAATCACATCATAGTAATCAGGCTTGTCGCAACGATTCACCGTCTGGATCCGGGCGGAATAGTCAAGGTGGGTAACGGCCGGGATATCACTTCGTTTGGTTTTGAGTCTTTCCAGCATCCCCGCTCCATCGCGAGACGGCTGCGGAAGCCGCCTCATCCCTGTGACGTTGGCTACGAGGAGCATGTAAGGACTTGGTCGATCAATATCGAAATACTCGGTGACCTTGTCCTCCAGAACGGTCGGCGCAAAAGGTCGAAAGGATTCTCGATATTTTATTTTCAGGTTCATCACGCTTTGGGTCTCCGCCCGACGCGGATCCCCTAAAATGCTCCTCGCACCGAGCGCGCGCGGCCCGAATTCCATCCGCCCGGCCAGGTAGCCTACGATCTTTCCGGCCGCAATCTGCTCGGCTACAATGGCGGCCCTCTGAGCGGGGTCAAGACGATGATGAGGATACCGCCGGCGTTCTAGAAACGCCGCAACTACCCTATTGGAGAACGCCGGCCCCAGATACGAACCCTTTTGGCTGTCCTTGCCCGCGGTGATCCTCCGCTCCCTCCCGAGAAAACGGTGCCACACGCAAAAGGCTGCCCCTAACGCCCCCCCAGCGTCCCCGGCAGCCGGTTGGATCCAGATCTCCTCAAAGGGACCCTCGCGGAGAAGCCGACCATTTGCCACACAGTTGAGTGCCACACCACCTGCCAGACAGAGACGCTTCTGGTGGGTCTCACGGAAGACGTGGCGCGCCATTTTCAGAACGATTTCCTCAGTCACGGCTTGAATACTGGCCGCGATATCCATTTCCCTTTCCGTGATCTCCGTCTCCGGCCTCCGAGGCGGCCCGCCAAAAAGTCTGGCAAACGACTTATTGGTCATACGCAGGCCACCCAGAAAGTCAAAGTGGGCTAAATTGAGCCTGAGGGAGCCGTCTTCCTTCACGTCAACCAGCTCCTTCAGAATGAGATCCTTGTATCGTGGAACTCCATAAGGCGCAAGCCCCATCAGTTTGTATTCACCTGAATTCACCTTAAAGCCCGTAAAATAGGTAAAAGCGGAATAAAGCAGACCGAGCGAATCGGGAAAATGAAGCTCCTTCAGGAGAACGATCTCTTTTCCTTGACCAAAACCGTAGGAGGCGGTTGCCCATTCTCCGACACCGTCCATCGTCAGTATGGCAGCTTCCTCAAAGGGTGAGGGATAGAATGCCGAGGCGGCATGCGCCTCGTGATGTTCCGTGTAAAGAATCTCTCCCTCATACCCGATCTCCTCTTTGATGACTTTGGGCACATGGAGTTTTCTCCCCAGCCATAAAGGCATCGCCTCCAGCCATGAGCGCAGCCCCTTTGGGGCAACCGTCAGGTAACTGAGGAGCAGCCTCTCAAACGTCAGAAAGGGCTTATCGTAAAACACGACGTAATCTAACTGTTCAGCCGTGATCTCCGCCTCCTGGAGGCAGTATCCAATCGCGTTCTTGGGAAAACGGGGATCATGTTTTTTTCTCGTGAAACGCTCTTCCTGAGCGGCTGCCAGAATCCGCCCATCGCGCAGCAGGCATGCAGCGCTATCATGATAGAAACACGATATCCCTAAGATGTCCAATCCCCTTTCCTCCAGAAGAAATAAGATATATCACCGATACTGCTGAGAAGATATGTACGATACGTGATCATAATGCTTTTAGCTTTGAAAGGCAATAAAGCTCCTCACAAGAACATGTGGGCGACAAAACAGTCTCCAGCCTCCAAGCGTGGGGGGGCTGTGGTGTCTTTTCGAAGTGACTGGCGGGAGGGCGCGGTCTTTTCATGGCTTATCTGTGGGGGAAACCGCAGCCCCGAGCGAAGTCGAGGGGAATGTCGGAGGGGCAGAACTCCCCCGCAGATAGGGCATTGAAAAGACCAGTCCGGGAGCCCCGGAATCGAAGAAAAGAGATCACAGCCCTCTCACCAGACTCCGCGGCGATCCGTTTGAAATCGCAAATTCCGGATTTCGATCGGAAATAGATGTGAGTTCAATCGATTGTGGCATCGATACCGACCTACTGATCCACAGATTCTTGTGAGGAGCCGGCAATAAATTGATCCCGGGCAGCGCCCCGGGGTGACCGCCAGCTGCCCATCTCTGAGAAAAGCCCAATGCCTGTTCGGGGGAATCCCTAACGCGGCCCGGAATCGAATTCCGATTGACCTCTCGCCGACGAGACACTATAATCGGCGCCTTCCTGGCAGGGCCATTTCCGCTTCTGAAAAGAGACTCACAGCCAATGAAGAAGATCCTGATATGCGGACACAATGTGTACGAGGGATATCTCTGTTCCCTAGCGCGGGCATTTGAGTCCCAGGAACTCCGTGCCGAAACGTTCGAACATAGGAATACCAACGTCTCGAAGCTCAACTACCCGAACTACTTCAAGAGAACTCGCGCACGGCTTATCCTGAACAAAATCAACAGTGCCCTGCTTGATACATACGATATTTTCGAGCCGGATATTGTCTTCTGCATCAATGGTGAAGTATTACTCCAGGCTACTATCGCGAAGCTGAATAGGCGCTCCTATTCCGCCCTATGGGTCGTCGACGCGCTCAAGAATATCAATCTTCCGCTTTCTTCGGTAAGCATGTTCTCTCGCGTTTTCTTATTTGAACCTTCCGACCTCGAGACGTTTCCTCAAGGAGTCTATCTACCCCAGGCAACCGACGATCGTCTTTACAGACCTCTGGCTGACCCACAAAAGACGTATCATGTAAGTTTTGTTGGAGCCGGCCATGACATCAGGCTACCCATTCTGGAAGAGGTCGCAAAGATGTGTGTCGGCAGACATTTACGATTTGCCGCTCTAGGGACCTTCCCCGCCTTCAAGAAACCTTCAAAGAGAAAGAGATACAGGCAACGATACCCCTATTTGGCGAGATCTATCCTCCTTAACCGCAAACTGCCTCCCTATCAGATTAATCAAATTTATAACCGGTCCATGATCAACCTGAACATCCACCACGAACAATCTACGCGCGGTTTGAATCCCAGGACGTTCGACATCATGGCCGCGCGAGGGTTTCAATTGGTGGATTCGCAGCCTGAACTTGCCCGATATTTCGAAGAGGGTCGTGAAATGGTTTCATACAGAAATGTAGCAGACTTACAGGAAAAGATATTGTATTATCTCAGCCATGGAGAGGCACGAGATGAAATCGCGCAAAGAGGATTCAAGAGAACCCTAGCCGATCATACATACAAAAACCGCTGCAAGCAGGCTCTGGAATCGTTTCGGAACTAGGCGCCATCCCGCCATTAACCGCAACCCGTCGCCAAGTGACTACACATTCTGACTTCGGCGGAACAGGAAACACCTCGGGATATTCGTATCTCCGTTTGTGATGTAAAGGGAATCATTCATGGAAAGGGCACCCCAAGCCTGCATCATATGCGGCACCCGAAAAAGAGAGCTCCTGATCCACAAAGATCCATGGTATGTACGCCGCTGCACCGATTGTGGCTTGGGCTCTCTTGATCCACGCCCCTCTGAGGAAGAGATCAAACAGCTGTATCGCAGCGACTACTTCGCCAATCACTACGACGGTGGTCTTGATCCGGATTCGCCAGCATTTTGGAAGAAGCTTCGCGCGGAAGAGCATCGTACTCGCTTTATCAAAGCCCTCAAGCCTGCCGGCCGCCTGCTCGATATCGGATGCGGGTACGGCTATTTCCTCGCTGCGTGTCAGCGGAAAGGATACGACGTAGCCGGTCTGGACGTCTCCAGATGGGCGGCCCAATACGCTACCCACAAGCTCGGACTACCGGTGAGCGTGGGAAAATTCGCGGATGTAGAATTCCCTCCCCACTCTTTCGACATCATCACGATGTGGCACTTTCTGGAGCATTCGCCGGATCCCCAACTCGCTCTGCGGACGGCGAAGTCCTGGTTAAAACCGGATGGCATCCTGGTCGTTGACGTACCCGACTATGAAGGCACGGACGCCCAACGCCAGTGGCAGGACTGGGATGGCTGGTCATTGCCATACCATCTTTGGCACTTCACATCCAAGACACTAACCCTATTGCTTCAAAAGCATGGCTTTAAGGTGATCAAGCGCAAGAACTATCACTCGGATGTGGTCAAAGAGAGACTGCGGCGCATTCCCGTCCTTAACCTCTTCGCACGACCCATCGCCAAGTTGTACTCCGGTAATAGCGTGGCCGTCATCGCCAGACCTGAATCCTGAGAGTAGCCAGCTTTTCCCTGCCCACTTCATCGCCACCGAAGCGCGCTTCAACGTAATGAAGCGCCAGGCACGAACTTCTGCTTTCTCTTCGCCAAGCTGTTGACGATTCCACTCGTGTCGATCGACGTACCGAATTTGCTCTTGCGCTCAATGATTCCCAGAAACCTTTCGAGGCCATCTGCAAATTCCATCTCTCGCCTGCTTTCATCCCATTCCCGTTTTGCTTTGACTTCTCGAGAATGGAAAAGATTGTACCAAATTCTGAGCACGTTCTTCCTGACTCTTTTCCAATCCGTGATACTTTTCTTAACTTGAAATCTCGTATTTTCCAGCAGACAATCCATGGCTCCACTCTCTTGCTGACGGTGTAACCTGAACCGGGTAAGCTTTGTCTCAAGATAGACTGGATCATACAAGAAGAAGGCTATCGCACAAATCCACCAGTCATGGCTGCAAAATGCGTCGCCGGGATTCTGAATGATATAGTCTCTAAGCTCACGTTCAAAAACGATTGTAAACCCCAACACCGGCACCCTTGTCCCCAGAAGGATCTCTTGTGCTTCTTTACGAGACAAGGGATAATGTAGATCGCTAAGCTCCCAAAGGCTAGCCCCTAAACGTGTCCCATCCCCATATATCAAATCTGCATCGTGATAACACAGACCACACCCTTTGTTTTGCTGCAAACTCTGCAAGCATTTTTCGAGTTTCTCAGGGTGCCATATGTTATCCTGATCTGATAGGGCGACATAGTCCGCATGGCACAGTGAAATGCCTTTGACAAAAGTTCTTATACACCCCGTATTCTCATGGTTTTCATAGACTTCGATATTGCTATAGCGACGAGCGTACTGCTTCAATATCTTCGGTGTCGCGTCCGTCGATTTGTCGTCCACCACAACAATGACATCTGGGGTCAACGTCTGCCCGACGATGCTTTCCATTTGTTCTTCTATAAACCGCTCTCCATTATAGGTAGCCATGACAACACCGGTGGTTCCGTTCATTTTCCGGCTCCTGCGAGGTGTGTGCTAGTGATCCGAATCGAAAACAGATTATGTCACGCTGCGAAAAGCATTTAGGACCGACCCGCGTCAGGTCAGCCGCGGAGGTGTTGCCTGACAAATTTCGCCACTTCTTCTGCAGCCGTTCTGATACCGGCCCCATTCCAATGCGTATCATCCCGCCAATAAACGTAACGACCTTCGGCTTGGAGTAGTTCGCTCGCCTCTTTCTTCAGAGCTGGGGTCAAATCGATCACTGGGATGTCATACGGCTTGAAAAATCGATGAAGGACCTCAAGACCCGGCGCAGGCTCCTTGACGGTACGCCCCAATCTGTCGGGCAGAAGGTCAAAATAGACTCGGTACTTTGTTGGGATAAAGAATACGGCCTTGACCCGGGAGATGACCTCCGGTGGGCAGTCTTTTCGTTCCATGCTAAGCTGAGGATGTTCCGCGATGACGACGTCCACATAGTTTCCGTAAAAGCCCATGTCGTGCTCGCCGACTCGGTAGACTTCGACGGGTTCGAGTTTCGGCCGATACAGGAACCAGCCCGCCCGGCGGGCGGCGTTAAAAATCAACCGCGGATAGTCCAGACCCAGGAACGTGATGACCCGGATCTTTAGCTTGTCATACATGGTCGGCGCATCTGGAACTCGCTTCGGAACGATAAAGTCATTGCCTTCGAAGATAAAGATCAAGGCATCTACGTTTGGATTGACATGCTCAACAAATTCCTTGACGCGTCGGCAATAGTCACGAGGATAGCTGGCGTAGGCAACAGAATAGGTTTCAATGCCATATTCACGGCGCAATACGTTTGGTAACGTTTCGGATTGATCCGTGCCATTCCCAACTACAAGGGAGTCGCCGGCCAGAATAATTGATTCCCCCTGGTAATCGGAGTCGTTCCGGTAACCCAAACCATCGGTCTTGAAATGGATTTGACGGGATTCCCGAATAGATGCCGGTGCCATCCTATCCATCGCAACCAAGTCCCCGTGAGGAACGTCAAAGTTCACATCCACGTTCGGTTGATAGTTGACCCGGGTGTGGTATTTCTCGTGGGGACGGTAGTGGATCTCGGGTTTGTCCGGCAGCAACGGAAAGATGGCCTCGGACATGATCATGGCTAATACCAACGAACCGGCTAGCAGGGCCAAGTTGCGGCATTCCACCCTGATGGTGAGCATTAGGAAAAACGCTGCAGCCAGCGAGTCCACCCACAACGGGAGGCCCGCAGTGGCAAAAGTCCCCATCAATAACAGGAAACAGAGCGTTTTCGAGATCACCACTTTACGAGAGGTGCGATACATGGCTTTCGATTATGCCCTGTTCTCGAAGGTGTCTCAGAGACACGCTCGCGATGAGCCAGCCAACTACTTTCACCCTGGAACCTGCTCAAACGGTTGGAAGAGATTGTGGCGAAATCTACCCCTAAATTCTTTGAAATCTTCGATTCTCTTGTTCTTCAGCGGTTTATAGATGTCGATATAGCTGTCAATCTGCGGCCACTTCTGGTCCCACTTGGCGCGTGACTCTTCCGGCCAGCGGTTGTTAGCGTACAGCTGGTCAATGGCTCCGCTCTTCGTTGTCATCTTATGGTGGTGCCATACGAATGAATCGCTGCTGACCGCCGTACATCCTCCGTCTAAAAAGCATCTCAAGGAAAAATCATTGATTTCGTGGCATGCTCGCCAACGTTCGTCAAAATATCCGATCCGGTTGAAGGCTCTGCGGGGCCAAAAGATCACATTGAGCTCCGTGCCGATACACCGAAGATAAC
>CAZAGT010000024.1:0-18389 GCA_964484515.1 uncultured Desulfobacteraceae bacterium | reverse complement strand
CCTAACCCTTCTGCGGCCGCTCGAGCACGTTTGCAATCCAACCACGTTGCTTCCGTTTCAGCGCCTCCAGGTTCACGGTTTCCGACCCAAAGGGCTCATCGGGCACCCAGGTCTGGTAGTCGAGGTCGCTTCTATCGGTAAACGGCGTGGCCTGGTAGACTTCCGGAATTTCCACCTTTTGAAAGAGATCCTCATCCATACCCTGCGTGACGACGACATCCGAGGTAATCAGTGCAATCGCCGGTGATCGCGTGGTACGCACAAAAAAATTCACCGCGCCGCTAATTCCGATATTTCGATTCAGCAAAATCGTTGAAAAGCCGTATTGTTCTTGTCTTTGAATCAGCCAGTTACGATGATTCCAAGTCGTGCCTTGATCCAGCAACAAGATCTCGCTTCTCAGACACTGGCTCTTGCGTGTGTAAAGGCTCTCGATGGTCGCTCCTAGCACTTTCTGCGCAACCGCCTCTCCGGCTGGATTGTAATTCAGGATCAGATAAGATATATCAGCGATCATGGCTTAACCATTGACCCTAGGCGCTTTAACCTCAAGGTCTTCTGTCGCGATGGGTCCTCGGCTCCAGTTTTCAATTGCTTTTTCCGGAAAGATGTACTAACGCTCTTGTCAACGTTCAGTCCTCGCAGACCAGGAACGAAAGCACCTTCTTTTTCAAATGCGCGATAGCCGGGAGTGTGCTCATCCCCAATGGCGCATCAAATCATCGAGGTCAGAAGATGAACGCTACGTGCTCAAATCGCGGAAAGCTTCTTGCTTGGCCTAAAAAAAAACTCGCGCTCCGAAGGGCGGAATACTGGGTTGCGCGCGGTGAACATCGCCTTCGTCAAGGAGCAACCGAAGAGGCTTGGCGATGTTCAAGACGAGCCCTCTCGCGGTGCGAACACCTTACCTCAGCTCATGTCCTCATGGCTAAGGCCTTGTTTCCGGGCGACGATTATCTCACGATCATCTCGCATCTCCATGACAGACTGAAACCCCAAACCTACGTTGAGATTGGCGTTGCGGCCGGAGCATCACTCGCATGCGCCAAGCCTCCGACAAAGGTCATCGGTATCGAACCCACACCCTGCATTTCAATACCGATCCCTTCTCGAGCAAAATTATATCCCACTGCGAGCGATGACTTCTTCACGTCCTACGATTTGTTCCACGAACTGGGCGAACCAAGGCTGGCTTTGGCCTTTATTGACGGGTTACACCTCTTTGACCAGGCTATAAAAGACTTTGCCAATCTCGAAAAGTACGCTGACGCTCAGACCATCGTCCTCGTCCACGATTGCCTCCCTATCACCCGCCTCGTGGCAGCTCGGGAACAGGCTACGGAGTTCTGGTGCGGCGATGTCTGGAAGCTACTCCCCTGCCTCAGGGCATATCGCCCGGACCTGACCGTCCACACGATACCCACATGGCCTTCAGGCCTTGCCGTCATTCGGAACCTCGACCCCGACTCAACGGTGATAGAGGACCATTTCACCCAAATTATCACCCAGTACCAGCACCTCGAGTTAGAATACGCTTACCTGGCTCCAGACCGCCTTACCGCACCACACATGATACCAAACAGTTGGCAACGAATATGTGACACTATTTTGTTGAGCGCATAGCACCTAGCCTACCATGACTCGCCAAACCCGAAGACGTCGCGTGCCGGGCATGATCTCTACCCGCCCCGACCTGAAAAAGCATACGGGGCAAAGACGTCATTCCGACGGTCGTCCAAACGTCAATCCCACCGGCCCGCGCGGACTCAACCGACGCCTACGGTCAGTCGCGCCGCTTTTTCCGCCCACCTCTCCGGATTCAAAAGATCTGCCGGTTCCCTTCATCAAGTACCATCTCTTTAATACGGGAGAAAAGCTGTTGAGCAATGATTTCATTACCCTTGTCACCAAAATGATACGAATCCACGAAGATCTCTTCCTGATCGCCGATACCATCGAATACGCCTGATAAATTGATATATCTGTACTTTTCTTCTTGAAGGCTTCTCAGACCCACATCAATTCGAGCATAACACTCCTTAAAATACTCTTCAAAACCCTCAAAATGTTTCTTTGCTAAATGCAGAATGTGCTTTTCTCTCTTGGTCAGACTTTTCCCGGTTATCGGCAATGTCGGCTGCAGCGCAAATACATACCATGTCTTTTGACCAGAAAGTGCGCAAAAACCCAATCTTACGTTCTTTACGAGTCGCTGTGCCACAATCGCAGGTGCAACGCCCCCATCCTCAATCTCGGTGCCTTCGGGCATATGGGGTTGGTCCGTATAGCTGCAGACTTTTCTAATAACATCGAAAAAGCGTTTCTCGGCGAAGGTCCTGAACCACAAGATGTTCCGTCCCATCTGTCCCCAGTGGACATCATTGTTCCCTGAGAAGCAAATGATCATGTCCGGCTCAAGTTCGGATAGTCTATTCTCAATAATGATTCTCTCGTGGGTTGACGCCCACGCCGGGCAGGCCAACGTAAAGACTTCGTATCTCAACTCTGTTAGTGGAGAAAGACTCATTGCAAGCAGTTTAACCAGGTAACCCGCTATGGTCCTGTCCTGGCTAGGAGCTCCGGTACCATATGCCGTCGAGCCTCCGGTCACAAATATCCGATATACGCCACTCGGTTTTGGCATCACTATCTCCCGGTCGGCTCTGAACTGTTCCGAGTTAATAAACGAATTCCCATGCTGACCAGGTATGGGGGCAACGCCCACAAATGGGGTCGGCATTGTTGGAACCGACCACGAAAACGTGTCTATCACCCTTACGACTTGATCACTCCCATAATACGCCCGAGCGGTCTCCCTCTTCTGTTCGTCATTCAACAACCCTCCCAAGGTAGACGCTTGCGAGGCATACCGGATTTCCTTCGTTAGCGATCTAACAATTGTATAGCGCCCCACAAAAAACCCCAGGGACACAAGCAATAGCACTGCAACAGAAGGAGCCACCGCAAAAATAAAAGTCTTTCTTTTCGCTTTCATATCACAAGACCGTTTCCAAACTCCTCTTCCTGACCCCCGCCACGCTCCTAACGTACCATCATTCGCATGGCACACGGCAGTGCGATTTATCGTGCAAACGAATAATGTCCTCACGCACTTCAAAGACGTAGTTGCCACATCTCTCTGACACTAACTCTCTTAGCTCCCGCAGTGCAGGATAATCGTTTTGACCGGTAAAGTGCCGCGCATCATCGATAAGCACGACATGCCCCTTAACCGGATGATCGAGGATGCAACTTAGTTCCTTGACAATAGGGGTTTCCTTTTCGCCTCTTGCTGTAACACCGGCTGAGTAGTGCGCATCAAGCCAAAACAAGCATCGCTCAGCTATACCTCTTAGAAGCGTCGGCACGACCTCGCCACTATCTCCTTGCATGATAACAATCCGCTCGTCTACACAAAATTTGCTCGTGGCACTCTCGTACAACTGCTCACTAAGCTCGACCGAATAAATCCGTTCAAAGTCGCTCCGAACTGCAGTTACCATAGCGCCAAGATACGTCCCGGTTTCCACAAACGTACGAATTCCGAACTTTCGCCCGTATTCCCTGACCGTCATCTGTTTCACTACGTCCGGCGGCGGAATCGGCTTGCCAGCGCGCAGCCATCTCCAATAGCTTTGCCAGTCGCGGTACTCCTGCATGCGGGATCTAATCTTTGCGAGCGAAAACCGTATCTTCATATCGGCCTGCGACCCCCCGCCCCTCGCCACTGGCCGTCTGACCCTTTTGGCCCTGCGAAGGGAATCAATCCTGCTTAAAGATAAAACAAATACTGTTATAGAAGTGAATCGATAAGATGTTCCTGATAAGGTATATCTCTTGTTCTGAGCTCCCAATGTCTTTTGGTAAGGCAGTACTGGTATTCCCTAAACCTGTTGTTGCCCCAATAAAGTTGACACAGTCGATGAGATGCTTCAAGTAGCTCACCGTCGTGAGGGGCTGATCCAAGAATAGACAATCACCGTAGTTACGAACATAGGAAGTATGAAGATCTTCAATAACATACGTCCCTCCTGGCCTTAAGAAAGGAAATAATGTCTTGAAGCTGGTAATCTGCTGGTTCATTGTATGCCCACCATCATCGACAATAATATCGACTTCCGCGATTTCCTTCATCATGTCGCACAGGAATGCCGTGTCTGTTTGATCGCCAACAAAAATCTTGATCCTTTCATCCTCGTATTGCTTACAAGCTTCATCTACATCCAAGCCATAGATCATGCCATTTGGAAAAAAGCTTTGCCACATTTTATGGGAGCCACCGTCAAATACGCCGATCTCAAGCAACCGAATTGGCATCTCCTTGATAGATGCAAAATATCTATAATACGTCTTGCAGTAATTGTGCACCGCGGGCCTTTTGTCCGTTCCAAACTGATTCGCAAGCCGCTCCAACTCGTTATCCGCTTTGAATTTCCTTAAAAGTGATTCGGACTTATTTATCCGCTTGTTCCGTTTCTTCCTCACAATGCTAGCTCCATCACGCCAAGTACTTATCGATCCTCGTGTCTACAGAGACAAAGATCTCCGCGGCTGATTCAACGTTGTCCCGACCCTAAAGGCTGTCCTGCGGCCGTTACGGGTTGGTTAGGGTCAATGACCGACGAAAAGCATTCCACTTTTTCCAACAGGAAAATAGGAATCGCGTCCACCAGGGAACCCGTGCCTCCGGAAAATATCGACAGAACTTGGGAAGAACCTGCAACTTAGTGGGATCCATATCCAGGTCATGCCACAGGAGCTTACGATTTCCCCTCCAGATCAAGGTTCCATCATAGAGCTGGAACACCCGCGTAATGTATTTGTCGTTTGTGTTTATAGCGGCCGCCGAATTATCTTGCATCTGAAACAAGGGAAAGTACCTTGCATCAATGAAAAATGCATTAATCTCCGTGACCCCTACCAATTCGTAATCCTTGATACTGGCAAGCTTGCAAAGGGACAGGAGCGAAGCCCCCTGATTGACGGCGGTATTCGCTTGCTGAACGTATTCGACGTCATTCGGTATGGTAGGGTTGAATTCAATGACCACCAGCTTTGGCCTGAAGCCGACGAGCGCTTGCCAAACGTGAAAATCGTTTCCGTCAATATCAATGGACAGTAAGTCAAAATCTTTGGGAATCGCCGTGTGCGACAATAGATTATCCAGGAGGTTTTCCCCGCGAAACGACACGGTCTTATGAAGGCACGTAACCCGCTCGTTATTCCGATAGGTCCGACATAATTCGCTAAACTTATATTGATCACCTTCGATCAAGACACCAGACCAGCCTTTCTGAGATAGTAGCAGATGGGTATTGCTAAAGTGCTTCCCATCCCAGGCGCCGAACTCAACGCACCATTTCAACACATCGGGTAAAAGCGAGAAAATCTTCTCGATGATCCCGTCTTCGCCACACTGTGAGAATTCGTTGCTACCGTATTCGGCCAGCCAGTTGCCATGGTATGTTGACTGGCTGTCCTTTACATTTCCGCCGGGGTTCAAAGATCACTCCTTTAGCCACCCCAAAAACAAGGTGGTTCTGTTCTTCATCGAACCGGTAGCGAGAAACAGTCCTTCACGTGTTCTGCTACTTTGGCTGTTGAAGAACTCTGGTCCCCGTTCTTGGGCGTCTTGTTGTAAACGTGGCCTGTCCCTACCACTCAAATAAGGCCGAAAAGGCTGAATATCTTTTCAAAACGCATTTCCCAAGTATGTTCCCGGCGGGCACGCTGCAGCCCTCTCTTCCTTATCTCGTCAGCCGTTTGAGGGTTAGAGAGAAGAAAACGCACCCTGCAAACAAGATCATCATAATCCACGTAGGCGACGATCTCCCTCCCCACATCAAACCATCTTTCCAATTCCGGATGGAATTCCGTGAGGTAGAGACCTCCGCTCATGGGAATCTCGAAATCTCTGCCTTTAAGGCAATATGTCCCTTTGGCTCCCGCGACACCCGCAAAACCGAGATTTATTTTCGTCCGAGAATAAACGGATACCATTTCCTCTGTAGAGAGAGGGCCGCCCGGCCATCCGGGCCCATACGCCTCCACTTGAATGCCCTGTCGCCTAAGCGTTGCAACCGTTTCCGGACGATTCCCGTAACGTTGCCCGACGAAGGACACGTCAATCGCTTTTTCGACATCGTAGGGTTTATGGATCTCGGGATTCGCCCCTTCAGGAAGATAGACCGGCAGCGCGCCCTCCACGCAGTATTTCTTTAAAGCGTCTTCCGTGCTTGTCCAGCTGAGGTCGAAATATCGACAAATATCTCTTGAACCCATCGCCCGGCCTTTCCTGACCTTGCCGACAAAGCCCTCCTTGTCATTTAGGAACATGTTGACCATCGGAACCCCAAGTCCCCTGATTTTGCAGACCGTTTCCGCCGTCACGATTTCCCCGGAAAGGTATGCGAAAACGACATCGGTACCGGTAGTTCGCGCTGATTTCTCCGCCCAATCGACCAGATCGTCATTCATCCTTCGCTTGATCGAACGAGCCCAGTCCTTGTCTTGATGGTTGAACTGATTAAACCAGTCATAGTGGCGAACCGATCCGAATTTCTCCAGGGCTGGTCTTAGTGAGGTATTTTCCCAGTTATAGTCATGATATATGGCCAAGATGTTCAAATTCCCCTTCTCCTTCGCTCTTAGATGGGGGAATTTGGATTTTAACACCTGCCGAATCGTCGCCTCCGAGGGTATCTTGAGATGGCGAGATTTGAAGATGGTATCGTAACGCCTCGACTCATGCCTTAATTTGACATCTTTCAGCCACGCTCTCAGTTTTCTTCTATATCCCTTCAAAGGATCTTTCACGACGATCACATCAAGATACCAATTGGCGGAAGTACATTGCACCCCGAACGACACGGTCATTCACGATCAGAAAATTCTTGTACTGAAAGTTCTCAAGTCTTTGGTCGTACTCTCCAACGGCGACAAGTCGACGTGGATACAAAAGGAAAAACGCATAATTCATTCCTTCAAAAAACGAGTATATGTCTTTCAAAAGCGTTCTAGAATCGATATAACAACCGCCGTATTCAAACTGGACCATGGCGACCCTCTCCGTCTCAAACAAGCTCTTAGCCCCTTGAATCACAGCCAATTCATGCCCTTCCACATCGATTTTGACCAAGTCAATCTGATCGATACTCATCTCGGTGCAGTAACCATCCAACGTCCGGATTTCAACCTCTTCACGCCTGTTTTGCGGGGTATATCCCTTTATGTGTTCAAGGCCCTTTCGCAAATAAAGCGAATTACCCTCCCCCAATTGCTCAAAGCCGTACAGAGTAGCCCACGAGTCTTTAGCCCCCAGTCCGATGTTGTTACACGTTACATCTTCTCCAGAAAGGTTGCGCTGGAGTTCACTGAAAGATCTTTTGCTGGGCTCAAAACTGTGAAGACGAATGTGAGGATTGAGGCGCAGAGCCTCCGATGCCCATTCCCCCCTGAAGGCACCGACATCAAAGACGGTCCGTATGTGCGGCATGATACTCTTTAGCAGCCAGAGTTCACCATTGCTGTAGAAATCACTGCGATTCTCAGCAAAGTGCTTATCAGCGTGATGCCGGCATATCTCGTATCTAGCCTCCTCCGGAACCAAGTATAAGAGGTTACTGACCAGGTTTCTAACGATCTTTTTCATGAATCACAAAGTCCAAGCTCATTCTATTTGTAAAGCGTATATAATCTAGGCTCAAATGATTCTTTTCCGAGATCATTGATCATATTCAGGACGTGCCCCGCGTCAATCGTTGGAATCCCAAGCTCAAGCGCTACATCAACACACACCAGAAGGGCACCGATCCCGGCTCCCACCAAACACAGTCCCGTATCAGACGGCACTCGAGCTAAAACGTCTCTCTTGATCGCCCCCCACTGCGTTGCCACATAGGAATCAGGGATGGCTGTAAAGGTGATCTCGGGCTCACTTGATCTCTGGCTGAACCACATCCGACACTTATCCATTCTGCATTGCGAGCTGATGATACAGATCTTGACTTTGTCCACGACCTCAAAAAACCGTTTTGAGGTCAAATAAGCGTACACGACATAGAAAGGCACGTAGTTGTTGCCGGTCAGATGTATATTGTTAGCGGCGAGAAACTCGACAAACTTTTCTCCTCCGTCCCCTCCTTTCGATCTACGGAATAACGAAAGAAAACCTTTTCTTTTGGCTTGAACGTTGTCGAGACAGACGAGCGGCGCCAACTTACCCGTTCGAGCCACTGTCTTCAGGGCCTCGATATGTCCGGGCATAGCTCGCTTAATAGCTTCGACGGATTCCGCTTGGCGATAAAGCCCGTTGCACTCCAGACTATTCCCGTAAAAGGCGTACTCCCCATCGGCGAATCGAACGACAGGTGCAGCCGCTTTTTCGTCCATTGCCCTACAAATGAATGCATGGAGCGTGTTCAAGTAATCATCCCCATCTGCTACATCCCTGTAGAAAAGGCAGATCTCCTGCCTCGCCATTCTAGGGCCATAACGTCTCTTCACAGGCGCGTTATCAATGCCTCCCAGCCAAAGCCTACGGAAGGCGAATCCCTGGTTATCAATCAAAGTATCGAAATGCTGCTCTTTGGCCATGAAAGAATCTTGAAAAACGCGCCTTTTCCAAGGCGCGGCCGCGACATTATGCTCTGCCCTTAAGAGTTTAAGCCGATGAGGTACCTGCGGATCGGGGTCTCCCAGAAGCAAGCATCTTGTCGATTTGCTCTTTGACCACCGCAAAGACCTCGTCCACGGTCAATTCCTCCAAACAACGACTGACTCCGTTGCTCTGACACCCCCTTTTGTGGCAGGGCACACAATGAAGTCCTTTTTGTACAACCCGATGTCGCTCTCCGCGAGGAGACCAGACCGTTGATGATGACGGCCCGAAAATACTTACTGTAGGCGTACCGACTGCTGCTGCGATGTGTATTCCGGCACTATCCCCGCCCACGAATAGCGCACACGCTTTTAGGACGGCCGCAAGCATCCCAATCGACGTCTTTCCTGCAAGATTATATAAACGGGTTGCTTTGCACGATCTTATAACGTCCTCAGCTTTCTCTCTTTCGCTGGCAGAACCTGTGATGATGATCGGTAGGTTGTATTCCAATCCTATCCGATTAATCAGTCGAACGAAATTTTCGGCCCCCCATTCCTTATATTGCCATAGAGAAAATGGCTGTATCGCAACGATTGGGCTTTCCGGTGAAACGTTTTGCTCTGCCAGTAGCGCCATCGCTCTCATTTGTTTCTCGCTCGACACGTCATACTCAGGCCAAACGTGTCCCGCCTTCAGATTACAGGCGGTCAACAAGTTCGAATAATATTCCGCCATATGTTGGCCGGGTCTACCCTCGTCCAGCATCAGATGTGTGAAGACTTTGTTTCGCCAACCTTTTCCGGCATAAAATCCTACCCTCTGTCGAGCACCACACAGGAGAGCCAACAACGCACCGCGGCTTCCTGTTCTCATATCAATAGCGAGACCAAATTGAAATCTCCTGAGTCGAAAAAAGAAATCCTTTTGATACAATATTTGCCGAATCAGCCCCCTTTCCCCATTTTTTACTGAAATGACGCTGGTGGCCCATGGGCAGTCCTCGATGAGCTCGGCGGCCTTCTCTCTCACCGCAACAACGATATCGCTCTGCGGAGAATTTTCGCCTAAGGCTCGAATAGCCGGCAATGAGAGCACCACGTCTCCAATGTCCCCGAGCTGGATCAACAGGATGTTGCCGATGTTCTTCATAGATATCGGCTTTCCCTTGATCATCATGATATCGGCACCTAATTGACGTCCGCAGATCCTATGCGCGGCAGCATGATTTCTTGATAGAATTGCTCAAAGCGCTTCACGGTCATTCCAATCTCAAAATTTTCCACAATTCTGCGCCGAGCCCTTCCACCCAGTTGCCTTCTTTGGTTGCAATCCATCCCGAGTAATCTCGACCACCCCTGTGAAAGTCCTTCAGCGTCTCCCGGCGCAACGACAATTCCGGTGTCTCCAACGATCCGTCCTGAGTCCCCGACGTCGGTAACGACGCAAGGGACACCAGATGACATAGCCTCGCCGATCGTATTTGAAAACCCCTCCCCAAAAGCCGAAGAGGACGAAGCAATATCCAAGGCCGAGGTTATTCGCGGGATATCCGTCCTTTGGCCGAGCAGGTGTACTCGGCCCTTTAAACAGCCATTCAGAAACGGGGCCAACGTTTGGTTTTCTGAGATGACGCCCTTGCCGACCATGACAAAATGAACCGAGGGATTGAGTTGACAAAGCAACGATGCCGCCCTGAGGAAGTTCACGTGGTCCTTCATGGGATCAAAGCGCGCCACCAACCCGATTAGGTGGGCATCTGACGGCAAACCCAAGAAATCCAGGAGCCAACCTCGCGCTGATTTATCAGGACGAAATAGCTTGGTGTCAACACCATTCGGTATCAGCACCATCCGTCTCGTTCGGTAACCGAGTCTTCGATGAACTTCTTTTCCCGTTAGTGAATTGACTATAATCCCGTCAGGTAAGGATGACAGGACTCTACCCAACCGGGCCGTCAGGTACGTGAGCGGACCATAAAGATCAAAGTGCATGTCAGAACACCGGATTCCCCACACAATTCTGCCCACGCTCGCCAGTTTCCCTGTGATAAGACCGAAAAGATCACTGTGGTACAACCAGGTTTGGACGATGTCGATCGACTCCCGCCTCAGGAAATGATAGAAGTCGGCAAACGCCTTCAAGCCCGGCCTTCCGGGTTCCATCTGAAGCGCAACGACGGGTATGCCATCGGCCTCGATCTTTTCGCCGATTGGGCCTTTGTCCATCATCGAGACGACCACACACCGGAAGCGATGACGGTCCATCCGCCGAACGAGATTATGGAGCATCTGTTCCGCCCCGCCGATATTGAGTTCGGTAATCAGATGGACGATTGTTATTCGATACGATTTATCAAGCTCATAGCTCATAGCTGATAGCTCTCAGGATATTCTATATCGATCGAATCAGCCCAGAAAGCATCTTATGGATCTCTTGGGCCGCGCGATACAGAAAGAGGTACCTGCTTTCCGTGAGCCAATTCCTCCTCCTAAATATCTGTAACATAGTAACCGTTTCGCAAAGCGAACCCCTCGCAACGTACAAGAAGTGCTTGAACTCCTTCTTCGAATACCGGCCCTTCCCTTCCGAAATGTTCAAGGCGACTGATGTGCAGGACGACTCAAGTTGCTCTATGAGCCTATAATGCCTCCTTGGGGTCTGAATTTGGTCAACCTCGCCAATAACTGTTACGGCAAAATCAAGAGCCCGTTGATAAACCTGAAGATCCTCAAACGCAAACGCCATCCCTGTCCCTTATCATTACAGCTTTGAGCTTTGAGCTTTGAGCTTTGAGTTTTCCATAAGCACCTTCTCATACGCCCTGACCGCATTGTCGCAAATACACGCCGGCGGGTGAAGCTTTCTCATTTCTCCCGGTCGGTGGGCCTTGTCCGTCATCAGTTCCACAACCCTCTTACTCATGAACTCCCAATCGCCCGCCGGTATCAGCCAGCCGTTATGCCCTTCTTCAATGATCTCCCGGATTCCCCCGGGGCAATCGAAGGCAACCACGGGGGTGCCACAGGCGAGGGCCTCCAGAACCGCGTTCGGCAAACCCTCCCACCTCGAGGGCGAAATGAACAAATCGGCATGAGCCATAAAGGGGTAAGGGTTTGCCTGATAACCTGCAAAGGTAACGGAATCTGTAATCAACAGGTCCTCTGCCATTTTTCTCAGTGAATCTTCTTCCGGCCCCTCGCCCACAATGGTCAAGTGAAGATCGGGAACTCTTTGGTGAATATAGTGAAAGGCCTTCAGAAGGAAATCGAATCCCTTTTGGTAATTGAGTCTGCCTACGGCGACGAGATGTCTCTTTTTTGCGGAGTATCCCTTGTGGCCATTGCGCTTGGCACGCTCGATCCTTTCCAGGTCGACAGGATTAGGAATCACGGTGATCTTCTGCGGAGGTATGGCGAAGTTTCGCTCTAGATCCCTTTTGACGTAATCCGCATTGCATATGACGTGGTCTGCATGTGGATAGAGGAATCGATACAGGAGCCGATAAGCGCCCGGATGGCCTGTGTGTCGTAATCTGAGACTGGGTGTGTTCGCTTCCCTGACGATTAAGCTTGTGTGAGAAGGAAACAGAAACTTGCCCGCGATCAAGCTAAGATTCAAATGCGGCAAGGTCGAGATAACCGTGTCAGGCCTAAGGGACCTGCAAAGGCCCAGCAGGCCCGGGAGGGCATATCGAACTTTTCCGACCTTGAATCCATGGATAGGAACATTGCCGGGGATATCCTGAACCATCGGACCGGTCTTGTCGATGATCGCCAGATGCGGTTCAAAGACGTCGCGGTTTAGGTGACGGACGACGGTCAAGACAACCCTCTGAGCACCTCCGGGCTCCAGATCGGCAAGCACGAATAGGGCGCGCAACCGAGTGGTGGTCAGGTTTTGCGGTTCCAATGCAGCCTACTGAAAAAGCGCTTGGCGGCACCCAGTTTGTCTCGTCGTTCCCTGGCTCTAACATGCCAATGATGGAACAGGACGGACCTGAGTTCAGCAACACAAGATGGCGGCTGGAGCTCAATCACTAACAGGTTCGTTCGTTTTCTGAGATCCGCTCTTATCGTCCCCAAGGGAGACAAATCAGCTAATAGAAATCCCCTTCAGCCACAAGCTGATCTTTCTCAACGGACTTCCCCAGCTTCCGCCCCAACATCTCGTAAAAACGGATCGGGCTAAGTCCCGTCCCAGGTCTCTTCACAGCGATATCCTCCGGTGCGACGACGGTGCCCTTCTCCAGATCACGGCTATAAACGAGGCTCTTCCTGGCGACCTTTGCGGTTTGACGTTCGCGCGGCGAAGGTCTCTTTATGGGAGCCCCCATCGCTGCTTCGATCGTTCGGATCTTTGATACCATCGCCTTCAACGCCGACGGGAGGATAGAGGCCCTGTGATCGGGTCCCGGCAGGTTCTTGTCGAGGGTGAAGTGCTTTTCAAGGACACAGGCACCCAAAGCAACGGCCATCATGGGGACTTCGATCCCCAGGGAATGGTCCGAATAGCCCACCGGGCATTCCAACTCCCTTTTCATCGTAGTCATCGCCTTCATGTTTACATCCTCAAGAGAGCAAGGATAATCGGTGGTGCAGTGAAGGAAGATAACCTGCTCATTCCCGTTCCGAACAAGAAAGCGATAGGCCTGCATCACCTCTTCCATCGTAGCCATGCCCGTTCCCAAAATGACCGGCTTCCGGGATCGGGCGAGATACTCCAAAACGGGCACGTTGAGAAGATCTCCCGAACCCACTTTGTGGGCCGGGACGCCGATCTCATCCAGCTTGGCATACTCCCTGGCCCCCGAATGTGAGGTGCAGAGAAAGAGGAGTCCCTTTTGCTCTGCGTATTGCTTTAAGGCTGGCAATTCGGTGTCTGAAATGACAAGCTTTTGCAGCATCTCGAGCTGACTCTGCTCTCCACCGAGATTGACCTTTTGATACTCGGCCATTGGGGATGAGGCCGTAACGACATTCTGGGGATCAAAGAATTGGAACTTGATAGCGTCTACTCCGGCATCAGCGGCCGCATCGATCAGAGCCGCAGCCAATTTCATGTCCCCGTTATGGTTGACGCCGGCCTCTGCCACGATGAAACAAGGCTGTGCATGTCCCACCAGCCGACCACCAATGTCGAAAGCTATACCCTCGACCTTTTTCGCCCTTTGACCGTAGATTCGCTCCTCGGCGATCTTCAGTTTTGTCATGGTATCGATATTCAAGGACGTCTCCTCAGAACAAATATAGGGACGACAATCCCCCTCGTACCAATCTCCATACCTGAAGAGGTGTTCACTCGTCGTGATGGAAATCTGTCCGCCGCGCCAAAATACGTCCGGAATAGCCTGCCGCCCGGTCGACCGGGCCCCTTCCTCGAACATCATGACCAACCGCCCGTCAACCATTTTCATGGCGCAATAGGGATTGCAGGAAAGCGGCGCCTTGACGACACTGACAACAGCGTCGGCGGCTTGGGTGAAAAAGAGGGCTATGGCCTGGTCAATGTCCTCAACCCTTCGAAGGGGCGTGGTGGGAAGCAGTAAGGCGACATTTCTTACCCGCAGTCCCTGTTTTCTCTCGAGATACCGGATCGCATGCTTGAGAACGTCGATCGACAAGAATTCATCGGTATTCAATTCGGCGGGTCGGTCTATGATAGAGGCTCCATAAGCCACAGATATCCCCTTAATCTCGTCATCCTCCGTGGAAACGAAGACCCCATCGATGTGTTTAGACTGCAGAGCCTGCTCGATCGTATAGGCAATCAACGGTCTTCCCGCCAGATCAACAAGATCCTTGCACGGAATCCCTTTGCTTTCGCCTCGGGCCGGAATAACGGCCCAGATCTCTTGACCGCCAAAGGACACGAAATTGAGCTCAGCCCCGCTTCATCTTACGACTGTTGGATGGGCGTATTGGAATACTGCAATTCATATCAATTTAGGTTTTTGAAACAAGTCAACATTCGGCCATGGGGGTCTCTTTTCAAAAACGAAACGTTACCCGCTCGAACGCTAAAGAAGCTTGCAAGCAAGGCGGCCGGAGCAGACTCGGAGAATGCGCCAAGGCTGTCAATCCGGCCTATTCCACGGAGGCCCTCCGGCCGCCTCGGGTAGCGCCTTATGCCGAGACAACGCACTCAATTCCTCGTTTTTGAAAAGAGACCCCCCATGACCGGACGGATCGTATGCGCTAGCGCGTTTCAAGAATCTAAAATGTTACTGGAATTCTATGTTCCCCTGAATCTCACGAAACCGGAATGTCAGGTCTTTTCTAGGACCACAAACAAGCGGAAGGCCAAGAAGCGATGCAATGGGGCAACAAGGACCTCAAGGTATTCAAGTGTACTCCAGAGAAAGTGGGGACAAAGGCTGGGATTATGAAACCCGCCGCTCAAGGGATAGAGGATGGGATCGGTTCTCATTTCTCTGAGGATCCGAAGCCGTGGAAATTGGGTTACAAACTGCTTTCGATATTTCTCAAAGACAAGGGTCGAAACCGCCTGATTGCTGTGAAAGGGATTATCTTTCTTACCGGAACGTTTCAGGTTGAGTGGATTTATATACCAGTCCATATCCTCGGCGTGTAAAAACCGATAGACGAAGTAGGATGCCCAAGAAACGTAGGGTTCCACCAACACGATCCTTCCTTTGTAGCTCAGGATTCGATTGGCCTCATAAAGGAAAAGGGCGGGTGCCTCCAAATGATGCAGCACATCGAACAACACGATGTTATGGACGCTCTCGTCCTTGAAAGGGAGATCGTGGGCGTCCAAAACGGCGTCCAGCCACGGCGCGTAGAGGATATCGGAGCTAATGACGTGCGGTAGGGTGTCCTTCAGATTTCCGCTGCCGCCACCCAGCTCTAAGACGGTGCCGGGTCTCAGGGCTCCGGTAATTTGGCTGTACCACTTGAAGTAGAGCTTCCTCAGGATCGCCTTGCGGGTCCATCTCCAACGTCGCTCCGCAAGGATGTCTTCCGGATTCTGCATTCAGTCCGTTCTCGCAAATCCCTTCACCGGGCGTCTCTTGTTCTAAACGGCCTTCACCTTCCGAAAGGCGAAAAGCGTCATCCTCAGCAGGAGCCAACCGTGCTTGAAGCGTTCGATGTTGGTATCGCCATACGTTCTCTCGCGGTACCGAATGGGGATCTCGACGACTTTGAGATTCTGTTTGACGGCCCCAAAGATCAAATCAAAATCGCCGAAGGGATCAAAATCGCCGAAATAGGCCCTGCCGGCTTGGATCCTTTCATAGTCCTTGCGAAAAAGGGCCTTTGTACCACAAAGCGTATCCTTGAAGCGCTGATTCAAGAGCCAAGTAAACATCATGGAAAAGAATTTGTTTCCCAACAGATTCAAGAATCGCATGGCCTGCTTTTCCATCGGATACACGAGACGGCAACCGTTTATGAATTCTCCTTGGTCCTCGGCCAGGGCCCTGTAGAATTTCGGCAGGTCCTCGGGGGGCATCGTCAGGTCGGCATCCAGGATCATCAAGATGTCTCCGCGTGCAGCCGCGAATCCCGTCCGAACGGCATCCCCCTTGCCCTTGCCTCCCTGAACGAGTAGCTTAATGTCCTTCTCGGGGTGGTTGGCAATGACCCGCTTGATCTCATCGCGGGTCCCATCCGTGGAGTTGCCCTCCACAAAGATGATCTCGTGCCGCCCGCCGAACTCGGGCAGTCGCTTGACGGCCGCCTCCACGTTCCCCCTTTCATTGCGGCACGGGATCAAAATGGTGGTCGAGAATTCGTTCTGTGCTCGGAGCCCCGTCGGCCGCGCGACCACGTAGCGACTGAGGCAGAGGTGTCGAATGACCGGCAGGGGGGCAAGATAGCGGTTTATCCAATCGCTCAGCCAAGGAACTCTTTTCGGTATCAGCAGTCGATACTCCGTCTTGACCACCTGGAAGTTCGCCAGCCGGAGAAGATTGCCGATGTCCTCCGTGGAGAGCCAGTTTTGATGCTGTTGGGGCATCTTCAGCCCCGCGAGTTCACCGAGTTGAAGGACCGGCTCCCAGAGGAAGCTGTAGTAGGATACCATAAGCCGCGTATCAGGGCGGCAGAAGGCTCGGATGCCCCTGAACGTGTCCTCGATGTCCTGGAGGTGTCCGACCACGTCCGCCATGATGATGAAGTCAAAGGTCTCCCCCCAAGGCTTCAGGTCTTCCACATCCGCCTGGCGGAACTCCAGGTCAGGATATCTCGTGCGTGCGGCCTTGATCATCTCGCCGCTGAAATCGATCCCAACGCCACGCTTGGGCCGCAAGGCATGGAGAAGATCCCCGCTGGCGCACCCAAGCTCAAGAATCGAGTGGCCCGCGGGGACTAAGAACCGGAAGTATCTCTCCTGATCCTCGTAGTAGTACCGATTACGATTCCTCCAAGCCTGACGGCGCGGGGCGAGGGCATCGAACCGTCGCAAAATGGCTTCTTTCTTCATATCAAGCTTCGACCTGGAGACCCGTCACCGGTGGCCCATCCGTCCTTTGCTCGTCACTGGTACTGGTCACTGACATTTGCCACAAACCATTTGTACGTCTGCTCGATCCCCTGCCGCAGAGTGGTCCGGCTTTGCCATCCTAGGGTTCTCAGGCGGGTGACATCCAGTAGTTTGCGGGGTGTACCGTCCGGCTTGGAATCATCAAAAATCAGATCGCCTTCAAAGCCGACGACCGCGCTCGTCAATTCCGCCAGCTCTTTGATACTAATGTCCTTGCCCACACCGACGTTAAGGATCTCGTTCTCTTCACAGTTATTCATCACAAAAAGGCAGGCCTCGGCCAAATCATCCACATAGAGGAATTCTCTCCTGGGTGCGCCGGTCCCCCAAACGGTTAGCGCGTTCTTCCGCTTGTCTCCTGCTCTGCTTGATGTGTCTGCGATCTTCGCCTCATGGGATTTCCTGATCAGGGCAGGAAGGACATGACTATTTTGAAGGTCGAAATTATCCCCCGGTCCATACAAATTGGTCGGCATCAGAGATATAAAGCGAGTTCCATACTGCCGGTTGTAAGCCTGGCACATCTTGATCCCGGCAATCTTCGCAATGGCGTAAGGCTCGTTTGTCGCCTCCAACTCCCCGCTGAGCAGGTACTCCTCCTTCATCGGTTGCGGACACTCACGTGGATAGATGCAGGAGCTTCCCAAAAACAACAATTTCGCGACCGATGTCCGGTAAGCGGCGTGAATGACGTTGCTCTGAATCATGAGATTTTGATAGATGAACTCCGCCGGATAGGTATTGTTGGCCAGTATTCCGCCCACCTTAGCAGCCGCCATGAAGACGTATTCGGGCTGCTCCGATTCGAAAAACGCCTCTACCTCCGTCTGCCTCGTCAAATCACATTCGCGACGGGTTCGTGTGATGATATTGCGGTACCCCTCGGCGGTGAGCTTCCTCAGGATGGCTGAACCAACAAGCCCCTGGTGGCCGGCGACATATATTCGAGCTTGTTTATCCACGGCTTCACCCGTTGTCAGGCTGGAGGAGCGCTTCGCTTGAGGTTGGAGGCGCACTCGTTGGTTTCTTTTTGCCACGCAAACTGTTCACCAGGCCATTTAGTCTTCTGTCAATGACTTCACATTTCCTTCTAAGCATCAGAGACTCCTCTTCATTAAAAAGCCTTTTTCTTCGGAAAACCTCCACCAGCGTCACGACCTCACAAAGCGATCCTTGGGCGAGGTGCAGAAACTGAATGAACCCTAACGTTGCAAAAGTCGAGGATGTTGCAGATTCCAGGCGTCAAGGGTGCAGCCGTAGTAACCTACTGCAAGCCCTTGAC
>CAZAGT010000023.1:0-26603 GCA_964484515.1 uncultured Desulfobacteraceae bacterium | reverse complement strand
ACGCTGGATGTCACAGCCGGTGATATCCAGAGTGAACGTCAAAAATGGCGGAGGGCGTTGTTATTTTTGTCTTTTCACACCTTTCGACGTGTTGTTTATGCAACAGTAGGGTGATAATACACTCGAGGGTCAGCAAGAAGTGACGTGTGACAAGGTACTACCCTAATTGAGCCAAGGCACAATCAGGAAACGCTCAGCCATCAGCTATCGGCGGTCAGTTCAGGATCTCAGGGGCAAGGATTATATCTCACTGTATGAGGCAATATAAATTCAGAGTTCTGTGCCCCCTCTTTAACAACGGACAAAGGACTACGCACGACGGACATTGAGCGTTTTCGCTCAATTAGGGTACTAGAATGCCGGGATTGGACTATTGGGAGAAAGAGAAATGGAGAACATGGCAGCTGAGTTAGCCCAACTGACTGAGGCTGTATCACAGCGACTGGCCAGGATACAGGATGAAGAGGCGTCCGTGCGGCCTTCTCCCAATGAGTGGTCCCAGAAGGAGATTGTAGGCCACTTGATTGACTCGGCGACAAACAATCACCATCGATTCGTCAGGGCGCAGCTTGACGATGAGCTTGTCTTTCCCGCGTACAAACAGGAAGAATGGGTCAGGGTGCAGGTGCACAACGAAAATCCGTGGGAGCAACTGGTCAAACTGTGGAGGCTCTACAATCTTCATCTAGCTCACGTGATCAGGCAGATACCTTCCGAGAAGCTTGAGGCACCGTGCAGGATCGGATCCTACGCGCCGGTCACCCTGGGGTATCTCGTGGAGGACTACTTGGTACACATGAAGCAGCATCTGCAACAGCTCGGTCTTTGAAGAAAATCACCTTTTCGATACCCTTGAATACGCGAATCATAAAGTTAAGATACCTTGCGAACGATGACGGGAGACCGAGAATCATGAAATACGGCACCGTTCTGGCTGGGATGCTCCTAATGTGGTTCGTCCCCACCGGCTTGACCGAGGGCCAGACAAAGATGTCCTTCTGGACGACAGAGGTTGAAAAGGACCGCTTGAATACCCAGCGAGACCTTGCCGCGGATTTCAGGCGCAAGACAGATATTGATATCAAGGTCATCCCGGTCCAAGAGAACCTCTTGGCGGAGAGGGTCACGGCTGCCTATGCAGCGAGATCGCTGCCGGACGTGATCTTTCTTCCCATCGACTTCGCCGTCGGTTGGGCCGAGGCCCGGATCCTGGACCCGGTCGCCGCCACAGAGGTGATCGAGGGGCTCGGATCGGCGACCTTTGCCGTGGGTGCGCTCAAGCTGGCGCGTGTACCAAGCGGATATGCTGCCGTTCCCATTGATGGATGGGGGCAGCTGCTTCTCTATCGCAAAGACCTCTTTGCCGCCAAGGGGCTTTCGGTCCCAAATCAGTGGGATCGTATCCGACAGGCAGCAGAGGATTTACACAACCCCCCGTCCATGTGGGGTATTGCGGTTGCCACCGACCCCGGCCAGGTTTACACCCAGCAGGTGTTCGAGCACGTTGCCCTTTCAAACGGGGTGCGGCTGGCCGGGCCTGCGGGACGGATTTCCTTAAATACACCCGCCCTGGTACAAACACTCAACTTCTACCGCGAGCTTGCGAGCTACACCCCGCCGGGTAACATCGACTGGCTGCGCACCCGGATGGCCTATCTCTCCGGCCGGGCGGCCATGATTCTGTGGTCGCCCTTCATCCTGGATGAACTTACGGGACTTCGGAGGGACCAGCCCGTGATTCCGGATGTACTCCATAAGGAGGCCGGTTTTTTGGCCCGGAACACGGGTTTTGTCGGTGTTATCCACGGGCCGGCGGGATCCGCCCAGTACGGTCAGATCAACTACTTGGGGATCACCCGCGATGCGAATGCAGCCGCAGCAATGGCGTGGGTGACATTCCTCCTCAACGACGGTTACGGCAGGTGGCTCGGCATGGCTGCGGAAGGGAAGCTGCCGGTTCGGCGTGGGACCCCGGAGGCACCGAATCGGTTTGTCGAGGAGTGGAGCGATCTGAAGCTTGGTGTTACGGGCGATGTCAAGATCTCGCAGTACTACGGGGCGGACGTGGTTCAGCAAATCGTGGCGGGTATGGATCGTTTCGACCGCTGGGGCTTTGAGGCAGGCCAGGGCGCCCTCGTTGCCAGGATCTACGCATTGAAAATCATTCCTAAGATCCTGAAGCGTTTCCTCGACGGAGATATCACCGCAGAGCAGGCAGCCCGGAAGATGGACCAGCGGCTGAAGACACTTTGGGACGGGGATTAGGAGTCGGGAGGCGGCGATAAGGGGTGCGAGATCTCATTGAACGACGGGAAGGTAGACCTGGAAGGTGCTTCCTCGGCCCGGAGTGCTCTCCACCCGTATGAGACCGTCATGGGCTTCCACGATGCTCTTAACGATAGCCAGTCCGAGTCCGGTACCGGTTACGAATTTTGTCCTGGTATCCTGCACGCGATAAAACCGATCAAAAACCCTGTCCAAATCCTTTGCCGCGATGCCGATCCCGGTATCTTCGACGCTCAGCCGAACGTATCGTGTTCTCTTGCCGGCGGAGACACGGATCTCACCGCCCTCGGCAGTATAGTTGATAGCATTGGTGATGAGATTGGACAGCACCTCTTCAATGTTGTCCTTATTGGCCCAGACCGGCGGTAAGTCCGGCACGGGCTCGAGGAGCAGCTGAAGAGTCTTTGCTTCCGCCGCCGCTCGATGAAATGCGACCTGCTCAGTCAGAATTCCGGTCAGGTGGAGCTGTTCCCTCTCTTGCGTGATCAGGCCCGATTCGATTCGGGCGAGGTCAAGGAGCTCCGAGGCGAGTTTCGCGAGGTTGTTGATCTTTTGAGAAGCCTTAGCCAGGATCTCTCGTTGCTTTTCGGTCACGGGGCCGGCCAGCCCGTCAAGGATCACTTTGTGTTGGGCGAGGACGGTATTCATGGGGCTCCGAATCTCGTGGGCCACCATGGAGACGAAGTCGGATTTGAGTTGGTCCATTTTCTTCAGGGCGGTAATATCATGCAGTACCGTAATCGTTCCCAGATTCCTGCCGGCCCGGTCTCTAAGGGGAACGCATCGGACGCTGAGGATGCTCTCCTCCTTTTGGCCCTTCTCCGCGATGCTCAACTCAGCCGTCAATGCAGCCGCATCATTCGCCGTCATGGCGAGGGCGTTATCGATCATCTCGTTCAATTGGTCGTTCTTGACGATGTCCGTGACCGGCCGCCCGATCCCATCCCCCCGATAGCCCATCATCTTCAGGAAAGCCGGGTTGGCAAGGGCGACGGCCTTTTCGGCATCCGTGGCCATCACGCCGCCGGCCAGATGATTGATGAGGGCGCGCATGCGGGATTTCTCGGTGACGATGTCTTGCAGCGTACGGGTGTACTCGATGGCCTTCGACACGACCTCTCGCAGTTCCTGGGGCGAGAAGGGCTTTGAGATGAAGTCGAAGGCGCCCTTTTTCATCGCTTCAACGGCGTATTCAAGGGTCGCGTAACCGGTAATGACGATGACCACGGTATCGGCGTGAAGCGACTTGACCTTAGCCAACACCTCTATCCCCGACAGGCCCGGCATCATGAGATCTAAAAGGACGATGTCGAAATGCTCCTTTGCTAGCAAGTCGAGTCCCTGATTTCCGCTCTCCGCCGTGGTCACGTCGAATCCGTCCAGGGTCAAGGTCTTTTGACAGCCGTCGCGAATACGCTTCTCGTCGTCAACCACGAGGACTCTCGGTTTGAAAGGGACTAGCGGAGCCGCTTTGTCCATCATGATCAGGACCTGCTGGCCGGATAGGCCGGAATATTCCATATCATTGGGTGTTTTCCTCTTCGGAGGGCACGTAGAGA
The DNA here is from genome assembly GCA_964484515.1 of uncultured Desulfobacteraceae bacterium. Taxonomy (GTDB): domain Bacteria; phylum Desulfobacterota; class DSM-4660; order Desulfatiglandales; family HGW-15; genus CAZAGT01. The sequence goes on along the minus strand of CAZAGT010000023.1, from coordinate 22,758 downwards.
GGGAGTTCCACCAAGAACGTGGTGCCCTCCGGGCTCGTCGCTTTGACGGCGATATTGCCGCCGTTTTCCTTGATGATACCGTAGGCGGTGCTCAGGCCCAGGCCGGTCCCCTTGCCCGGCTCTTTGGTCGTAAAGAAGGGATCGAATATCTTCGACAGGTTTTCCTCGGGGATGCCGCAACCCGTGTCTTCGATTTCGAGATACGCCTTCCTGGCAGCCTTGTCCCGATACGTTCGCAGCGTGAGTGTCCCCCCTCCTTCCATGGCCGCCACGGCATTCATCACAAGGTTGATGATGACTTGGTTCAGTTGGTCTTTGTCCGAATGGATCAGCATCATCTCACCCGACATGTCCTTCTTGACCGTGACGTTCCGGAAGAGTTTCTGATCACGGATGAGGACCAGGCCCTGATTAACGAACGTATTCAGCTGGACGATATCTTTGGTTGGACTTGTCTGGCGGCTGTAGGCCAATAGGTTCTTGACGATATCTTTGCAGCGATTGGCGTCTTCGACGATATATTGAAGGTCTTCCCGATCGGGGTCGTCTTCAGCCATCCCTTCAAGGGCAAGGTTCGCATAAAGCAAAATGCCGCCCAAAGGATTGTTGATCTCATGCGCCACGCCGGCCGCCAGCTGGCCTAATGAGGCCATTTTCTCCGACTGGGCAAGTTGCGCCTGGGTCTCTTTCAACTTCATCTCGACCGCCAGCTTCTCTCTGAGATCATGGTAGATCCCCATGGTCGCCACCTCGCGGTCGCCTTCATATATGATGGCCGCGGTCAACTCGACCGGGATTTCCTGGCCTTCTGAATTGATGATCGTAATCTGGGTGCTGGGTAGTTTGCCCTTCCCCCCGATGGTTTCATCTCGTAATTTCCGCATGATCTCGCGGGCCATCCCGTGGGGGTAGACCTGTTCTACGTGAACGGGATCCGCATCCTCCTCCAGGACGTAACCGAAGAGTTCCTCGGCCGCCTGGTTCATGAATAGGATTCTCCCATTGCAGTCGGCGGTCACGATCGGACTCGCTGAACTCTGAATGATGTTCTTGAAAAACTCCCGGGTCTTTTCCAACTCCTTTTCGAGAGCCTTTACCCGGGTGACGTCGCGGACGCTCTCCATGATGTACATGACATCCCCAGTATCGTCCAAGATCGGAGAGAAGACGCGATCCTCGTATTTTTCCTCACCGTCATCCGTGATGATCCGTCGCAGAATGGAGTTCCCTTTCTTTTCAGAGAGAACCTTGGGTAGGGGGCATTTTGCGGGCGGGCAAGGGTCTGCGGAGTCGTAAAAGACCTCGTGGCAGGTCTTACCAATGACATCCGGAATACTTCCGAATTTTTGCAGGAAGATCTGGTTGGCGTACATGATGACCCTGTCGGGTCGCAGGATGAGGGTAGGAAAGGAGAGGGAATCGAAGACCCTCATTCGCCAATCCATTTCATCGGAAGCTCTATGTTGCTTTTTAGACACGAACCGGCTTCCGCTAGGATCCCCCGCCGGTGTACTCCTTGACGAGCTTGAGGAGTTCATCCAGATCGACAGGCTTGGGGAGATACTCATCGGCCAAGGTCGTGCGCCCCTGTCGGTGGGTGTAGGTCGTGGACGGTACCTCCGATCCCACGGCGGTAAGCAGGATGACGGTGATGTCCTTGTAATCGGCATCCTGCTTGACTTCATCGCAGACGTGATAACCATCCTTTTCCGGCATCATGACATCAAGGACGATGAGGGCTGGTTTTTCTTTTTTGATCTCCTCCCATGCCTGATTCCCGTTATAGGCCTTGGCCACACGGAAATTCTCGCTTTCCAGTTTCATGGACACGGCTTCCACCAGGTCCGGATCATCGTCCACGACGAGCACAAATGGCTTGTTCCCCATGTAAATACCTCCTTTGGTAAACTCAGAATTCGAGTCCAGTTGCTTCTTGAAAAGACATTCCTCGGCTTGGGGTTTTCTGTTTCAGGTGACCCCCCAGGAAAATTCCTCCTTCCAGGTTAATTGAGCGAAAACGCTCAAAGTGCTTCGTCTGCGGTCCGTTGTCCGTTGTACAAAACCGAGGTCAGGGATCAGGGGTTCGGGATGAGGTAACCCCCCAAGCTAACGGCCGCTGCGCCTCTTGACTCAATCAGGCTTTTGCCTCCAACCTCGAACCTCCCACCCGTTGGCCTCTACCTTCAATCTATACACCTGCGTCGTTGCGTCCCAAAGTCCCAAAGCGATACGATGAATCAGAGGTGGGGTCGCGGCAGTAACCCCGCGCGTTCGACGATCTCGGGCACCTTTTGTTCCCACTCGATGGCCATGATGTGGAATCCACGCACCCCTTCAACTTCCTTAAGACGCTCCATGGTCTCCAGGCTGATTCGGATCCCCTCCTCGGGCTGTTTTTCCTTGGGAACGCCTTCCAGACGTTTGACGATGTCGTCAGGCACATCCATCCCGGGGACCTTCTTCTGCATGTATCTCGCCATGCCCGCCGATTTCAGGGGCGTGATACCGGCCATGATGTGGATCTTCCGATGAAGGCCCCTGTCGCGAACACCTTGCATCCAGGTTTCAAACTTGTCCAAATTGTAGATACACTGGGTCTGGATGAAGTCGACGCCGGCCTTCACCTTTTTGGCCAGGCGGGCGACCCTTAGTTCGAAAGGATCCGCAAACGGATTGGCGGCCGCCCCGATGAACATCAACGGCGGGACGCTGATCTCGTCACCGCCTTGGAATTTCCCTTCATCGCGCATCTTCTTGACGGTCTGAATCAGCTGGATCGAATCCAAGTCGTGCACATTCGCGGCCGCGGGATGATCGCCAAACTGGGGGTGGTCGCCCGAAAGGCAGAGCATGGTGTCGATACCATGCGAGTAGGCGCCCAGGATGTCGGCTTGCATGGCCAGCCGGTTGCGATCCCGCGTGACCATCTGAAGGATCGGATCCAGCCCACATTGTTTGAGGATGATACAGGCCGCGAGACTCGACATTCGGACCACGGCCGTCTGATTATCGGTCACGTTGACCGCATCCACATGATCCTTGAGGAGGGCGGCCTTTTCTTCGATTTTCGTTCGGTCTGCCCCTCGCGGTGGACCGCATTCAGAGGTCACGGCCAGCTGTCCCGACTGAAAAACCTTTTCCAAAGCGCTGCCGCTCTTCATGATGCCAAGTCCTCTCTGACAATTCGGCGCGGTCCGCCGTCCCGGCTCGTTCGCCAATCTCTGGCCGGCATGATGTCCTCGTAGCGAGCGACCATGTCCAAAGCCTTCAGCCGTTCCCAAATGAGGTGCCAGGCGCAGTCCGTATCGGGATTAAGCTCGCACTTACCATTGCTTGAACCTCCGCAGGGTCCGTTGAGGAGGCGTTTGGCGCAGCGCGCAATGGGGCAGATCCCACCGGTCAACCCCAGGACGCAGTCCCCGCAGCCTTGGCAACGTTCGGCCCACACGCCTTGCCGTTCCGAGGCCCCCATAAACTCCGTGTTCACCGTCGGAAAGACCGGTTTGTCCTTGAACCGGCGTGCGATCTCTTGGACGCCGCACCCGCAGGCCATCGAGAGGACGGCGTCGACCCGATCCATATGGGGGACGAGCTCTTCGACGTATTCGGGATCACATTGTCTCTCCAACGTGATTTCGGTCACGTCGAGGGTTCGACCCTTCTGCATAAAGGCCATTTGGAGCGCCGCGGCCAGCAGGGCGACCTCTTTGCGACCTCCGGCAGCACAGACCGTGACGCACTCATTGCAGCCCACGAGCAAGATCCGTTGCCGTGAACCCACATATGCGATGATCTCGTCCATGGGTTTGCGTTCAGCCGTTATCATTCGTCTCAAACCTCCCTTGAGAGCCAATTCTTAGGGTCCATTCCCCTCCGCCTTGCGAGTCGTCGCCTGCTTGATCGGATTGGGGCCCAACGCGCGAATCTTTTGAGTGAAGTCCGTTGCGGTCAGGGCAAATCGTTCTCCCATACCGGCCGACATCATGATCATTTCAACCCGATCCCCTCCAATACCGATCTCATCGAGGAGCGATTTGACATACTCAACCCGGTGGGCGGCCTTGAGGTTGCCGCTCTTGAAGTGGCAATCGCCGCTGAGGCACCCGGCGACGTAAACGCCATCGGCTCCTCTTTGCAGGGCCCGCATGACGTGGATCGCATCCACTTTCCCGGCGCACGGAACCCGGATGATCTTGACGTTGGGGGGGTAGCTAAGCCGCTTACTCCCGGCCATATCGGCCGCCGTGTAGGCACAATAGTGGCAGCAGAACGCCACGATGACGGGTTCGAAAATCTCCATTATGGCATCCCCTCGAAGAGTCCATCCACTTGGGCCAGGATCTGATCATCTTCAAACTGCATCAATTGAATCGCCCGTGCCGGGCAATCGGCTGCGCAAACACCGCATCCGTGACATTTGGCCGGGTCGATTTCCGAGTACCCGTCGGCGTTGATAAACGGAATTCCAAACGGACAGGCACGAACGCAGATGAGACAGGCCGCGCACTTGGTGCTGTCGACCCGGGCCACGGAGGCGCCGAGATTGATCTCGTCTTTGGCCAGCATGGTCAGGGAACGTGCGGCCGCAGCCTGGGCCTGGGCAATACTCTCGTGCAGGCTTCTAGGCGAGTGGGCCGTCCCGGCGACGTAGAACCCGGGTACGGGCAGGTCTACCGGTCTAAGCTTAACGTGATCCTCCAGGAAATAGCCGTCCGCGGTCCTCGGCAGACGAAAGATGACGCCCAGATCCTCCGTCATTTCGTCATCGGCCAGAAAACCAGTGCTCAGGGCGAGGCAATCCGCAGTGACCGCAAGCGATCGGGCGAGGACCGGGTCATCAAAGGTGACGACCACCTGTTCGCCCGCGCCCGCGACGATCGGTTTTCCCTCAGGCCGGTAATGAACGAAGATGATCCCCCGCTCACGTGCCGTTCGGTAATAATCTTCCTGCAGGCCGTAGGTTCGCATGTCTCGATAGAGGACAAAAATGCGGATTTCGGGATTGAGGTTTTTCAGTTGTAAGGCGTTCTTCACGGCGGTCTGACAGCAAACACGCGAGCAGTTGGGGTTTTCGGGAGAACGAGATCCGACGCACTGGATCATAACGACGTTGCGCCAAGTCTTGATCTTTCCCGGGTCACGTTCAATTATGCCGTCCAGATCGAGCTGGGTAACGACGGCGGGATGTTCATCGAGGAGGTACTCCTTGGGGCGATGGGCCAGGGCACCCGTGGCCAAAATCGTAGCGCCGTGGGTAATCTGCCGGTAATACATCCGCGGGCCGACCTGGAGGCCGGTCTTGAACATCCCCGGCATACCCGTATGATCGACGACGACGGCGTTGGTAAGGACCTGGATGAGCGCGTGCTGCGTGACCTTGCTGATCAGATCATTGACGTAGGCCTTCACATCCATGCCCTCCAGGGTGCGATGGATATGCCGCGCCGTACCGCCCAGCTCCCTTGCCCTCTCCGCCAGGAAGACCTTGTACCCCTGTTCGGCGAGGCTTAATGCGGCGTTCATTCCGGTTATCCCTCCGCCGACCACGAGGATGTCTTTGTTCATGGGGAGAGCGTGTTCGGTGAGGGGACGGGAGAGGGCGGCGCTGGCGGCGGTCATGCGTATCAGATCCTGCGCCTTGTAGGTTGCTTCCTGAGGGTCATCGGCGTGGACCCACGCATCCTGGTCCCGGATATTGGCCATCTCCAAGAGGTACTTGTTAAGACCGACCCTGCGCATATTGTCCCGAAAGAGCCTTTCGTGGGTCCGCGGAGAGCAGGCGCCGATGACAACCCGGTTCAGGCGGTCCTTCAACGCGGAATCACGGATGCGGGCTAGGGACTCTCGCGAGCAACCGTGACCGATCGCCTCAGCATGTGTCACGCAAGGCAGGGTCCCGGCATAGGCCACGAGGCTCTCGACGTCGATGACGCCGCCGATTTCCTGTCCGCAATCGCAGACAAAGACGCCGATTCTCGGCTCTTCGCCGCTGACGTCTCTTTCCGGTGGCAAATCGGTTTCAGTTTCAGAATCGATTGACATGGTCGCCAGGTCCTTGGATGCCATGCAGGCCGCCGCACTGGCTTCAATCATGGTTTCGGGAATGTCCTTGGGGCCTCCGCAGACGCCGCAGACGTAGACCCCCGGCATCGACGTCGAGACCGGGCTAAAGTCGCTCGTCTTCACGAAACGATGTCGATCCAGTTCGACGCCGAGCTTGTCGGCCAACTCCGTTGCGTCCTTTGAGACGCAGAACCCGGTGGCAAGAACCACCATATCGAAGAACTCGGTGTTGATCGGGTTGGTTCCGTTCGAGGTGTACGTGATGGCAAGGTCGTTGGTCTCTTTTCGGAGCTCAACGCTGTGAGGGCGGCATTGTTCAAAACGAATGCCGAATTCCTCTCTCGCACGCTGATAGTAGAGCTCGTAGTCCTTGCCGAATGTCCGCATGTCCATGTAGAAGACGACCGTCTCGATTTCGTCATGGAAGCGCTCCTTGGTGACCGTCGCTTCCTTCAGGGCATACATGCAGCACGCACTGGAGCAGTACGGCACATCCTCCCGGTTGATGCTGCGCGAACCCGCGCACTGGATCCAAGCGATTTTCTTGGGCGGCTTGCCGTCCGAAGGGCGCAGGAGCTCTCCTCCCGTGGGCCCGGACGCGGATAGAATGCGTTCGTACTCCATCCCGGTTACAACATCAGGGCATTTGCCGTACTCATAGGTGGTCAGCTTGCCGGCATCGAAGAGATCGGCGCCAAGGGCGAGGATGATGGCGCCGACCTCGACAACCAGATCCTCTTCCCGGTCCTGGGGGATGATCGCTTCGGCCCCGCAGACCTTGACCAGGGCCTCGATATCACGGCATTTCTCGATATCGATTGAGAAGGCCTCCGGAGTAGCCTGGGGATAACGCATGCAGGTGGGAGCCCGATGGTCGAGGCCGGGTGTGAAGCGGACACACTCGGGGAACTGCTGATAGCAGTCACCGCAAGCCGTGCACTTTCCCGTGTCGATGAAGCGGGGCGTGCGTTTCAGGCGCACCCTGAATTGCCCGGCCCGGCCCACAACGGAGTTCAATTGTGTGAGGGTCATGAAATCAATATGCCTTTGGCGGTCGCTCTCGGCCAAGCGGGGTGAAAGGGTGCACAGATCGCAGTTGTTGGTTGGAAAGGTCCGGTCCAGCTGCGTCATGAGGCCGCCGAGGGAGGGCGCCTTGTCGATGAGAAGCACATCCCGCCCGGCCTCGGACAGATCCATGGCGGCCTTAAGCCCGCCCACGCCACCTCCGATGACGAGCACCTTGTTGTTGGATTTCATAGAGTCCTGGTTTTTCATAGGGTTCCTGGAACGCGTTTCAACGTATTTGGCTTGGGAGACACGGGGGGGCTGATCAGAGGCCTGCGTGGTCCAAGATGGCAGGGATTTGGTATTCCCACCCTAAGGTGACTATTTGCACGCCTTGGGCGACCGCCTTGAGCTGGTCGACCGTTTCACCGGCGATCCGAACCCCCTCGTTTTCGCGGTCAGGCGATGTCCGAATGCGTTGAATGAGTTGTTCCGAGATGTGGATACTCGGCTCGTTCGTGGCCATGTACCTGGCGATTCCGACTGATTTCAAGAGAAAGACCGTCGCGATGATCGGCACGCCCAACCCCCGGGCCTTCTCAAAGAAGGAGCCAAATCGGACCAGATCAAAGACGGGTGGCGTGACCAGGAATTGGGCCCCGGCGGCAACTTTTTGCCGCGCCAATTCCAGCTCCGTCTCAAGTGATCCTTCATCCGCATAAGGGCCGATCGTGCCACCGACCGTAAAGGTTGGCGTCCCCTTCAGCTCTAGCCCCGCCATATCCACGCCCTCCTGAAGCGATTGGATGGCCTTGAGAAGGGACAATTCATCCAGGTCGTCCACCGGTTTGGCGTCCCGGTGATCACCGTAATCCATATCTTCCCCTCTCACCACTATCAGGTTCTGGATGCCGAGGACATGAGCCGCAAGGATATCGCCTTGGAGCGCCATACGATTTCGATCCCGACAGTAAACCGGGATGATCGCCTCGAGTCCCTGTTGATGCATGAGTACGGCTCCGCCGATAGCACTCATTCTCATCACCCCGTCGCCCATGTCCGGAACGATGACGGCATCGACCCGGCCCTTGATGCGCCGTGCATGGGTAATCAGGTCTGTGATATCGACACCCTTGGGGGTGTCCATCTCGGCCAGGATCACAAATTCGCCGTTCGCAAGCCGTTTCGCAAAACTCATAGGCGCCCTTCCTCTGCTGTCAAGATATTGTGAAATATGTAACAAGTGCCGTCGGTTGTCAAGCGATTGGTCCGTTGTCGCCCTCGGTGAAGGATCCGCCGACAAAGCCAATCCCCTTCTCCGAGCACCAATTGTGCCAGAGTGTCAAGCAGCTAAGATTTTCCAATTTTACTCATTATAGCTGAATTTTAAGAATCCTCGAAGCCTTAGAGAGTTCTGCCGGTTCGAACCGTATTGCGTAAATGCAATATGCTTCGTCCAGAGAGATTGCCATTTTGCAACCTATGTGGGAAAGCAGAGATACCTGGCTATTGTTGAGGAAAGGGGTCACGTCACATTTTTGTACCTCTTCAATTCTTTGAAACATGTTCACTGATCTTCTCTCCGGCCATGGAGCCTCTTTGCAAAGACGAAACATTACCCGCTCGAGCGCTGAAGAAGCCATCAAGCTTGTTCTCCTCCCGAGGGCAAGGGAGCCGGGCAGATACAGAAGATCTGATCCGGCCGCCTCGGATAGCGCTTCATGCCGCAACACGCAACGCAATAGACCCTTTTGAGAAGAGATCCCCTTGACCGGACGTCGAGTGGTTTCGAGAACGTAAAGTGATATGAAATAACGAATACTTTGACAGATTCGATGACAGACGATAATTACGATGGGATTCGCGCGAGCCGCCTCTCACGGCAGAAACGGCGTTCCACGTGATGTCATGAAAAGGGAATCTTCCATCTTGGTAGCGACTGAAGCCCGGCTGGCCTTTTGGATGGTGCTGCCGGCCTTCGCAGTCGTGATGGCCTTCGTGGTCTTTCCCGTGGTCTGGAATCTTTGGCTGAGCATCAAGCCGGTCACCCTTGGCGACCTGCGCGGCGAGTCTCTGCTCAGCTTCAATCTTAGTTTGGCCAATTTCGAGAAAGTTCTGGCCGACCCGGAATTCGGATCCGGTGTCCTGATCACCCTTACCTACACGATCCTCGGCAGTAGCCTATCGGTCCTGCTAGGATTGATCGCGGCACTCCTGGTCCACGGAGAGTTTCCCGGTCGCAGCCTGCTGCGGGGGCTCTTTATTTCACCCTACGTCGCCCCCGTGGTGGCGGTGACCTTCACTTGGGCCTTCATCCTGGATCCTCAGTTGGGCGTGCTCAACTGGCTGGGGACTGAGCGGGGGATCCTTTCAGCGCCCATCCCTTTTCTCTCTCAACGTCCTTTTGCCCTAATCTCCGTGATCCTCTTCGAAGGTTGGCGCTACTTCCCCTTTGCCTTTCTTTTTGTCCTGGCTCGTCTTCAGGCCATCCCCGATGAACTCTATCAAGCCGCTGCGGTAGATGGCGCAACGCATGTGCAGCGGTTCTTCCACATCACCTTGCCGCAGCTTGCGACGGTCCTGACGACGCTGTTCCTCTTCCGCTTTATATGGACGATCAACAAGTTCGACGACATCTTCCTCCTCACACGGGGGCAGGCGGGAACAAAGGTCCTGACGATCAAGATCTATGACTATGCCTTTGGTGAATTCGATATCGGGGCCGGCTCAGCGGCGGCGATGGTGCTTTTCGGCATTTTGTCGGTCTTTCTCATTATCTATTTTTGGTGGACCAGCCGGGCCGCGGCCGCGGATTAACAGGGATCAAGTCGATGTTTGCACACCAGCCCCCAGCGCCTGATCCCCGACCCCGGTTGTGAACAACGGACAAAGGGCTACGGACGACCTACAGTGAGTCGCGAAATCATAGAGCGGAACATGATCAGAGTACTTCGGGTTGCGGGCATCCTTTTTTTCAGCCTGATCGTGATATTTCCCTTCTATTGGATGATTGTATCCTCCTTCAAACCGCTACAAGAGATCCTCATGAACCCCGCCAAACCCGGACTGAATATCCGTGACATCGATTTCAGCAGCTATTACGAGCTCCTCTTTGAACACGGCTTCGCCCGATTCATCTCGAACAGCCTCTACGTATCCCTCGCCACGGTGATCCTTTCGGTAACGATGGCCACCTTGGGCGGCTACGCCGTGACCCGACTTCGTTTTCGCGGGCAGCCGGCGATGTCGTTTTCCATCCTGATCATTTACATGTTTCCGGCGATCGTCCTTGTGATTCCCCTCTACGTAGCCTTTGCCCGCATCGGGATGCGAGATTCAATCCATGTTCTGATCCTCGTATATCTGGCCCAAACCCTCCCTGTGGCCCTCTATATGCTCCGGAGCTATTTCCAGAACCTGCCGGTTGAGATCGAACAGGCCGGCCTGGTGGATGGGTGCAGCCGTTTCGGCGTCATCCGCAAGATCGTCATTCCCTTGTCCGCTCCGGCCCTTGCCACCGTGGCCCTGTATACCTTTATGATTGCCTGGAACGAATTCCTGTTTGCCTTCATGTTCCTGGATACGCCGGAGAAATTCACTCTCTCGCGCGGAATTGTTCAGCTCTCGGGCAGCGTTCATCTTTCCAAACAACTGGTCATGGCGGCCTCCGTTATGGTGACCATTCCTATCCTGGCCCTTTTCCTCATCTTTGAGCGCCACCTCGTCCGCGGCCTGACCGCCGGCGCCCTCAAAGGATAGCCCGATGGCTTCCCTGACGCTCCGCAATATCAGCAAGCGTTTCGGGCGGGTCACGGCACTCGCCGACGTCAGCCTGGAGGTGAGCAACGGGGAATTCTGCGTGCTCTTGGGTCCATCCGGATGCGGTAAGAGCACACTCCTGCAAGTCATCGCCGGTCTAGTGCACCAGGATGAAGGTTCCGTCTTCATGGATGAGCACCAAGTGGACCACGTGCCGCCCCGTGATCGGGACGTGGCGATGGTATTTCAGAGCTACGCCCTCTATCCCCACATGAGCGTGGCTCAAAACCTGGGTTTCGGCCTTAAGATGCGGGGCGTTTCTCGGATCACGGCCGGCCAACGGATCCTGGAGACGGCACGCCTCCTGGGCATTGAGCAACTACTGGATCGCAAGCCACGGCAACTCTCGGGCGGCCAACGTCAAAGGGTGGCCATGGGGCGCGCCCTGGTGCGACGGCCGAGGCTTTTTCTGCTCGATGAACCGCTTAGCAATCTGGATGCCCAACTGCGAATCAGTGTGCGATTGGAGCTCAAGATGCTGCACCAAAAGATCCAGGGCACGACGATCTATGTTACTCACGATCAGGTAGAGGCCATGACCCTGGGTGAGAAGGTCGCGGTCATGCGCGCAGGCCGTCTGCTCCAGGTCGCCAGCCCGGAAGCCATCTATGATCGGCCGGCGGACACGTTTGTCGCCACCTTCATCGGATCGCCCGCCATGAACCTCTTCAAAGGGAAACTGAAACGGGATGCGGACCGATTCGTGCTTCAGGACGACGACTTCTCACTGCGCCTCGGAGATGTCCCGGCAAGGCTCGTGGGCCATACGCTGGAGGTCGGCATCCGGGCCGAGGATATCGAGGTGGGCAAAGGTCCGGTTAATGTACTTCAGGCCGAGGTCCACATGGTCAGCAATGTGGGGCCCGACAAGTACCTCCATGCCCGAATCGGCTCGACCCCAGTGACGGTCAGGGCCCCCAGGGATCAGGCCGTGCGGCCTGAAGCCTCCGTTCCGTTGTTCATGGATCCTTCCCGATTCCATATTTTCGCTGAAGGACGCCGCATAGCGTGATGGTAGAGAACTTGCATGGTAGGCAGGCGCATTTCCTTTTGACAGGGCAGGGCTGTTTCCCTAGAGTAGGGCAACCTGCCGAGGTTGTCGGAAAACGCCCTTCTGCTGCGCTACCCTCATCCCTCGTCACTGGGGCATACGCAGAAGGTCAAAGGTAGAAGGCTGAAGGCCAAACCAGAAAAAACATCTTCAGGTCTTTCGTTCTTGCCTCGAACCTCGGTCCTCGAACCTCGAACCTGAGGATCCCACGCCTCATTCCTCGGGATTTCGGAAACCTGGCATATGGATATTTTCCATCAGCCTCAGAGAAATAGGTTTTTCGACCGTTTCGCTAGTCGATATGAACAAGAAGCCGATGAACATATTGATCGCCGCCACTGAGGCCGCCCCGCTGGTAAAGGTGGGGGGATTGGGTGATGTCGTCGGAAGCCTTCCTCCGGCCCTGAGGGATCTGGGTTGCCGTGTCAGCGTGGTGATGCCTGCCTACCGCGAGGCATCGGAAAGGCTCGGCGACTATCGGGTCACGGCCAAAGACCTACCGGTGACCCTGGGCGGGCGACGTTTGAACATGGACCTCCTGGGCGGTTCACTCGCGGACGGGGTAGCGCTCTGCCTCATCAAACAAGATGCGCTCTTTGATCGACCGGGCATCTATGGCGACGAGCGGGGCGCATACGCGGATAACCCGCAGCGGTTCGTGTTCTTTTCTCGCAGTATTCCGGCCATGTGCCGAGCGGTCGGGTTCCAGCCGGACGTGATCCTGGCGAACGACTGGCATACGGGTCTCGTGCCGGCGCTTCTCGCCGAGGGTGAGCTGCCCCGGACCGCGGGAGTCTTCGCGATCCACAACATGGGTTACCTAGGGCTTCTCCCGCCCAACCAGCGAGGACTCATCGGGCTCCCTGATCGTTACTACGGTATGGACGGGATGGAGTACTACGGCCAGATGAGTTTGCTCAAGGCGGGTATCGTTTACGCCCAAGCCGTGACGACCGTCAGTCCCACCTATGCGGCGGAGATCCAGACAGCCGAGCAGGGGGCCGGTCTGGACGGTTTGATGCGTTCGGTGAACAATCGCCTATTCGGCATCTTAAATGGTGTAGACTACTCCGTTTGGAATCCGGCGACCGATCAGAACTTGGATACCAACTACTCGCCGAACAACCTGGCTGGCAAACAGGCGTGTAAACGGGATCTGTTGAAGATTCTAGGGCTTCCGGAAGGACTCCTGGAACAGCCGTTGGTGGGCATGGTCACCCGGCTGGTCAGTCAAAAGGGGTGCGACCTCGTGGTGGAGGCGGCGGATGAGCTCTTCGAGCTCGGGCTGGGGTTCATTCTCCTAGGGACCGGTGACGAGACATACCACAAGATCTTCCAAGCCCTTCACGCTCGGTACCCGGATCGGTTCGGCCTGCGTTTGAATTTCGATCCCGCCTTAGCCCATAGTGTCATAGCCGGCTGCGACATGTTTCTCCTGCCGTCCCAATACGAACCTTGCGGCCTGACTCAGATGTTCTGCCTCAAGTACGGCACGATACCGATTGCCCGTTCGACCGGCGGCCTGGAAGACACCATTTTGGATCCGGATCAGGGAAACGTCCCGGGCACCGGTTTTAAGTTCAAACGGTACGGGGCGCTTGACATGGTTCGAGCGGTTCGAAGGGCGATCGAGGCATTCAGGGATCAGGAGGTATGGAGGCGCATGATGCTTGAGGCCATGGCGCAGGATTTCTCCTGGCATCGTTCGGCCAAGGCATATCTGGCCGTTTTTGAGAAGGCCGTGGCAGCCCGGCGGGCCGGGGACCATGACGGATAATTACCTCTGCATCCACGGCCATTTCTACCAGCCTCCCCGCGAAAACCCCTGGCTGGAGTTCATCGAACGGCAGGACTCGGCCCACCCCTTCCACGATTGGAACGCGCGCATCACCCGCGAATGTTACGGCCCCAATGCCAGGGCCCGTCTCCAAGGGGCTGGAGGCCGTATTCGACGTCTGATCAGCAACTACGAGGCCATGAGCTTCAATTTCGGCCCCACCCTGTTATCCTGGCTCGAGAAAGCCCACCCCTGGATCTACCGCGAGATCCTCTCCGCCGATCACGCTGGGCGTCGACGCTATGGGGGCCATGGCAATGCCCTGGCTCAGATCTACAACCATGTCATCATGCCCCTCGCATCGACTCGGGACAAGGTGACCCAAATTCGATGGGGCCTGGCTGACTTTGAGCGCCGCTTTGGCCGGCCTGCCGAAGGGATGTGGCTGTCTGAGACCGCGGTGGACCGGGAAACGCTCTCCCTGATGGCACGGGAAGGGGTCCGATTTACGATCCTTTCCCCTGATCAAGCCAAACGCGTCCGTCCGCTCAACGCCAAGGATACGACCGAATGGGAAGACGTCTCCGGAGGCCGGATCGATCCTTCGAGGGCTTACCGCGTGCTCCTGGACGGATCGGGGACCTCTCACATCGACATCTTCTTCTATCACGGCCCGATCTCCCGGGCCGTCGCCTACGAAAGACTCCTCGCCTCCGGTGAAAGGTATTTAGCAAGGATCGAGGAGGCCTTTCCGAAACACAGAAATGGTGCGCGACTCCTCAGCGTGGCCACCGACGGTGAGTCCTATGGCCACCACTCCACCTTCGGAGAAATGGCCCTGGCCTGGCTTTTTGATCACCTGGCCGAAAGGGACGACATCGAGGTGATCAATTGCGGACTCTTCCTGGAGCGCTTTCCCCCGGAGCACGAAGTAGAGCTTATTGAGAACAGCTCCTGGAGCTGTGCCCACGGAGTCGAACGATGGCGTTCGGACTGCGGCTGCCGCGTGGCTCAAAAGCCGGGCTGGAATCAGGCTTGGCGCAAGCCGCTTCGCAAAGGTCTCGAATGGCTGGCGGGTGAATTGCAAGCCGTCTTTGAAGAGCGGGGAGGAGGGCTATTCAAGGATCCGTGGGCGGCGCGCGATGATTACGTGCAGGTCCTGCTTCAGCCGACCTCGGAGGAGCGTGAACAATTCCTGGCACGTCACGGCGCCAGGCCACTCGCGCCCGAGGAAGAGGTTGAAGCCTTTCAACTGATGGAATCCCAGCGGATGGCGATGTTCATGTTTACGAGTTGCGGATGGTTCTTTGATGACATCTCCGGCCTGGAGGCCGCCCAAGTCCTCAAGTATGCAGCCCGAGCCATCGATTTTGTCGGACCCCGCGTCAAAAAGGATCTGGAGTCAGGACTGCTGGATATGCTTGTCACGGCGGAGAGCAACAACCCGAGCTATCGGCACGGAGGTGAGGTGTACGAATCCCTTGTCAAGCCTGCCCGGATCGATCCAGCCAGGCTGGCTGCCCACTACGGGCTGACCAGCCTGGTCAACCACACGGAGGGGCCCCCCGAATTTCTGAGGGGGAAGGTCCAACCGATTCAGCATCGCCGGATTACGGGTGAGCGGCAGCGTGTCCTGGTGGGGGAAGTCAAAACCTTCGAACCCATGACAGGGGCGACCTGTGTTGAAACGTTCACCGCTTCAAAGCGAGACAATCAGAGGTTTTCATGCACGGTTGGGGAAAGACATGCGGAAAGAGACTTCGAGGAACTGGCGAGCGAGATCTTCTCGGTGGCGAGTGAAACGGATTCGGAGGGCCCCGGTGAACACATGGCGCGATATCTCCATTCCTCTCGCATCTACGGTATCGAAGACCTCATACCGGATGCGCGTCACCTCATTCTGTGCGGGCTGGCCGACCAAGTCGGAAACGAGACCAAGCGAGCGATGGAGAACCATTATGACACACTCGAGGAGATCCTAGATCTCTGCCGGACCACCGGCGAGCGAATTCCTGATTTGCTGGACGATATTCTCCGTCTGCGGCTATCGAACGAGCTTGAAGACCTGCTTAACAGGGGCTCGGAGGCAGAGACAATTGACTGGCCGGCCTTGGAGCGTCTCCTGCACCGGGCCGTCGATGTCGGTCTCCCCCTGAGAGAATCGAGCGTCTTTAAGGAGCGGCTGCAGCGGGTGCTGGCGAATCAATTGCAGAGACTGACGACGAGGCCCGAACTGGACGCCCTGACAGAGATGACCGAGTTCCTACGACTCGTCCATCAATCAGATTTAGGGCTGGACCTTTGGGGCAGTCAGAACATCTACTATGACAAAGATCAGGACCCCGAATTCATGGGCTTGCTTTCGCCGGACGTGGTCGGCGCCTTCAAGGCTCTGGGACGGGAATTGGGTTTTGCGATAGAGATAGACGGACAGGATGGGGTCGCACGCCGAGAGACGTGAGGCGTAAAACGCGTTCGATCCACCCAATACCTTTTCGTTGAGACGCATGTGGTGGCGCTGCAAGACATTGAAAAGGCGTTCTCCCCATCATTCCGGCTGACTGTGCCGAGTTGATGATAAAAGGAAAGACAACATGCTCGACCTCATCATGGTTATTCATTGTCACCAACCGGTCGGCAACTTCGACCACGTTTTTGAGAAGGCCCACGCGAATTGCTATCGCCCCATTCTGGACCTCCTTGAGAGCCACGGCTCAGTCAAAGTCGGCCTTCACTTCTCAGGTCCGTTGCTGGAATGGTTTGAAAACCACCGGCCCGATAGTCTGGATCTCTTGGCGCGCCTCATCCAGCGGGGGCAGGTCGAGCCTTTATCAGGCGGGTTCTTCGAACCCCTGCTCGCCACGATCCCTGAGCGGGATGCACGAGGTCAGGTCCTGATGATGAACGAGTATATCCTGAAGCGCTTCGGCAGAAGGCCGCGAGGGTTCTGGTTGACGGAGCGGATCTGGGATCCGAACCTGCCACGTGCTCTTGCAGGTACCGAAATGGCCTATACGATCGTTGACGACACCCATTTCTATTATGCGGGCCTTACCGCCGACCAAATCTATGGGCGCTATATCACCGAAAAAGAAGGCCACACCATGAGTCTTTTGGCCACCCCCATGGAAATGCGCTACGTCATTCCCTTCAGGCCGGTGGAAGACGTCATTGGTCATCTTCGTGGGATGCACGAGGCGGGTCGCGGACTGGCGGTTTACGGTGACGACGGCGAAAAATTTGGTCTCTGGCCTGGCACTCATGAGTGGGTCATTCAACAGGGCTGGCTCAACCACTTCTTCGGCACCATCGCTGAAAACGCCGATTGGCTGCGGACCGTCCTGCCCGGCGATTTTGTCGAAGATAGCAAATCCCTTGGGCGGGTCTACCTGCCTGCGGCCTCCTACGAAGAAATGACGGAGTGGGCGTTGCCTCCCGAGCAAGGCGAGACCCTGGAGGACATCATCGCGTCTCTCAAGAACGACGGCCGTTGGGATACGTGGCGACCTTTTGTCCGAGGCGGGGTCTGGGACAACTTTCTGGTCAAGTACGACGAGTCCAACCGGATGCACAAGAAGATGCTCTTTATCAGCGAGCGGACGGATAACGAGCCCGAGGTCAGAGAGGCCCTTTGGCGCGGGCAATGCAATTGCGCTTACTGGCACGGCCTGTTCGGGGGGCTCTACATGGGGCACCTCCGACGAGCGATCCACGAGAACCTGATTCGGGCCCACGCTCTTCTGGCGGCACGGACAGAGCCGGCCGTTCAGCTCCTAACGCTCGATTTCGACAAGGACGGGGCCGAGGAGATCATCATCAGCACCCCGAGTCTGAGCCTGGGGCTCGATCCACAGCGCGGCGGCGCCCTATTCGACCTTTGCCACCTGTCCCGGGCCTTGAATCTAAGCGATACCCTGACCCGCAGGAGAGAGACCTATCATCGTCGTTTGCAGGAGCTACCAGGGCAACAGGAGGAAGAATCGGCCGACGTCAAGTCGATCCATGAGATCGTCCACGCCAAGGAGGAGGGGCTCGAACGGTTTTTGGTCGTTGACGGGTACACCCGTTCCTCCCTGTTGGATCACTTCTTGGACTATGGAGTTCGTCCTGAGGCCTATGCGATGAACCAATACGAGGAGCGGGGTGATTTCATTCAGGGAATCTATCAGGCCGAGCAGGTGCGGTCGGCTGCCGGGGAGGTCCTGGTCATGCTTCACCGTGAGGGCCGAGTCGGATCGGCTGGATTGGCCCTCAAGAAGATACTGCGCTGTGGTAAGGAGCCCCGCTTCCAGGTGGATTACGAACTTGAGGGATTGGGTCCGGGGCCTGTTGTGGGCCTCTCCGGCTGTGAATTCAACCTGAATCTCTTTTCCGACCAAGACGATCGACGCTACTACTCGTGCCCTGAGATCGGCCATCGGCGCGAGGTGGCCGAGACGGGTAGCGAAGAGCGCGTAACGACGTTCAAGCTCGTAAACGAACCTGACCAACTGACAACCATCTTCACCTTCTCGCAACCTGTGACGGCCTGGTTTTATCCCCTGATGACGGTTTCCCAGTCCGAAGAGGGCTTCGAACGGACCTACCAGGGCTCCAGCCTGCTGTTCGCCATCCCCTTGGAGTTAGCCCAAGGCGGGCGGTTTCACCTTCAAATCGACATCGGGTTAGTAGAGACGCAAGGCATCTGATTCGAAAAGCAAGCTCTTCCAAGGAACGTCGTAATTCGAATTTCCTTTTTCGGCATTCGTAAACGGTCGAATTGCAGAGGAACCTTGAGCACGCACAATTGCTGGCAACATCTTGGAATCAGGGAGAAGAGACGGCCTTATAGCCGACCGGCATAATGAGGAGAGGTTCGTGGGATAGGGGTATCTTCAACACGCGGATGACTTCGCTGTCATGGAAGGCGCCGACGATCCCGGCGCCCAGACCGAGGGCCTCTGACTGTAGAAAAATGTTCTGGGCAATGTGTCCGGCCTCGAACAGGGCGTATCTCACGCCCCTCTCACCATATTTCATTTCACGCTGATGCGGTCGTACTCGGCCGTGATCACGAGATTTACGGGCGGCGTAGCCATCCACATCTGCGATAGGGAGGCCCGTGCGAGCCCCGCTCGCAGATCCCCTTGAGTAACGAGCGACATGCTGTGGTCTGGGGGCTCGTATTGATACGCACCCGCCTCCAGCTCTTTCATAGCGTCTGTCCCTATCACGGCATACAGGTCCATTGGATAGAGAGCGCCGGCGGAGGCGGCGGCCCTGTAAAAACCGCTGTCCGACGTGATTCCCTGGGCCGCCCAGAGGAGCTGAGAGAGCGCCGACACGGTCAATGGCTGCGAGTCGAAGGCTCTCACCGTGCGACGGGCCTTGATCGTCTTCTCCAGCGAGATCTCGCCGTCAATGCGTGGTGGCGGGAGCTTTATCGAAGACATTTTCACACCTATGTTCCCCCTGCCCATGGTCTGGAGCTATGGATCGGACATAACAGCACACACGTGACCTGTCAATGAAGCGGCTGACAAAGGCAGGGTCTTACTGGCCGATTTCTAATCCCATGAGAGGAGAACGATAGTGGATATGCCGAACCTGCGGTTGGACGGAAAGGTGGCGATTGTGACCGGATCGAACCGCGGCCTCGGTGCGGGCATCGCCCGCGTGCTTGCCGGCGCTGGTGCGAATGTGGTCCTCGTCGATCGTGTGAGCGATAATTTTCCCTCCCTCAGCAACGAGATCAGGGCCGTGGGAAGCGAGGCCCTGGCCGTTACGACCGATATCACCCAGGAAGATCAGGTCGTGGCCATGGTGGCGAAGACCATGGAGAGTTTCGGGCAGATCGATATCCTGGTAAACAACGCCGGTATCGTCCACCGGGTGCCGGCCGTAGAGACGACGTTGGAGCAATGGCAGCAGACGATGAGCGTCAATTTGACGGGGACCTTCCTTTGCGGCCGCGAGGTCGGAAAGGCCATGATCCCCAAGCGGAGAGGTAAGATCGTGAACATCGCCTCGATCAACTCGGCCGTGGCCCGCCCCAACCTCTCGGCCTATGGAGCCAGCAAGTCGGGTGTCATGCAACTCACCCGGTGTTGGGCCCTCGAGTGGGCCCCGTTTAAGATCAACGTCAATGGCGTGGCCCCCAGTTTTGTCGAGACGGAGATGACGACGGCCCTATTTCAGGATGAGAACGTACGCAACCAGTTACTGGGCAAGCTCCCGCTGGGACGAATCGGGACCGCGAATGATGTCGCCGGAGCGGTCCTCTTCTTGGCCTCCGAGGCCGCCAGCTATATCACGGGTCACACCCTCTTCGTCGACGGCGGCTGGACAGTGCAATGAGGTATTCAAGCAGAAGAGGAAGTGTCTCAAAAGATCATTGACAAGCGCGGAAACGATTTTGTAAAGGTATAATCATAGGCAATGAGGAGTGCTTTTGAAGAGAAAAGCTTCCCAGAAGAGGTGCCTTGATATTTGCCGAGGACGCCGGCTCGGGCCGATGCCGATCGCCTGACCTGAGCATTCTCGGCTTTTTTTATCCTCCGACCCTGTCCGTCCCACGCGGAGAGGCAGGGCGATAAGGTTCGATAAGCAATTGTCGAGCCCGCCAGCGCGCAAAGGAGGCCATGCATTGCATGGTCTCTTTTTTTGTGTTGAGAGTCCTTCAAAATTTCTCCGGAAGGAGGTGATGGTCGGTAAGGTTCGGTCAAACGAAGGATTTGCCAGAAACCTCAGCCGTGAAAGGAGCATGTGCGATGTCTGAAGAGAAGGAAAGGTCTCAAGGCCTGAGCCGAAGGCAGTTCGTTGTGAAGGCCGGCGCTGCGGTCGCGACCGGTGTGGTCGGGGGTGCCATGGCCGGCGCCCTGCTGCCGGCGGAAGCGGAAGCGGCCCTACCCAGGTCCGACCGGATTGCCTGGGATGCGGAGAAGTGTGTGGCTTGCAGCCGATGTTTGATGGCCTGCGCCACGGCGCATGAGGGTGCGGTGGCGCCCCAGTTGTCGAGAATCAAGTGGAAGGAGAATGATTTCCTCTATGGCTTCCGATTCAGAAAACCCCTCCTGTGCAAGCAGTGCGATCAGCCGGAATGCTACTATGCCTGCCCGAAAAGGGACAAAGCCCAATCCATCGATAGGGCCACCGGAGTGCGCTACATCAACCGGGCCGAGTGTATCGGCTGCGGATCGTGCGTCGAAGCCTGCCCGTTCGAGGTTTCACGGGTCAATTTCGATCAAGAGATGAACAAGGCCATCAAATGTGACCTCTGCAAGGATAGGAGAGGCGGGCCTGCCTGTGTTGAGACATGCCTCACGGGGGCGCTGACGCTGGAAAGGAGGGCGTGACATGTACGGTGGATATGTAGGAAAGATTCTTAGAGTAGACCTCTCAACCGGGAGGACGAGTGAGCTGGATACCTCGCGCTACGTGCCCGATTACATCGGCGGCATCGGCATGGGTTATAAGATCCTCTGGGACGAGACCAATGAGAACACCACCGAATGGAGCCCTGAAAACACCCTGATCTTTGCCACCGGACCTTGCAGCGGTACGCCGAGCCCCACTTCCGCCCGGGCGGAGGTGATCGGCATCGCTCCGCAGGGGTACCCGATTTCGTGGGCCGCGGTGTCAGGCTTTGGTGGTGATTTTGGTCCCAAGCTGAAGTGGGCCGGCTATGACGCCATCGTGGTCACGGGTAAGGCGGCGAAACCCAAGTATCTCTATGTGGACGGAAAGGATGTTCAGGTCCTGGATGGCGAGTTCCTCTGGGGCATGACGAGTTTTACGACCCAGGGCGCGCTGGCCAGAAAGCACGGCGACGACGTGGCCGTGGTTTGTATCGGCCCGGCCGGAGAGAACAAGGTCCGCTGGGCGACGATCCAATCCCGATCCGAGAACGCGGCCGGCCAGGGCGGCTTCGGGGCCGTGATGGGGGACAAAAACCTCAAGGCCATCGTGGTCAAGCCGGGGACGGTCAAGGTGAAAGTGGCCAAACCGGAAAAGCTCCTGGCGGAGGCCATCAAGATCCAGAAGGAGATCTGCCCCGCAGGTCAGCATGAGCGGCCTGTCTCGGAGGACACGGATCGCTATGGAGTCCGGCATCAAAGCTGCGCCTATTCGGGCTGCACCGCTGGCGCACAGCCCCTCTATGATCTGCCCAGGTACTACAGCAAGGTTCCACGGAAGTACACCGGTGACGGGACCGTCTCAGGCGTGGCCTACTGTGTCGGCACTGTCTCGGCCTGGCTGCTGGACAACGACTTTAGCAAGGTCGAAAGGATGGTGGAGTTCAACAAGCTCTGTGACGAGCTCGGGCTGAACGTCTGGGAGATGTTCGCCGGCATGGCCTGGTTCTGGCAGAATTGCCAACAGGCGGGCAAGTTGGACAGGATCCTGGGCGAAAAGGTGGAGCTGAACAGAAATGGACCCGCGGTCTATCCGAAGACCGATCGCTCGGCGGGGGCTCCGCCGGAGTTCGCCGTCAAGTTTATCAGGTCGGTGGCCTACCGAGAAGGTGAGGGCGATATCTGGGCCGAAGGGACTTCTCGGGCAGCGGATAAACTCGGCCTGTCGGATTACGCCTGGAAGACCCACAAGCACGGCTATGCCCCGCACTGGGACGGCCGCTACTTGCAGCACGTCAAGTCCCCGGTCTGGATCGTCTCCGCACTCGGTTGGGCCACCCAGGGCCGTGACCCTTACGATCAACAACACGGTTACGTGGAGCGCTACACCTCACATGTCACTGAATGGGCCCCCTTCGGCGAGGGAACCGGTAAGAAAGGCTTCCCCACATGGTTCGGAGACAAGACCATCTCGTACCGTGAGGCCTGCGAGGCCGGGGCCAAGATCTACGGCGCCCGCAATGCCAACGAAGGTTGGGATAACCCGGAGCTGGGCTATGTGGACAAGGAGTACGTGGCGACCTGGCACGAAAGGCGCGCCATCATGAAGTCCAGCGTGCCGGTCTGCGACAGGCAGTTCCCGTTGCTCTATGACGCCACCAAGCCGGACAACATCGGCGACATTGATGCCGAGGTGAGGCTTTTCAACG
>CAZAGT010000022.1:0-26627 GCA_964484515.1 uncultured Desulfobacteraceae bacterium | reverse complement strand
CCCTGAGCAAAGCCGAAGGGCTGCGTTACCCTCATCCCTCGTCACTGCGGCGTACTTCTATGTACGCCTCATTCCTCGGGATTTCTTTACCTTCGCTTCGCTCGGCTCAGTCCCCACCCCTTTGGGGCGGGTCCACGGTTTCGGAAGCCTTACATCTGGGCATTTTCCATCAGCCTCTCGGAAAAAGGTTTTTCGACAGTCTCATTGAAATCCCGAATGGACCGCTCATGGCTCAGCATCGCCGGTTGTGCCTTGTCTGCATCAGGGCGTCAAGAATTCAGCTGTCAAGCAATGAGGTTTTATTGCTTGCAGACCTCAAACTTTTTTTCACCTTTTAGGCTTGAAAATGGTATCTTAGAAGAGTTGCGATCCTGTGAGAAGGTGGAACGGAAGGAGGTGATATTGAGCGGTTAGAGCTTTGGCGGCTTATAAGGCCCTTCTGGCATCTCATCCGCATTTCAATGGAGGAGGTAACATGCATATCATAGACTGGATTATCGTGGTGGCTACTATCTTGGGCGTGATAGGGGCGGGTCTGCCTTATCGGAAATATGTCAAGTCGGTGAAAGACTACCTGCTCGCAGGTCGAACTCAGCGCTGGCCGATCATCGCTGCTAATTGCCAGGCAACGCAGTCGGATATTGCCGATTACATGGGATGCGCGGGGTATTCGTATCAGCACGGAGGCCTGGGCCTTGCTAATTACACGGTCAACCTCCAGGCCGGCTGGCTCCTCGGCGCCCATACCATCATCCCCCAGATGTACCGCTCAGGGGTCTGGACCCCGGCCGAATATCTCGAGCTGCGTTTTAATTACCCTGCCCGCCTCTGGGGGGCGCTGCTCATCGTCCTTCAGCGTGTTTACGTGATCGGTGCGATCCTCAGTCTGATGGGGATCATGCTGCAAGTGGTGACGGGCACGAGCTTCCTGGCCGGCACCCTCATCGGCGCCTCTTTGGCCATCGTCTACACCATCCTGGGCGGCATCTCGGCGGCCATGATCACAGGGACCGCCCAAATGGTCTTGATGACGATTACCTCCTGGATCCTTTTCACGGCCGGCCTCATTAAGGTCGGGGGCTGGCACAAGCTCCTGGAGCTCACCGGTCCGGGGATGGTCAAACATGCGATCACCGGGCAGATCATCCCGGTCGGGTGGTGGCAATTCGACGCGATCCCGTCGGCACCTGATTTATTGCCCGGCCTTGCATTCATCGGGATGCTTGTGGCCACGATCTCCTATCCCATTATCCAGGCCGAACAGGTGGCGCGCCCCTTGTCGGCGCGCAGCGAGTGGGATGCGCGGATGGGTTATCAGCTCGCCGGTTTCGTGGCCGTCATCCACCAGTTCGCCATCGTGCCGATAGGCGCTTTTGCCGTTTTGGCTTTCGGCTACATGAGCAAGCAGTTCAACCCGGCCCTAGGCGGGCGGCCGGACGCCGTCTATGCCTACATCATGAAGGACTGGCTCCCGGTGGGGCTGGTCGGCCTGGTCCTGGCGGGCGTCTTCGCCGCGACGCTCTCCACCGTGCCTTCAAACGCCCAGTCGTGTGCTGGTCTCCTAACCCGGGACATTTACGCACGCATCATCAAACGCGACGGCGACGATGCCCACTACCTGCTCGCGGCCAGGGTCCTGACGGCATTCAACTTCATCGCCGGCCTCTTCTTCATCCCGATTGTGCAGCGGGGTGGCGGATACATCGTGGTCTGGATCAAGCTCACCGGCGCCCTGATCTCGCCCCTTTTCGCCGTCTTCATCTGGGGTACCCTCTTCAAGTTCTTGAGCCGCAATTCGGCCTTTGCATCCATGATTGGAGGGGGCATCTTCGGGAGCTTGATTGCGCTTTTCGGCAAGAGCCTTTTCCCGGAAGCCATCTGGCTCCACCACTGGCTGCTGATCCCCCTCTGGAATGTCGTCTTTACCAGCCTGTTTCTGGTCGTCTGGAGCCTGGTCGAAAACGGGATTCGCGGTCCCATCTCCAAGGCCGACATCGAAGGGTACGTGGTGGGTACCTTTCCTCCGCAGGTGAAGCCCTACTTGGCCAAGCGCGTGGAGCGAATCAATCAACGCGGGCAATCCGTTGAGACCGATATCCCCTACTACGGCACGGAGGGAGTCCCCTGGTACAAGTCGGTGAAGCTGTGGGGGTTCGTAGTCCTCTTTTATCTGGTGGTCTGGACGATTTATTGGTGGTAGCCGGATACTTGATAAATGTCACAAGGACCATGAAGGGAGGTTTGAATGATGGAAACGGCAACCGAAGGCAGAACAGAGGCCGCCTTCTGGAACAAACAAATGGCGATCGATCCGGCGGAGGCCGCCCTTGAACTCCGCATGGAGATTACCTCCGCAACCGTGCTTGCGGTTCTCTTCTTCATCTTTGGGGCCTGTACGCTCCTGGGACTCCTGGAGCTCCCCGACGAGGACCGACTTTTCTGGATTTGGGCTGAAATCATCACTTCCGCTACACTTTTCGCGATCATGGTTTGGGCCATTTCCCTAGTCCTACGCAGGAAGGGCAGCTTGCGCGAGATGGAGTCTCAGATTCGTTAAAACGGGGTCGCTCATGCAGGACAAAAATAGGGGAGAGGCGACTGTACCAGTCCCGGTCTCTCGTCTATCCCCTTCCGATCTCCAACGGGCGGCGGAGAAGCGCCTTGGGAGGCAGGGGAAGTTTCCCCGGTCGCGGAAGAGGCCCCTGGCCCAGGAGCTGCTCTTTGCACCCTACTTCTATTTTCGTTTCCGCAACCCGCGCTTGCGCCTGAATTACTTCGTTTACGACGTGTTGACGGATGGTGTCCTCGGCTTTTCCGAATTCGTCCGGGGCTCCTTCAAGCTGCAGGAATTGCCGATCGCGGCGAATCTCCTCTTGGAAAAGACCGTTCCCAAAGAAGAGGCCGAGGCCAAGGCCAGACAGGCCGTCGAGGCCTTTGTGCTTCGCCGCCAGTCGCTCTGGATCAAGGAAATCAAGGTGGAATTGATGGATATGTTTGAGCTCTACTACCCTTACTGGGTCTGTTATCTGGAGAGCGCAGATGGGATTGAACTCCTGGCCTTGAATGGGCTGTCGGGGTCTCCGGCCGGGGAGCGACCGGAGAAGATCCTGCGAGCAGCGATAAGCCGCGCCGAGTGGAGAGACGAACAAGAGAGGTCAGCCTGATGCAAAAAAGACCCAAACTGATACCTCCGATACCTCCGTCTGACCGCCTTTCCCCCCCTTTTCTTTTCTCGCCCTGATAAAGCCAGAGCACACCCAGCCGTAGAGAATCCACAGGAGCGAGGATCGCGGGAGTGGCGATTCCGGCTCAAAAGAGGAATGGCCTATCCGTTGAGAGTTGTTTCATATAGCTGTAATATGGAACATATTTCTCCTTTGACATATGTTTCGTATTGTTTTATATTCGGATTTTCCATGCTCTGAAAGCCGGACTTCAGGGCCGTAGAGACTACCACCCTCTCTCAGTCAGGAGGATCACCTTGAGTTCGTTATCGTTCGGTCAAATCAGAGGGCTCTTTCGCTCCCCCATCGATCTCCCGACCCTTTTGGATAGACTCTCCACGGGCGTGGTTATCACGGACCGTGAGCGACGGGTCATGTACCTGAACAGCGCCTCCGAAGTCCTGAGCGGTTTTTCAAGAATCGAGGTCCGGGGTGTTCCCTGCTGCCATGTCCTGCGGGCTAGCGTTTGCTGTCGCCAATGTACGATGGCAAAAATTGAAAAGAACACCGAACCCGTCTCAGTTGAAGCCGATATCATCAACCGTGAGCACCGCAAGATTCCCGTGCGTCTAAGCGCCGCGCCCCTACACGACGCCAAAGGAGCCCTGGTGGGTTTCCTCGAGACGGTGGAAGACATCAGGACGTCGATGGAGACCAGTGAGAGCATTCAGAACGCAACCAGCTTCAACCGGCTGATTGGTCGCAGCGCCAAAATGAAGGAATTGCTGCAACTCATACCGGTAGTCGCCCAAACCGATTCTTCGCTTCTCATTACCGGTGAAACCGGGACGGGAAAGGATGTTCTGGCGGAGGTCATTCACAAGGCCTCGGACCGGGCCGAAGGGGCCTTTATCAAGATTAACTGCGGCGCGCTGCCCGAAACCCTGCTGGAATCGGAACTCTTCGGCCACAAGAAGGGAGCCTTTACTGGGGCGGTTGGTGACAAGGTGGGTCGCCTTCGCCTGGCTCACAACGGCACCCTCTATCTCACGGAGATCGGTGATCTCCCTTTGCCGCTTCAGGTCAAACTACTGACCTTCCTGGACGACAAGATCATGTATCCCTTGGGGAGCACCAGCGGATTTCAGGCGGATGTGCGGGTCATCGCAGCGACGCATCGTAACCTGGAACAGATGGTTCGGGAGGGGCATTTTCGTCAAGATCTCCTTTTTCGCCTCAACGTGGTCCGTTTTCATTTGCCTCCCCTGCGGGAGAGGGGCGAAGACGTGAGTCTTCTGCTGGACCATTTCCTGAAGATCTTTGCCACACGGTTTGGAAAGCACGTCAAGGACTTTTCCCGCCAGGTAAGACGTCTCTTGCTCCGCTACCCCTATCCGGGTAATGTGCGGGAGCTCAGAAACATCGTCGAATACGCAACCAGCATCTGTCCGTCCGGGATTATCGAGAGAGACCATCTCCCTTCCTATCTTATCGAAGAGCCAAGCATTTTCGGCGATGAAAACAACGCCCTGGCAAGTAAGAGCTTGGTTCCCTCCGGACGGGATAGCCGGGACCAAGAAACGGAATTGAATTGGGGCGCCATTGAGCGCAAGCTTATCCTTGAGACCTTGGTTAAGGCCAAGGGCCGTCGAAGTAAGGCCGCGGAAATGCTGGGTTGGGGCCGTACGACACTCTGGCGTAAGATGAAACATTATGGACTGGAAGCTGGCGGTCATCGGACCACGCTGGAGGGGAATCAACGTTCGCCCGGCAGGTCATGACCGAGCAAAGCGAGAGTGACATTCATCGCCGTGATCAAGAAAGTCCTCATCACGTTGAGTGAAAATGATGTTGCGCCGCGGTTCGACCTGACCACGGAGGTCCTCATCACCACACTCGGAGCGGACGGGGCCGACGAAGGGGACAAGACCATGGTGCTGGCCCACGCCTCGCCGGAAGACCTCTGTCAGCTCATCTTGAATGAGGGTATTCATGTCGTGATCTGCGGTGGAATTGAGGAGGAATTCTTTGAGTACCTGACATGGAAAAAGGTCCAAGTCCTCGATTCGGTGATGGGGCCCTGGGAGCGCGCCCGCGAAAGGGTCGAACAAGGCGACTTGAAGGCCGGTGCGATTCTATTTGATCGGCCGAAAGGAATCCCTGTTGCCTGAACGTTTACATCCAGGTCCTCGCACGGTTTTGGGGGAGACTTCGCCTTCTTCGGAGCAGGATGTCTCCCCTCGGCGTTATCGACTGCTGCGCCGAAACATGATCATCATCATGGTCCTGGTGACCGTCCTGCCGCTTTTCAGCATGGCCCTTATCAATCACCATGCCTACCGGAATGCCCTCCAACGCGAGATCAAGACGCCTCTGGGAGTCCTCGTGAACAAGACCAAACACTCCTTTGAACTCTTCCTCACCGAACGTCTTTCGGCGGTCAGCTTCATTGCGTCGGCCTATTCATTTCAGGAACTGTCCGATCAAAAGGCGCTCGGTCGGATCTTCCGGGTGATGAAGCACGAGTTCGGAGGGTTTGTTGATCTGGGCTTGATCGACGCCTCCGGGTTGCAGGTCAGTTACGTCGGACCTTACAGCCTCAGCGGCAAGATGTACAAAGATCATGACTGGTTCCAGGAAGTGCTCGTACGAGGAGAACACATCAGTGACGTCTTCATGGGGTATCGTAAATTCCCTCACTTTGTCATCGCCGTCCGGGCCCAAAACGATACCGGTGATAGCTGGATCCTGAGGGCGACCATTGACACGGATACCTTCAACCTCCTTATCGCCTCCATGGGCCTGGATCCGACGAGTGACGCCTTTATCCTGAACCGTGCCGGCGTCTTCCAGACCTCATCCAAGTTTTACGGCAACGTCCTGGACCCCTTCCCGATGCCCATGCCGCCGCTGGCCTACGAAGCCAACGTCCTGCAGAGGCACGATCCCAAAGGCAAAGAGGTCCTGGTGGCCTATGCCTACTTCTCTTCTCCGGCGTTTGTCCTCATGCTCGTGAAACCGCAAGGTGAGGTCCTGCATAGCTGGTTCACGCTGAAGAGTGAAATATTTTATATCTTCGTGGGCAGCGTGATCCTGATCCTTCTGGTCGTCTTCAAGATCACGGATATCCTGGTCAAACGGATCGAGGAGGCCGATCGAAAACGGCTGATGACCTATCACGAGATCGAGCAGACGAACAAGCTCGCTTCGATCGGGCGCCTGGCTGCGGGTGTCGCCCACGAGATCAATAATCCGATGGCGATCATTAACGAAAAAGCCGGACTGATGGAGGATCTCCTTCAATCCAGGCCGCACTTCGAAGAAAAGGAGAAATTCCTGAAGTTGACCGAGTCGATCAGGCAGTCCGTGGACCGCTGCAGCACTATCACCCATCGCCTCCTGGGCTTTGCCCGTCGCATGGACGTGGAGATCGAGACCTTGAATCTCAATGACGTGGTCATGGAGGTATACGGTTTTCTCGAGAAGGAGGCCTTTCACCGTAATATCGAGGTCAAATTGCACTTGGCCGAGGATCTACCTGAAATCTCATCGGATCACGGTCAGTTGCAGCAGGTTTTCATCAATATTCTCAACAACGCCTTCGCTGCCGTGGAAGACGGCGGCATGATCGGCATCAGAAGCTGGGAACCGGAAAAGGGTTTTGTCGCCGTGTCGATCGAGGACAAAGGGATCGGGATGTCGGAAAAGACGAAGAAACACATCTTCGACCCCTTTTTCTCAGGCCACAAGGGGAGTGGCACCGGCCTCGGGCTCTCGATTACCTACGGCATCATCAAGAAGCTTGGGGGTTCGATCGAGGTGCAAAGCAAACTGGGGGAGGGAAGCACCTTTACGGTGATTCTTCCCAAGGAAGCCAAGCAGGGGACGGAGGGGTAGGATGGAAAAACTGAAGGTCCTCTTGGTGGATGATGAAGTCGAATTTGTGACCACGCTGGCCGAGCGACTGCAGCTAAGAGACATCGTGTCGCTTGTCGCGGCCAATGGCGATCAGGCCCTCCACATCGCAGAGACCGAAAAGCCACCCGTCGTCGTACTCGATCTCATGATGCCGGGCATCGGCGGTCTGGAAGTCCTGAAAGTGATTAGACGGAGGCACCCAGATATTCAAGTCATCCTCCTGACCGGACGCGGATCCACCAAAGACGGGATCAAAGGCATGCGTCTCGGGGCCTTTGACTACCTCATGAAGCCGGTAAAGATCGAAGACCTGATCAAGAGGATGAACGATGCGCTGAACGCATCACGGCAGGGGGAACGTTGAAGAAACACCGTCAACGCAAGCGGACGCCGGAAGAGATATTTGTGGCCAAGATTACGGCCGGGCTCAGCCATGAGTTTATGAATGTCCTGGCCACTATTCGGGAAACGTCCGGCCTGATGGAGGACCTATTGGCCCTGGATCAAAATGAATTTCCTTATCGCGAAAAGTTTGCCAGGTCCCTCGGGGCCATCCGTAAGCAGGTCAACCGAGGGATGGAGATCGGCGAAAACCTGAATCAGTTTGCGCATAGTATGGACGAACCCAGGGTGCAACTCGAGCTCAATGACGCCTTGCAGCAATTTAAGTCTCTCATGCAACGCTTTGTACGGCTCCAGAAGGCCCAATTGGCGGTTGAATCCGGCGAATCACCTCTTGAAATCGAAACAGATTCCCTTCGGCTCCAGATGATCTTTGCGGCTTGTGTTGAATACTGCCTCTTACATACGGCCCCTGGCGAAACAGTCACGTTGCGAGCCTACCGGACCGACGGAGGGATCGCTATCCGTTTCCTGGGCTCGCCGGATCCCAGCCGGCCGATGATTGACGGTGCCCCGCCCGAAGAGCAGGATGATTTGAAAGAAGCACTTCGGAGTATCGGTGCAGCCTTGTCTCCCATTGACACACCTAACCGAACCGGCCTGGAACTCATCCTCCCCTGTTAAGACGACGTCCATGAATATTTCATAATGTTTCTTTTGGAAACGTTATAGATGTTTCTTTGTGTTTCAAATCGTTTTGATTCCTTCCTCATTATTAATAACTTATTGTAATAACATATATTTTTATATGGCACGCCCATTGCGTAGGCATTAATACGGATTCCCGAAATATCGTTCACCGGAGATGTACCATGAAGCTCAGGGGGGTGATCCAGCCCCCTGCGGAGGGAGACATTCAACCGTTCTTTGGTAAAGGAGGACACCCATGAAGCAGGATAAACTCAAAGTGCTTCTCGTGGATGATGAGCGCGAGTTTGTAGAAAGCCTCTCGGAACGCCTGCAACTTCGCAAAATGAAGGCGGAGGTCGTCTATGACGGAGAGCAAGCACTGAAGGCCATCGAAGAGGGCGAACCGGACGTTATGGTCCTGGATTTGAGGATGCCCGGCATCGACGGAATGAAGGTCCTGCGTCAGGTCAAAAAGAAGCACCCGTATGTCAAGGTCGTGGTCTTGACCGGGCACGGAACGGACAAGGACGAAAAGGAGGCCATGCGGCTCGGTGCCTCCGCTTACCTCAAAAAGCCCGTGGATGTGGATCAGCTGGTTCGTGCCCTCCACGAAGAAAAACTCAAGGTGCTCCTCGTGGACGATGAGCGCGAGTTTGTGGAAAGCCTTTCAGAACGCTTAGCCTTGCGGAACTTACGGGCTGAAGTCGCTCACGACGGTGAGCAGGCCCTGAAGGCGGTCGAAGAGGGCGAACCTGACGCCATGGTCCTTGACTTAAGGATGCCCGGTATCGATGGGATCGAGGTCCTTCGGCGAGTGAAGAAAAAGCATCCTGATGTCGCTGTCGTGGTCCTGACCGGGCACGGAACGGACAAGGACGAAAAGGAGGCCATGCGGCTCGGTGCCTCCGCCTACCTCAAAAAGCCTGTAGACGTTGATCAGCTCGTCGGGACCTTACACAGGGTCTGGAACAGATTGAAAAGGTCCAAAGACGCCGTGGACGCCATGCTCATGGCGGCCGCCTTTGCTCAGGCGGGGGAGACCGAAATAGCCAGAGAGACGATGGCCGAGTTCATGGATAAGGAAGGCGAGGGCCGAGATGGAGAGACACGGCCTCTGGCACCTCATCGGGACTGAAAAAATCTGCACGGCCTTGGATCAGCAACGAGAGTGTCTCCTGGACGTTTCATCAACCAGTCAAGGTAAAGATGGGGGGGTTGATGGCCGCGGGGCAGGACAGTCAATTTCGTAACAGTTCCGTTTCTTGAGACTCATTGAGACATCATTCTCTTTGAGTGATTTCAAAGGCGTAAAGTGAAGTATCCCGTGCTCCCGCACGGGGCATCCCGCCCAAAGGCGGGTAAACCTGGCGAAGGCGAATGATAATTATGTTCAACTCTGCACTGGATCGAATAAAGGGCGGGCTACCGGCAAGCACGTATTACCGGTCGTTGATGAAAAGCATCATCATGATCGGATTTTTTTTGCCCTTCATCCCGACGGTTCTCGTGAGCAGCGTTATTTTTTATCAATTTCGGGCGGCCTACAAAGAAGGCCTTCGCGCTCAGATCCAAGAGACGGCGCTCAGAGGCAAGAGAACCATGGATGACTTTCTGCAGGCCAGGCTGGACGACGTTCGCCTCATCGTAGAGACCCGTACCCATGACGACCTGGGAGATGCATCCGTCTTGAAGGAGCTCCTAGAGGGTCTGCAAAGGAAACATGGGGCGGTTTTCTCAGAGTTAGGTCTATTGGACGCTGCAGGCGCCCAGATGACCTATGCCGGACCTCTTGATTCTCCGGCCTTCAATCTCTCTCCGCGGTTCTTGCAGAAGGTCACGAATGCCGGAGAGGCGATCAGCGATATCACGGCTTGGCGTGGACGATCCCACTTCACCATCGGCGTACGGATAGAAGGAGGAGACAGTCCCTCGATCTTGCTGGCCGTTATCGAGGGAGGCGCGATCGCGAGGCTATTGGAGCGGGTGTGCTCCGCAGAGGACGGAAACGTATCCGTCCTCAACCGGGATGGGGAGCCGCAGACCCGCTCCGGCAGACCCGTAAAGCCCGCCCAAGGATCTCTCGCGGATTTCTTGGGCATAGAAGACGGGCGCGATGCTGAGATCTCGGTCGTTCAGCGTTTGAATGCTTACGGAGATAAAAACGTCTACGCGACAGCCTCTACCAACAAAGGCGATTGGCTGCTGGTCTATCAAGTGTCGTCTGCGCAGGCATTTCGCGGTCTGAGCAGGACCAAGAAGACGGCGTTGGCAACCGTTTTATTTGCCGGACTCTCCCTCGCGGCCTATGCCTTCAGCCTCTCAAAGAAGATGGTTCGTCGCATTGAGTCGGCCGACAGGAAGAAGGAAAAGATAAGGGAGCAGATGTCTCAAACGGCGAAGCTGGCTTCGATCGGCGAACTGGCAGCCGGGATCGCCCACGAGATCAACAACCCGGTTGCCATCATGGTCGAGGAAGCCGGCTGGATCGATGATCTCCTCGAAGAAGAATTTCAGCAGGGCAAAAACATGGAGGAAGTCAAGAGGGCCTTAAGTCAGATCCAAACGCAAGGAAAACGCTGCAAGGAGATCACGCACAAGTTACTCAGTTTTGCAAGAAAAACGGATTTCCGCGTAAGCACGTTTCGGGTCGAGACATTGATTGCAGACATCATGGCGATGACTGCCAAGCGGGCATGTTACGAGAGCATCCAGATTGATACGGATCTTCAAGAGGGACTCCCCGATTTTAATCTCCCTCGGACCGAATTGCAGCAGGTTCTCCTGAACCTTTTCAATAACGCCCTGGACGCCATGTCGGAAGCGGGCGGCAGGTTATCGATCCGCGCCAGACTTGAGGAGGGCACGCTCATCCTTGAAGTCGCCGATACCGGTCCGGGAATCCCAAAAGAAGATCTGCCGCGACTGTTTGATCCTTTCTTCACCACCAAGCCCGTCGGCAAGGGTACGGGTTTGGGCCTATCGATCTGCTACGGCATCATCAAGCGTATGGGAGGGAACACCCGTGTGGACACCGTGCTCGGCAAGGGTAGCACGTTTCGAGTGACGATCCCCATTTCAAGAGATGGCCGAGCCATTGCGACGAGTGCTGTCGAACTCCCCGGCTCCAATCAACACGTGGAAAGACGCCATGGATAGAGAACCGCCCAAAGGTTCAATAAATGTCTTATTGGTCGATGATGAAATCCCCTTTGTGGAGACCGTGACCAAACGTCTCTCAAAAAAAGGGATCACCATTTTCAAGGCCTTCAACGGTGAAGAGGCTCTTATGCAACTTGAAAGGAACGCCGAGCTCGAGATCGTCGTCCTGGACGTCAAGATGCCCGGCAGGGACGGTCTTGAAATTCTTGCGGAAATAAAAAGGCATTACCAGCAGGTAGAGGTCATCATCCTCACGGGCCATGCTACATTTGAAACGGCAGTAAAGGGCATGCGACTAGGGGCCTTTGATTATCTGAACAAACCCTGCGAACTCGAAGAACTCACAAAGAGGATCCAAGAGGCGATCCAGAAAAAAAGGAGGGAATGAAAGTGGACGGTTTAGCGGTTCTCCTCGTCGACGATGAGGTCGATTTTCTGCAGACACTGCTCAAACGGATGCATAAGCGAAACGTCAGCGCCGCCGCTGTAAAAAGCGGGGAAGAGGCCCTCGCGTTCCTGTCTCAGAATACGGTTGATGTGGCCATCCTGGATGTCAAGATGCCTGGCATGGACGGCATCGAAACGCTCCGGGAGATCAAGAAACGGCATCCCCTCTTGGAAGTCATCATGCTGACCGGCCATGCCGACATGGAGGTGGCGATCGAAGGGATGAATCGTGGGGCTTTTGACTACCTCATGAAACCGATCAATATCGACGATCTCCTCTACAAGGTAGAAGATGCCTATAATAAAAAAAGCATCCAGGAAGAGAAGATCAAGTACATGCAAAAGGTCGTTCATTCAGAAGGTGCCTAAGGACGCACGCGGTAGTAGATCAGGAACAGATAAGAAAAGGAAGGTGGGTAGAAGACCATGAATCTGATAAGAAAATGGGGCCAGTTTATGATCATGGGCGCTGAGGCCCATGCGAGGTGGGAATTGGAAATATCGAGCACCATCCTAGGGAGTAGGAGGCGTCTGGCTGTCCTATGCCTCCTAATCCTGCCTATCATACTGGGTGGTGTCGCGTTAGCGGACCAGCTTGGTACCGTCCTGCCCGATGTCCTGGGCGGAAAGAGGGCTTACAGCCCGGCCTTCTATTCAACGTTTATCTTCATCGTCTCCATTGTCATCGGGATGATTGCCGGTCTTATCACCGGCTGTATCGGCGCCGGCGGTGGATTCGTCATAGCGCCGGCCCTCATGAGCGCAGGCATCAAAGGGATCCTGGCTGTCGGAACGGATCTATTTCACATCTTTGCCAAGGCCATCATGGGGAGTACCATTCATCGGAAGCTGGGAAACGTTTCCGTCCCGCTGGCCGGCGTCTTCCTGTTGGGTGCAGTGGTTGGGGCGACCATCGGCGGAGTGATCAATCGGATGCTCTACGAGGTCAACCCGGTTTTGAGTGACGCCTTCATTACTACGATCTACGCCTTGATGCTCGGTTTTCTCGGGAGCTATGCCCTGACTGACTTCTTAAGGGCCAGGCGCGTTAAGGTCGCCAAGGAATTCCACGGCGTCGGTGGCAAGGAGTCCCCGCACAATAAGGAAGAAGGGGCTGAAATGGGTGACCTACCTAGGAGAATCCAGGCGATGCGGGTCCCTCCCATGGTCACCTTCGATCAGGCCCTCACGCCGGGAGGTCGGAGTATCTCCTGGGTATTCCTCGTGCTAAGCGGGGCACTGGTAGGGCTCGCGGCGGGAATCATGGGGGTTGGAGGTGGATTTCTTACCTTTCCGATCTTCGTTTACGTCCTGGGCGTCTCGTCGATGACAACGGTCGGGACCGACATATTTCAGATCATCTTTACCGCCGGGTACGCCGCGATCAGCCAGTATGCCGTTTACGGCTTTGTCTTTTACACCCTGGCGATGGGGATGCTCCTGGGGTCGTTGATCGGCATCCAGATCGGCGCCATGGTGACGAAGGTCGTGCAGGGGATCACGATTCGAGGGTTCTATGCCATGGCCGTCCTAGCCGGCTTCGTTAACCGGATCTTTGCCCTTCCGGCCAAGCTTCGGGAAATGGAGGTCATCGCGATATCGAAACAGGCCGCTGGTGCCCTGGAGGCTATCGGTGTTTACGCCTTCTTCGTCGTCTTAGGCAGTTTTGCGGTCTGGGTCATCTTCACCTTTCTAAAAAACATACCTCTGCTCAAAGGAGAGGTGATGCCGTATGAGGCGTTACCGGGGGAGGAGGTGGGATCATGATCGAAAAGAAAAAGACCTTTTACGTCGGCCTCGGTTTGCTGATTGGTTTTGTGATCGTAATCGTTATCTTCTTTTTGCCGATCCGGAATGGAAAGGATAGTCTCGAGTATTTGGACACCCTTTATAACTCCATTTCCAAGGGTTCCGCCTACTACATCCCAAAGGTCAAGGAAGAGGCTGATACGCTCATGGGGAAAAAGGTCAACCTGACCCTTGAATTTGCGGATGGAAAGCAGGCCGAACAGGTTGCCCTGCTCTTGGAGGCCGGAGAGGCAGAAGTCGTGTCTTCAGGCGCCCGATTGCATGTCGAGAGCGACCTGGGTAGAATCCTGGCAAACTGCCTTTCTGATGCGGATGCCATGTACCACAACGAAGGGCGGCAGGTCAGCGCAAAATATCACTACAATGAAAGATTGGCCATGTACAACTGGTGGCAGGCCTTGAAGGGGGCGGAGAAAGACCTTAAGAAACAGAACAAGTTCAAGGAAGCCAAGATAGTCGATCTGATCCTGAAAAAGGCCGTTGAGACGTCTTACAATTATTACCAAATCGAGCCCCAGAAAATAACAGATCGCTTGGGGATCGTCATTTTGTCTCTGCTCTTCTATGTCATCTACACCATATGGTACGGATTTGCGATCATGTTCTTGTTCGAGGGCTGGGGGCTGAGACTGACACACTGAATCACCTCCCGACGACGAACGCCTTGCCAGGGATTCGAAACCTCGGAGCCTGCGAAAGAGGTGATCCCAGGCTTATGGTCTATCTGTGATGGGTATTCTCAAAAGACTCTTTGCTGCCAAACCGAAACGCGCGACGGCGAACCCCGACGTACTTCGGAACGTCTTCCGGGCTCGCTATCACCACTTCAAACTTCTGCTCAATGCCAACAACAGGGCCCTCGATATCATGGCGGAAATCGAAGAGGGCCTGAAGGGCGCCCGACCCTTCGGAATGGCTTATGTCCTCGCGCGCTGCACGAGCGCCTCCACGAACGTCTGGCAGATCGTCCGCAACCTCAACGAGCTGGCCCCAGGGGAGTATGAGGAACTCTATGAAAAATTCAAAGAGATTCAGAAGAAGATCAACCCTTTCGTTCAAAGAAAGACACGGTTGAAGGGAGGACCGTTGGTCATTCCGATAGCAGATGTGGACAAGGACTCGGCGGACCTGGTCGGTGAAAAGATGGCCAATCTGGGAGAGATCAAAAAGATGATCCATACTAACGTTCCAGACGGTTTTGTCATCACGGCCAAAGGGTATCAGCGGTTTGTTGAGCACAGCGATCTGCAGGGAGAAATTGACCGCAGGATCCAATCGACGAATATCGAGCGCCTCGACCAACTGTACCGTCTCAGTGCTCAACTCCAGCAGACGATCATCGCCGCTCCTTTGCCCGAGGACCTCGAATCGGCGATCAAGGAAAATTTCAGGTTGCTGGAAGAGCGGGAAGGCCAATGTATCAGAGTGGCGATGAGGAGCAGTGCCCTCGGAGAAGATCTCAGAGCAACATCTTTTGCAGGCCAGTACCGTTCTGAGCTCAACGTGAGCGGTGATAATCTTTCCCAGGCCTACAAAGAGATCGTTGCCAGCAAATACGGCCTCACGGCCATGAGCTATCGTTTCAATCGGGGGATCCGCGATGAAGATGTCGACATGTGCGTGGGCTGTATGACTATGGCGGATGCCGTTTCCAGCGGCGTCATGTATTCCAGCAATCCGATTGACATCCGGGATAACCGGATCACAATCAACGCCGTCTGGGGTCTTCCGACGCCGGTCGTCAACGGCAGCGCGGCCTCGGATCTCTTCATCATAACGCGTGATGAACCGGCCGTCATCACCCGGAAGGATATCCCTTTTAAGGAGCAGAAGTTTACCTGCTACCCCGAAGAGGGGGTTTGTCGCGTAGAGTCGACGGCGGAGGAGGCTCAAAGTCCCTCCATCAGCGATGAGAAGGCCAAGGAGCTTGCCCGTCTGGCGCTCGGGCTTGAAGCGTACTATGGTTCGCCGCGGGACATCGAGTGGGCTATCCAAGCCGACGGGTCGATCGTCGTTTTACAGTGTCGGCCGTTGCTCCGGAAAGCGACTCACGACGTGCCCGATCTGATGGGCGCTATGGATCAGGAAATGGGTACGGTTATCCTGCAAGGAGGCTTCAAGGCCAGTCCGGGCGTCGCAGCCGGGCCCGTCTACATGATCCAGAGAGATATGGACGCCATGCAGTTTCCCGAAGGAGCCGTGCTGGTGGCGGCCCAATCCTTGCCTCGCTGGGCGACGCTGCTGAGCCGGGCGGCGGCGGTGATCACGGAAAGAGGAAGCGTTACCGGGCACTTTGCCAATGTGGCCCGCGAGTTCGAAGTGCCAGCCCTGATCGGCGTCAACGGTGTCATGGAACTACTAAGAAAGGATCAGGTGGTCACTGTGGACGCTGACGGCCTCCGGGTGTACGAAGGTCGCGTTGAACAATTGCTGGGGAGACGCGAAGGCCCTAAGAATCTCATGGTGGAAAGCCCCGTTTTCGCGGCTCTCAAAGGTGCCGCCCAGTATATTGTCCCCCTGAGACTCCTGGACCCCGATGCCCCTTCCTTCAAACCGAAACACTGCCGAACCTTTCATGACATCACGCGTTTCTGCCACGAGAAGGCGGTTTACGAGATGTTTCGCTTTGGAAGCGACCACCACTTCCCGGAGCGCTCGAGCAAGCAGCTGCTTTGTGATGTCCCCATGCAGTGGTGGGTTTTGAACTTGGATGATGGTTTCAAAGAAGAGGCCACCGGACCGCTTGTCCGCCTGGAAAATATAGTTTCCGTTCCCATGCTTGCGATCTGGCGAGGAATTACGAGGTTCCCCTGGGAGGGCCCTCCGGCTGTCGACGGCAAAGGGTTTATGTCGGTCATGTTCGAGGCCACCCGGAATCCGGCCTTGGTCCCGGGGCTGCGCTCCCGGTATGCCGACCGCAACTATTTCATGGTTTCGAAGAATTTCTGCAGTTTGAACTCCCGCCTTGGCTTCCATTTCTCCATCGTGGAGGCCCTCGTGAGCGAGCGGGCGAGTGAAAATTACGTCCGTTTTCAATTCAAGGGGGGGGCGGCCGATGACCAAAGGCGACAGGGCAGGATCGAGCTTATCAAAGACCTCTTGGAGGGATATGGTTTTCGGGCCGAGGTGCGAGGCGATCACCTTCTCGCCGGAATCGAAAATCACGAGCAGCATTTCATGGAGGCGCGTCTCGAAATCCTGGGCTATCTTACCATCCACGTCCGGCAGATGGACATGATTATGGCCAACGACGCGCGGGTGAACCATTACAAGGAAAAGTTCGACAGGGACATTCGAACAATGATATCAAACAATTAGAAATTCGTGCGCCTAGGTCCGTTCCGGGTTCTCTTGATCTTCATCATCCAGAATTTCGATGCTGACGACGTCGATAAGCCGCTGACCGCCTTCCCGTAAGACTTCTCCAATCACTGACACGCGGCTGCCGACATACTCCCGCAGGGCCTCTCTGATCTCATCGTTGACGACCACGTATTCGCGACCGTCTTCAGCAATGATAGTACCCTGTAAGGACACCGTTCCCGTGATCGTCCGCTCCTCAGCCGCGCAATGGCTCCCGCCGACGAAAGGCGCGGTGCAGATCAACGCCCACACTGAAAAGAGTAGAAGCGTCTCGATCTTACTCATCTTTTGTGTCCTCTGGTAGAGGTTCCTCCTCCCATTCCTCTTCGTCTGTGAGTTCCTCTTCATAGACTCCTTCCATCTCATCGATCTCTTCCCCTTCGTCAAATGCCCGCATATGGGGACCTTCATGCGTCTCCTCCAGTTCGGACTCTTCCTCATAGGTGCTATTCAGTGCTTCTCCTTCCGGGCCTCCCATCTCGCGGGAAAAGTCAGCTTCCTCCTCCAATGGCGCGGCGGTCTCCTCTTCCTGTTCTGCTTGTTCCTTCTGACCGCAACCAGGAAAACCCAGCATATACAGTAGAGTAATAGCAAGGATTACGAGAAGATATTTCCTCATCTTCATGACTCCTTTCACGGATCACAGATTTCATCCTCAAGACTGCAATACCGACTCCAATGTCTAACTTATTGAAAAAAGGGGGGATGACTTTTTGGACTTGAGATACAGAGAGAACTGGAGATTCCGATTCATCTGTCCCCAAAGCTGTTGCCAAGGGAGTCGGTATAATAACGTATTCAGAAGAATGGAGATTTGGGAGAAGGAACTCACGGTTCGGGTCTTCGCAGAATGCGGAACCTGAGGTTCCGAAATCATGCAGATTGATGGGGCATGCGGTATCGCAGCAGAGTGATTTGCAGGCCACGACATTCGGTCACGGCATCCCCTAGTCGGGGAGAGAAGCCTTCCACACTTCTAAATGTTGCCGGCACGCCTGCTCCAGGATTCATTTTTCGGATCATCTCGGTGGGACTTCCGAACCGTGTAATCTACAAGGCACTTTCTGATTGTACCCTAACGTTGCAAAAGTCGAGGATGCTGCAGATTCCAGGCGCCGAGGGTGCAGCCGTAGTAGCCTACTGCAAACCCTCGGCAACGCAGAAGATGCGGTATCATCGGCTTTCCCGGAGGGTAAACAACACGGCGTATTTTGGGTTTCGCTGGACTTAACAGTCGGTGATATCCAGAGTGAACGCGAAGAATGGCGCAGGCCTCTGTTATTCTTGTCTTTTCACACTTTTCGACGTGTTGTTTATACAACAGTAGGGTGTATTTACCGGAAAACACGATCCGTGTTCCTTTGCATATAGGGCAGGTGCGTTTTAAAATTCAGAACGGCTCGTATCACGGTCTGAAAAATTACACCCACGCGTATCCCCACAAGGAGGATTCAAGGAGAGTTCACAAACGGCGCTCAGGTCGCCTGAATTCCCTATGAGGACGAGTAAGTCCCCGGGTTGAATGATCATGTCTGCCCCTGGATTGGATATGACCTCTTGGTTTCGGCTGACGGCCAACAAGGTCACGCCATACGTTTTCCTTAGTTCGATTTCAGCGATCGATTTTCCAGTCAGTGCGGAATCTTCCTGCGCTCTGATCGTCGTGATATCCACGTCGGGAAGATCGAGTTTCATGTCTGCAAAATCTGTGGACTCTTTTGATAAAGTGCGAAACATCTGATAGCCATCTGCCCGGGCTTCGTCAATGATCCTCCTTATCTCATCTCTCGGAATAAGGTACTTCGTCAGCACCCGGCTGAAAATTTCGATAGAAGTCTCGAATTCTTCCGGAATCACCTCGTCGGCCCCCAATTCATAAAGCTGTTTCATCTCGGTCACAAAACGTGTCCGAACCACGATGTGGAGTCGTGGATTGTCCTGGCGGGCCGCAACGGTTATGCGCCGTGTGGCGATGGGGTCTGGAATGACGATAACCAAGACGCGTGCTTCTTTCACGTCGGATTGTTCAAGCACGGCTCTCTGAGAGGCATCTCCATAGTAAATCGGCTCCCCTATTTCTCTCTCCGTCTTCACTGTCTGAGGATTTAGCTCGATGACCACATAGGGAACCCCCGCCAGCTTAGCCGCACGAGCAATGTTTCTTCCATTGAAACCGAAGCCCACGATGACCAGATGGTCCTTCATCCTCTGCTTCTTCCTGATCGTGTGGGCCGTGGAGAACCCGGCCCTCAGCCGGGTCGGGATGGGTAGCTTCAGGAAGGTATCCGCAATTGAAGGGGCCTCGGCAATAATGAAAGGTGTGATGCCCATGGTTAGAACGGAGACGTCCAAAAAGAACTGATAGAACATTGGTTCCAGGATTCCAAACTCGGCTCCTTTCATAAACAGGATGAAGCTAAATTCACCAACTTGACAAAGAGCGAGGCCCACCAGCAAAGCCGTACGGAGGGGTAAGCCGAGGAGGAGGACGACAAGCCCCGCCGTGACGCTCTTCAAAACCATGACCGCCAAGGAGACGAGTGCGACCTGGAGCGGATGTTGTACCAGGAACTCTATATCCAGCAGCATACCGACGGACACGAAGAATAGACTTGTGAAGACATCTCGGAAGGGGATGATATTCGCTAGGGTTTCATGACTAAACTCCGTCTCAGAAACGATAAGGCCGGCATAAAAAGCCCCCAGGGCCAAAGAAAGCCCCAGCGCGTGGGTGAGGTATCCTACGATGAAACATATGGTGAGCGTGCTCAGCAGGAAAAGCTCGCGGTTGCGGGTCCGTGCGATCTGGCCAAGGATCAGAGGGACAATCCATTTTGCGCTCACCAAGAGGGCAAACAGTAATGCCAAGCCTTTGAATTCGATTATCAAGACCGAGTCCTGTGCCTGCCCTGTCCCACCGACCAGAAAAGGCGTCAAGAGCATCATCGGAACCACAGCCAGATCTTGAAAAATGAGAATGGCAAGCGATGTCTGACCCTGAGGACTTTCTACCTCTGCCCTCTCTTGAAATAGTCTGAGCACAATGGCTGTGCTGCTGAGGGAAACTAGGAATCCGATGAATGCCGTCTGCCCTAAGGCCAATCCGAATTGCCTGGTGATGAGAACAGCGATAGCTATGGTGAGGGTTACATGCAGCGTTCCCCCCACAAACACAGACTTTTTTATTCTAAGAAGGTTTTGCAGCGAGAACTCGATCCCAATGGTAAAGAGGAGCAAGACGACACCGATCTCGGCCAGGATTTCCACCTCTTTTTGCGCACTGATAAGCCCAAGGCCATGAGGACCGACAAGGATACCAGTGAGGAGGAAACCGACGATAGTGGCGATGCGGATTCGGTGGCAGACGAAGAGAATCACAACGGCTAGCCCGAAGATCAGCAGGAGATCTTTGAAAAGAGGTATTTCCATCGGTTGTCCCTATCCCACATGAGATAATGAGGGTCGGCTGATACCCTGATTTCGGGATCATGCGCCCTCACCTCCAGCAAATCGTTATTACCTTAATTGAGCCTGAACCTCAATCGAAGTTAGAATGCCTATTCACGAAGGACGGGAGGTTCACCTCGATAGAACTAGCCGGTTATGAGGCCGGGAGGTGTATCTATGTCGGCAGGCAAACGGACGGTACAGATCGACCGTGGGGGGGCTTCATTCGCTTTGATACCCCGCAGCTTGCTGCTGGGAGCTTGATTAAAGTCTTTTGACTAACAGATGAGTGAATACATATAGTTGAACTAGAACAGTTATCAGGATATTTAGCAAGCTCATTGACATGAACTCTAGCGCTGCAGAAAGGCTGCGGAAAGCCCTGGTCAACAGATCAACTGGTCGGATCCGGACCGATCTTGACGAGCATTTTGCCAAAATTGTCACCCCTGAAGAGACCTATAAACGCCTGCGGAGCCTTCTCTAGCCCCTCGACAATCGTTTCTTCCCATTTGATCTTGCCCTCAGCTACCCAGCTACCCATGTCGGCGTAAAATTGAGTGAGTTTATCAAAGTGGTCTATGACGATGAAGCCCTGGAGGGTCAGCCTTTTGGTCGTTACGTAGAACAGATTAGCCGGTCCGGGAATAGGTTTGATGGCGTTGTACACGGAAATCATCCCGCACATGACAACGCGGCCATAGGTATTCATGTGTTCAAGCGCCGCTTCGAGATGTACACCGCCGACATTTTCAAAATAGACGTCAACTCCCTTTGGAGAGAGCCCACCGACTTCGCTGACTATGTCGTCGACCTTCTTGTAATTGAATGCCGCATCGATCCCCGCCTCTGTCAGAAGCCAAGACACCTTGTCATCAGAGCCCGCGCTTCCGATGACATAGCAGCCTTTAAGCTTGGCAATTTGGCAGACGACAGATCCGACGGCACCCGAGGCCGCCGACACAAACACGGTCTCACCTTGCTGTAGTTTGCCGATATGAAGCAGCCCCACATAGGCGGTCAACCCAGGCATGCCGAGAGCACCTAGAAACGTTTCAATAGGCGCTATGTTGGGGTCTATTTTTGAAAGCCCTTCACCGTCGGTGACAAAATATTCGCGCCAACCCTGCATGCTCTGGACATAATCACCAGGT
Organism: uncultured Desulfobacteraceae bacterium; assembly: GCA_964484515.1. Classification (GTDB taxonomy): domain Bacteria; phylum Desulfobacterota; class DSM-4660; order Desulfatiglandales; family HGW-15; genus CAZAGT01. Next base: position 5,134 of record CAZAGT010000022.1, on the reverse strand, counting down.
TCAAACCGGCCGTTCTTTGACTCGATCACTCGTCCGATACTACCCCCCTCGAGCGGCATGCCGATTTGAAAAGACGGCACGTAACTCTCGCGATCGTACATGCGGCCGCGCATGTATGGATCTACCGACATATAGATGTTTCGAACAAGCATCTGTCCTGCACCGATATCGGGCATAACGACTTCCGCAAGTTCAAAGTCATTTTCGCTAGGTAGGCCTTCAGGACGGTTTCTTAATCGAATCTCTCGACTCAATTCGCCAGCCATGGTCGGCTCCTTTCCTTCAAATCGAGGTATGTACGGATTCTGGATCAGAAGCTTTGCCGCTTATTCTTCGCACTAGAATAGGTTACAGCCCTTCAGGTGGGAGGCCTAATCATTTCGTTATTAATTCCATCACCTGGGCCGCATTTGCTTCGAGCGGCCTGTTCGTGACCTGGATCACCGAAAACCGGTGTTTACGAAAAATACGGCGAGCCGCCTCCACCTCTTCATAGATACTCGCCAGGTTGGTGTATTCATCTGGCCCCCGTTGACCCATGCGGCGTTGTCTCTCTTTTCGATAGATCAGCAGCTGATCCGGCTCGATGTTCAAACCGATCACCCGACGGTGATCAATCTGAAACAGTTCTTCCGGGGGATCGAATCCCTTAATCAACGGCACATTAGCCACCTTCCATCCCAGTACTGAAAGGTATGTCGCTAAAGGAGTCTTGCCAGAGCGGGAGACTCCAACCAAAACGATCTCTGCCTTGGCCAAATCTTGAGGATTTTGACCATCGTCATGGGTCCTCGTGAACTCTATCGCCGCCACCCGATCAAAATAGGCCTGGTGTAGCCGCCGATACAATCCCGGCTGGCCGACTGGGTTCTGCCCCAGCAACTCTGTTAATCGGGAAAAAAGGCTCCCCATCAGATCGATCGTCACCACATGCCTTTTTTCACCTAATTCAATCAGGGCTTGTCTCAGGCCCGCGTCCACCAGGGTATGAACAATAGTCCCACCGCTCTTTTCCGCCTCAGCGACCGTTTCTTCAATCTGTTCCATCCGTCGCACATTAGGGACCTTTATGATCGGAACCTCGCTATTAGGGAATTGCGCCAAGACCGTGTTTACGAGTTGCTCCCCGCTCGCCCCTAGGGCACCGGAGACGATGTACATGGGTGCAGGTACTGATCCCATTCTTCTCGTTGCTCTTTAAGAAGTCATTCGGCCGAATGTCATCGGAGATCGACGCGTTCGCCCTTTTCCGCTGAAAGATACGCTGAATAAATAACGTTAACCACCTCTTCGGCCAGATCCAGGCCCGACACAGGTTCCCGGTTTTCAAGAATGGCCTCTACGAAGTCTTCAAGCTCCTGAGGGTATCCCCTTTCCCAGTCTTCATCAGGGCTGGGAAAATTCCAGCCCGCCTTGGTCTCAACCTTCTCAACCAGGTATTCGTCACCAAACACCCCTGAATCGGGGGCGTAGACCTCCACGGCGGTGTTCGAGGACATATTGGTGCGGACCACGGCATTGGAGAGGTAGACCTCCATCGTGTTGCGCGTCCCCCCAAGCATACCGTCGGTCGACATGATCACAGCATGGGTCGAGTCCTCAAACTCGATGATCAGGCTGCTCCAATCCTCGACATCTACCCAATCCGAAACCATCCATTTCTGGGGTGTCTTCCGGTAAGCGGGAATATGTGTATGGCGCCCGACTGCCGCAATGACACTGGCCCCTCGGATGGGTGTCCCCCCCTCTGCTAGCTGGCCTTCAAAGTGCTTCAGGTGTAAGGCTGCTCCTATCGGATGGGACCCGAGTCGAGCGAGTGAGCCGCCTCCCGATGTCTTCCATTTCCGGGAGTAGGCTGCATGCGAACCGGAATGACTCTCCTCGGCTCGGATGTCCATCACGACTCCCTTGCTTACATCGACCATCCTCTTGAGCTTGACAAAGGGCGGAGCATAGATCCAATCCTCGGCATAGCAAAACGTTACTCTATTTCCTTCAACAGCGCTTCTGATCCTTTGGCAACTCTCCATTGCCTCCCTGAGCATCGTTTCCCGTGGGACCTTATCACCGACTCGCTCTTCATCCAGATCCTTGCCAAAATACCCGGTCAGAGGTTTTTCACAAATCACATGCTTGCCGGCTTCCGCTGCCGCAATGATCGCTTCTTCGTGTAGATCGGTTGGCAAACAGACATCAATAACATCGACATCCGCGTCTTCGATGAGCTTTCTATAATCTGTATAGGTTTCGGGGACTTGAAAGGTCTCCGCGAATGTGCCTGCGCTCTCCTCTGATGCCGCCGCGACGGCAACAACGTCCATCTTGTGCCCTCGTAATTTCTTATAATTGGAGAGATGAAGGTGAGCTGAAAACCGAGAGCCCAGCATGCCTACCCTAAGTACGTCCATATTCCCCCCATAGCTGAATCGTAACGCTGTTAGTGCTAACCCCATTGAGCCAATACACCACTAGAGAGCCTTAATGCTATCAATAGATATCGGCTTCTACTCGATAGAAAAATTGTTTCTAGCAGCAATTTCTTGACCCCGTGTCACTGCCCTGCTTACCGTTGACTGGCAAATGTTCAGACGACCTGCCAGTTCAATGGTCGTCATTCCCATTTCACGATTGGCCCAGTAACAGAGGAGACTACGGGCCCTGACCGTCTCTGGAGCCTTGCCGCTTCCAAGAACATCACGAGAATTCATATTCAGCACTTTGGCAACTCGCGTGACTACATCGCTGAACCTGAGTCCTTTCGCCTGAAGGGCGTAGCGGCGTTCTAACCGGGCTTCAGTGGATTTTAGAGCCTGCTCCACAAACTCGCTATTCCCCAAAATAGGTTCATCGCCCTTGAAACGAACACCCGTCTTGCGCAAGGCCTTAGCCTGCTGCCAGCCGCCGAGGCTGCGAACCAGTCTGCCCCGCTGTAAGGTCTATTCTTGCCTTCTTAGGCATATCATTCGATAGCGCCAAATTCAAAACAAGTAAAGCATGAAATCATAGACGTCCCCTAAAGTGTACAACGGTTACCCCTCAAGGTCTTTTATCGGGGATTTTCAATTAACGCAATCCGGCTGGAGGTCGAAATGACAAACTGCGAAAGACACGATAGCTGTCCTGCAGAGAGGATGAGAGACAGGGCGACAGGGTGAGAGGACGTGGAAAGGGGTCAGCCTCCCTTGCTGACTTGAGCGGCATGCTGGGCTACTTGTTTTGTTTCCGCGTGAAGTATGATCAACCCACAACTGATGCAGGCCGTGGCCGCCACGGTAATGCTTAGCCCATATATCGTTGCGGCGTTGCCCGGTATCACTGCCACCTGCACGACACGTTGGATCAGATGGATGCAGGGGATTTCAAGGCGCCCGTTCATAATCCATTCGGTCGCGCCATAGTAGAATCCCGCCATTCCCAGGCCAAGCAGGAAATGCCCCCTCATATAATACTTCGATTTTGCGACTTTGGGTCTGCGCCTGAATGCGTAGATAAGGACAAAGGCTAGAATCAAACCGGCCACAAGCAGGGTCCGGTGCTCAACCACATATTCTTGAAACACGGTGACAATCCTTTCGTACTCAAAATCGATGCCGGATTCGAGTTTTCGTTATTACGCGCGAGCCGCAACACCCTCATCAAGAGCCAAAAATGGAGGATTCTCAAAATCGATATCCCCCAAAAAGAGCCAGAAACGGGGATATGGAGGATCGGTTTCAGGAGGCATCTCGAAGGGATAGGGGTAATATAGGGTTAATGCGAGAAGAAGAGAGGGAAGAGAGATGATGTATAAAGTTGGCGAATTCCGTAGACCCATCGATCCCCTCCACCGCGTCGTTCGGCCGCGGCATAAGTTGCTGCGTGAGCACCCGTCCGGCAGACACCTGAATCGCCCCGACGGCATGGATCACATACTACTACGGCTCGTAGCCCGACAAGATTCGAAGGCGCAAGCCCTGTTTCCTGTAAGATGCCAAAATCTCGTGCACGCTCAGGGGCGACCACTTCCACAATCATTCCGAGATCAAGCGCAGCCTCACTCGCAATCTTCGCTTCTTCTTGGTGCTGGAGTTTTCCGGTCTTAACCTCCCCTGAGAATCACAACACAGGCGGAGTCTCAACACAAAACCGGCTCTCGACCACCTGATTACTTATGATTGCAAGAGTGGAATGATGTTCCTGTTTGCATTAAATAATACAGGATAATAATACAAGATAATTTCGGGAAGCTTTCAAGAAGATGACAGTTTTGAAAGGGCTTGATTTTCTGGGCTCTACCTGGCCCAAACTTGTCATCCGAACAGCTGGTCCGCCCGCCTGATGCGAAGAATTTTTGGGAATGTAGCCTCATATTGCAGGATGAGAGTATCCCGTAATTCCTTTCTCAGTCTTGGCCGCTTTCAGGAAACCTGCATTGCCTTCGATGGAAGTCCTGACACAGAGTCTTAGTTCGCTCAGATCCGAGCTCTTCACCATGAAAGCGTCGGCCGCCGCTGATTTAGAGTCCCATCTAAAATTGGGATAGGCGGTGCAAAGAATGATTGGTAAATTCTGGTTGGAATTCCGGATTTCCTGGAGAAGGTCAAGCCCATTAATCTCTTTCATTTCAATATCCAGGACAACGAGATCAGGTCTTTGCTGAGCAATCATGTCTAAGAGACCGTTAGCGTCGCTGGTAGAGATGACATTGTACCCCTCCTCGGTCAGCTCTTCTTGATAAAGCAATCTGATCGCATAGTCATCATCCACAATAAGGATCTTATACATAACTCCGCTCCTCCCACGATGATCCTTTCAAAGGTTAATCCGGGACGGCCTGAACCCAGGCGCGTCCAGTGGTTTGCTCTCGTAAGACATCAATTATTTTCGGCTCCTCACAAGGATATCGGGGCGACCAAACAGTCTCCCGTCTCTATGCGTGGCAGGCCTGTGGTGCCTTTTCATGGCTTATCTGTCGAGGAAACCGCATCCCCGAGCGAAGTCGAGGGGAATGTCGGAGGAGGCAGGACTTTACCCACCTCAGGCGCATACCCCGGAGATAAGGCATAAAAGAGACCAACCCGAAGCCCCGGAATCAAAGAGAACCCTAACGTTGCAAAAGTCGAGGATGCTGCAGATTCAAGGCGCCACGGGTGCA
>CAZAGT010000021.1:0-26728 GCA_964484515.1 uncultured Desulfobacteraceae bacterium | reverse complement strand
GTCTGCTCCGGCCGCCTTGCCCCTCGGCCGTGAGCTCGGGGCCGAACGGCTTGCACGCTTCTTCAGCGTTCGAGCAGGTCACGTTTCGTTTCTTGAAAAGAGGCCTTCATGACCGGACGATAAAGTATCAAAGATCACATTTCATGACGTTTTCCGGTCTGTCAACCTGGCCGCCTCCGCGGCCAGCGGGTGGGCTGACGAGGTATGGGGTGCGCCCTCCACGAGAAGGTACTGGTCGGGCTTCAGCCGCGCGAAGATCGTCGCCCCGGGGCAGGGCGCAACGAGTTTCAACGGATATTGCTCACCGATGAGCTGGAAGAGTTCCAGGCAGCAGGAGCAGAGGTGGGCGCTGCGGTCAATCGAATAGGGGACGATACCTTGGTTCTTTTCAATGAAGAACTGAGGTCGCTTGAAGTTGGCGTGATTGGCCGTGTGGGACAGATGGAGGGAATCATAGTCCGTTACATCGGAGCCGAGCCTTTTGGCCCACCGTAGATAGATGCGCTTCTCCAGATCATCGGCGCGGGACCATCGGGACGGGATTTCGGACAGGAACTCCTCGTTCATCACAAGGGCCTGCTTTTCGGCTTGCGTTGCATAGCGGGGCGGAACGAAGTCGGTTCTAGTGATCGTCGCCACCCGTCGCTGTGGATAGTTTCCTAATTCGAAGGAGCTGATGACGAGGAATAGGCCTCTCTTTTCGGAGGCCCGGTACCAGCTCCCCTGTCTTGCGCACGTCGCGTCCCAAACATCCGGTGCCACGCTCGAGATTCGATTCAGTCCATCCAGCGGGGTGCAGACGATCGCCTTGGCCGAGCGAAGCTTGATGCGACGTTGCTCTAGTTCTTGGCGTAGGCGGGATTCTTCTGCCTTGGTGAGCCAGTAAATGAACTTCCGGTATTCGTGTTTCGGCTCCATGTCCTTCTCTCTTGGTAACCGCTGAATTGGATAGACTGAAGGGTAAAGGATTCTAACGAGACTGTCGAAAAACCTTCTCCTGAGAGGCTGATGGAAAAAGCCCGGCTGTAAGGCTCCCGAAAGCGGGCTGAGCCGAGCGAAGTGAAGGTAAAGAAATCCCGATGCAATCGGGACAGATAGGCGTTTTCCGGCAGCCTCAAGGTGTGACGACGCAGGGCCTCACGCGTTGCCGGATGTTTGAAATTCTTCAGCGTACAATATTTGGGAGTCCCCTCTCTTGTACAGCGGCCGGAATGTCGGTATCGTAATATCTGCGCAGCATCAAGGTAAACCGATTATAAACATGCCCCTTGGATTGACAAACGGAAATTCATCATTAGAACACAGTTGCCTGAAGGTCGTCTTAGCCTGGCACTCGTATCCCCGGGGCCGCGGTCCCCGGAGGGATTTCAGTTGCGGTATGAGGGCATCCATGACAGAATCCGCGAAATTTTGCGCGGCTCAAACCGAGTACGGAGAGCCGCTAAAGCGACCAGCGGTTTGTACGAGCTCTAGGCATTGAGGGGCAGAGAAATCGCGTTACCATAGAGAGGGGATGATCGTTGTTCTTCAAGGTCAAGACGGCTGAGGAAGTCTTCGAGATCATCAAGGGGTTCAAGCCTCTGGAAGGAGAAATCGTCCCGCTCGAGAAGGCTTTCGGTCGAACCCTGACTGCGGATGTCATTGCACCCGAAGATCTCCCTGGATTTAACCGCTCCTCTATGGACGGCTACGCCGTGCGCGCACGGGATACCTTCGGCGCCACGGAGAGTCTCCCTGCATTGCTTGAGCTGAACGGAGAGGTGCCCATGGGGCAGACTCCCGCAATGGCCGTCGGTTCGGGCCAGGCCGTCAAGATAGCCACAGGGGGTATGCTGCCCGAGGGTGCCGATGGCGTGGTCATGGTCGAATACTGCCACTCCCTCGACAGCAAAACGATCGAGGTCAGCCGGGCGATTTCGCCTCTCGAAAACGTCATTCGGCCGGATGACGATTTAAGGCAGGGATCCAAGGTCCTCACGGGTGGAGAGCCTCTCAGGCCGCAGGATCTGGGGGTGCTCGCCGGATTGGGTCTCGCGGAGGTCTCGGTCTACAGAAGACCGAGGGTCGCCATCATCTCGACGGGCGATGAGGTCGTTCCGGTCCTTCAACGGCCGGAGCCAGGTCAGGTGCGCGATATCAATACATATACCCTGAGCGCGTTTTGCCGGCAAGCCGGAGCGGCCCCCGTCATCCTCGGCCTGTGTCCCGATGATTTCGGACAGCTGCGAGAAGCGGTCTCGAGAGGGCTCCAGGTGGCCGATACCGTTTGGATATCAGGGGGAAGCTCGGTCGGCACCCGCGATTTGACGGTGCAGGTCATCGAGTCCTTTGAAGGGGCGGAACTCCTGGTTCACGGAATTTCGATCAGCCCGGGTAAGCCCACGATTATCGCCAAGACCGGTTCCCAGGCCTTATTCGGCCTCCCCGGCCACGTGACATCGGCCCTCGTGGTGGCGGAGGTCTTCTTGGGGCCCTTCCTGGCGCGGCTTGCCGGAGAGAGGAGCCTCGTGCAAAGGCTCTATGAGGTCATTGAGGCCGAACTCAGCCGTAACATAGAATCGGCCAGCGGCAGGGAAGACTACGTCCGTGTCAGTCTCAAGAGAAAGGACGAAGGATACCTGGCTGAACCTATCTTCGGCAAGTCCGGTCTGATTTCGACCCTTGTTGAGGCTGAGGGGCTGTTACGAGTGGAGATGAACACCGAGGGTCTCTACAAGGGTCAGCGCGTGGCGATCATGGCCTTCAGGCCTTTGAAAGGAGGCATATCTTGAAGCGGAACGTCTATCTGGCCATGAAGGGCCTTGGAGAGGCCCGGGAGATCTTCTTTTCTCGGTTCGGCGATAGACGGACCCTCTCGGAAGCGGTCGGGCCGGAAGAAGCGCTTGGGAGGGTGACGGCCGCCCCATTGTTCGCAAAGGTCTCGGCGCCCCACTATCACTCATCGGCCATGGATGGCATTGCCGTTCGCGCGGAGGAAACCTACGGTACGACCGACCGGACCCCAAAGACGTTGAAGGTGGGCCAGGACGCCCTCTGGATCAATACCGGCCAGGCAATGCCGCAGGGCTTTGACGCGGTCATCATGGTGGAGAAGGTCTATCAACTCGATGATGCCACCCTGGAGATCCGATCACCCGCATTTCCGTGGCAGAATGTAAGGAAGGTGGGCGAGGACATCGTCGCGACACAGTTGCTGCTGCCTCAAAACCATCGTATCCGGGCCTACGACGTAGCCGCCCTGATCAGCGCTGGGATTTTCTCAGTGGAGGTCCGACGACAGCCCAGGGTCGCAATCGTCCCAACCGGCTCGGAACTCGTGGATTACAGGGAGGTCAAGAACCTCGCCAAACTTGAAAAGAATCAGATCGTGGACTCCAATTCGCTGATCTTGGCGAGTTTGGTGCGGGAATGTCGGGGGGTCCCCATCATCTACGAGATCGTCCCCGACGATGAAGAGATAATTCGCGGAGCCCTCAAGAGGGCTGTCGATTCGGAGGCCGACCTGGTCATCATCAACGCCGGCTCATCTGCGGGAAGCAAGGATTTCACGGCGCATATCATCAAAGAACTGGGCGAAGTCCTCGTCCACGGTGTCGCCATCATGCCGGGGAAGCCGACGATCCTCGGGGTCATCAACGACAAACCCGTGGTCGGCAATCCGGGATACACGGTTTCTGCAACGATCTCCTTTGAACAATTTGTACGACCACTCTTGTTTCAACTTCAGGGTCAAAAGGTTCCCCAAAAGCCGAGTATCCGGGTCCAACCCGCGCGCGATATTCCCTCGAAACTGGGGATTGAGGAATTCCTCCGGGTCAATATCGGCAAAGTGGGCGACAAGACAGTCGCCACACCGCTACCGCGGGCGGCGGGCTCGATTACAACCCTGACGAGGGCGGAGGGTATTGTTCGGATTCCGGCCCTATCCGAAGGCATAACCCAGAATGATTCGATTGACGCCGAACTCCTGGTCGAGGAGGAAGACGTCCTAAATACCCTTGTGGTCATCGGTAGCCATGATATCTGCATCGACCTGCTTGATGACGAGATAGGACGACGAGGGCGCAATCTTCGCATTTCATCGGGCAATGTGGGCAGTCTTGGTGGTTTGATGGCCCTCCGGAAGGGGATCTGTCACATGGCCGGATCGCATCTCTTGGACACCGAGACCGGAGAGTACAATACCGCTTATATCGAACGCTACCTCAAAGGTGTCAAGGTGAGCGTTTTCCATTTCGTTCTGCGCGATCAGGGACTGGTTCTTGCTAAGGGGAATCCCAAGGGAATCCATGGGCTGGAGGATCTTAGCCGCGCAGACGTGGCCTTCGTAAATCGTCAGGCCGGATCGGGTACACGCGTGCTCCTCGATTACAAACTGAAGCAGATGGGTATGGAACCTAGCTTGATCAAAGGGTACGACCATGAGGAGTTCACGCATATGGCCATCGCCGTTGATGTCCTCAGCGGGGCCGCCGATTGTGGGTTGGGCATCTTGGCGGCGGCAAGAGCCCTCGATCTGGACTTTATCCCCTTAGAAAGGGAGCAGTACGATCTCGTCGTCCGCTCTTCGATGTTGGAGAATCCGAACGTTCAATTCGTCCTTGAGACGATTCGATCCGAAGACTTCAGGGCCCGGATCACGGCCCTGGGCGGTTACGACGCTGCAAAAAGCGGCGAACTGGGGCAAGAGATCGGCTGAGGCGGCAATTTATCAAATAATTCTTGCATGTTGGGCGGTTTTTGGTGTAAAAGACTCAACACCTTCCGGTGGATTCCAGGAGGGTGACAGGTCGATCAAATGCGAGCGACCGAGTTCCGGCTACAGACGTAGAACTCCAATTCATTGAGTGCTTGCGCTCAAGTAGGGTATAATAAGAGGCTAGGGGAATGAATCTAATCACGCAATCGTCCTTCATATTTTTGCCCAGCGCGATCTCTTTGGATGTGGCCTTTGGCAGCGACATCGTCCAGATGATCATCCATGCCGGCCTCATGGTCAGGTTTATCCTATTCGTCCTGTTTTCCTTCTCGGTCGTCTCCTGGACGATCATTTTCATGAAATGGCGGCTCTTTCGAACGGCCAAGCGGGAGACCGCCCTCTTTCTTGATCTCTTCTGGGAGACAACGGAGATGAACAAGATCTTCCGTGAGAGTGACTACCTCGTCCTGAGTCCGGTCGCACACCTATTCCGGGCCGGCCATTCCGAACTCAAAAGGATCAGCAAGCTCGAATCACTTCCCAGGTCAAACCCTGGCAATATGATTCTACAGCCGCTGATGATCAATCTGGAGCGGGCGCTCAAGAAGACGACCCTCGATCAGAGCAATCGGCTGGAACGGGCCTTGTCCTTCCTTGCCACGACCGGCAACGCCTGTCCCTTTATCGGCCTTTTCGGGACAGTCTGGGGGATCATGGAGTCTTTTCGAGGAATCGGTCTCCGCGGCTCGGCCAGCTTGGCTGTTGTGGCCCCGGGCATTTCCGAAGCCCTAATTGCCACTGCAGCCGGTTTGGCAGCCGCGATTCCGGCGGTGGTCGCATATAATTACTTCAGCCAAAAGGCCGTGTTGCTGAGGTCCGAGATGGATTCCTTCTCGTCGGATTTCTTGGCTCTGGTCGAACGGCAGTTCTTCAAGAGACAAATGGCCATGCAGGAGCAAGCTCAGTCTCAGGGGTAGGTTCAGATGATGACCAACGGTAACGGAAACAAGAGGTTCATGTCGGAGATCAACGTCACCCCCTTTGTTGACGTGATGCTGGTCTTGTTGATTATCTTTATGGTGACGGCCCCGATGATGATGCAGGGCGTTGAAGTCAACCTGCCCAAGACCGTGGCCAAACGTGTCAAGACACCCGAGGATCCTCTGATTCTGACAGTGAACAAGCAAGGGGAGGTCTATATCGAGAAGCACCGCCTCGATCTCAAGGACCTGGAGACCAAAATAGAAAAGATTTTGAAATACCGTCGCGAGAAGCAGGTCCTCCTGAAAGCGGACAAGGAGGTCCCTTACGGCTTCGTGATCGATGTCGTGGCCAGGGTGAAGAAGGCGGGGATCGATAAACTCGGCATGATCACGGAACCGATCGATGAGCAGTCATGATAGATGCTTGGGGTTTGAAACCCGCTGAAGATTGGGCCGAAAAGAAATGGAGCCCCATGATTGGGCTTTCGGCCGCCTTCCATATCGTTGTGTTGGCCATCCTTCTATTCGCGCCGGGCTCGTTTTCCAAAAGGCCATTCGAGGCCGTTGTCTATGAGATAGATCTTGTAGAAATGCCCGCCATGAGGTCCATCCAGAGCCGTCCCGCAAGCCGCCCTGCCCCGAAATCGAAAACAACGGCCGTGCTCCCGAAGGAGACGCAGGCGAAGCGAATCACGACCGTCAAGAAAGGGGACACGCCGCTCATCATTGCAAAGCGTACGATCTCGAAGACGCAGACGGCGCCGGTGGCCAAGCCGAAAGCATCGCCCTCCAAGCTGATCGATAAGGCCATCTCAAGGATTGAGAGAAAGGTCAAGACCGACACCAGCAACAGTATCGACCAAGCCATTTCCAAATTGGAAGGTCAGGCCCGACAGCGGCCGCCTTCAGCGATCGGGAACAGGAAGTCGGGTGTCGGTATCTCCATCCGCATCTACCAAATCGAAGTTGAGAACAGGATCAAGCAGAATTGGTCATATCCTGTTGCCATGGGAGGCCGGAGCGATCTCGAAGCGATTGTCGTCGTGAAGGTCAAGAGGGACGGAAAGATCCTCGATAAGCAGTTCAAGAAACGATCAACAAACGCCGTCTTTGATCAGTCCGTTCTCAAGGCGATCGAACGCTCAGACCCCTTACCCCCTTTTCCGGAGGGCTATATCAGACGCTATGATGAAATCGAAATCAACTTCAATCTTAGGGAGCTTCAAGGCTAGGACCACACTCTCCTGTTTTGCGTTGCTGGCGGCAATGCAACTCCTCTTCCCGCAGCCGGGGGCCGGGCGTATTTTCATCGATATCAACGCCCCCTCCATTCAGAGGATCCAGATCGCCATCACCGATTTTGTCAATCTCTCAGAGGATCGGGCGCACCCCGAGTTCTCCACGGCCTTGCCCCAGGTGTTGTCGAATGACCTCGACTTGAGTGGATATTTCAGGCCGATCGAAAAAGAGGCCTTCCTACAGAAGGCAGCCGGGACCATGGCTCCCAAGGAGATCAACTTCAAGGATTGGTCGGTTATCGGCGCCGAACTTCTCCTAAAAGGCACCTATATGTGTATTGGGCGCAACGTGGAAGTGGAGTTCAGGCTTTATGACGTCTTTTGGGGTCGCCAGATCATGGGTAAGAGGGTCCTCGGGAAGGTCGATGAATACCGGGCCCTGATGCACCGTCTCGGTAATGAGATCATGGCCCTCCTTACCGGCCGCGAGGGGATGTTCCTCTCGAAGTTTGCGTTCGTCGGCACCGCCACGGGGAACAAGGAGATCTATGTCTGCGATTTTGACGGGCATAACCTGAGACAGCTCACATCGGACGGAAGCATTGCCCTGTTCCCGAGATGGTCGCCTGAGGGAGACAAGATCCTCTACAACTCCTATAAAGACGGCGGGGCGAAGCTCTACTTGATGGATCTAAAGTCCAAAGCAAGCGACACGATCTCTTCTCGCAAGGGACTCAATATCGGCGCGACTTGGGCGCCTGATGGTAAGCAGATCGTGTTGACGTTAAGCCTTGAAAGCAATCCGGATATCTACACGATCGATCCAAGCGGCAAGATCCTGAGTCGTCTGACCAACCATTGGGGCATCGATGTATCCCCTTCGCTCTCCCCTGACGGCAACAAGATCGCCTTCGTCTCGAACCGGTCCGGATCGCCGCAGATCTACGTTCGGGACCTCCTGCGGGGAAGAGAGGAGAGGCTGACCTTCGAGGGGCAATACAACACGTCGCCTTCCTGGTCGAGTCTTAACCGAATCGCCTATGCCGGGATGACCAATGGGAAGTTCGATATCTACACCATGGAAGCGGATGGAAGTCATTTGATGAAGTTGACGGCGGATCAGGGGAATAATGAAGATCCGTGCTGGTCCCCGGATGGAAGGTATATCGTGTTTTCGTCGAGCCGGGAAGGCCGATATCACATCTACATTATGAACGCCAACGGTCAGAATCAGCGCAGGATAACCTATGATAAAGGAGAACAGACGGCGCCTTCCTGGTCGCCCTACTAACGGCTCCCTGTTCTCAGAGACCTCTTAAGAAACCGTTGCGTCCGACCGCCTTGCCTGCCCTGTTTGTGTTCAAGTGCGTGCTCTTCGTTCTTGGAATAGGCCCCCACAGCAGGTCTGATGCCCCCTCAATGAGATTGAGACGCCCGACTGCTGGGGCCGCTGCAGGGCTCGATAGCCGGTGGCGATGAAGTGTAGCCGATCGCGAAAAAAGGTATCGGTGTGCCAATGAGATATGCCAAGCTTGGCGAAGAATCATTATGGCATCTAAATGCTTGAAATGATAATATGATTATGGTATAGAATCTGCGGCTCTTTGTTTTGGCTCAAATCGTCTCAATTTTTGCGGACTATTTTAGACATTTAGGAGGTCATGAGGGGAAGATGAAGAAATCAAAACTGCTTATTGTTGCCCTGGCATTCGGTTGCGCCATTCTGTTCTTGACGACATCGTGCGCAAAGAAGCAGGTCAGGATGGAGGAAAGCATTCAGCCGGCTACGGCCGAAACGGAAGCGGAAACCGCGACCCAAGCTGAGCCCGAGGCGACGACTCCGACGACTGAACGGTACGAACGAGAGGAGGCAGAGCGGGACGCTTACGCCAGAGAACGTGAGTTTGAGCAGGAAGAAAGGGAGCGGCTCTTTGAGGCCTCCAAGCGGGAGTTTGAGTCAGAAAAGATCTATTTCGATTACGACAAGTCGGAATTAAAGAGTGAGGCCCGCGCTACCCTGAGAAAGAAGGCGACCTGGCTCGAGGAAAACCCCCAATACTCTGTCCTGATCGAAGGGAACTGTGACGAGAGAGGCACGAACGAATACAATCTTGCTCTTGGCGAACGAAGGGCAAATGCGGCAAAGGACTTCTTGGTCGCCCTCGGTATCTCTGCCGATAGGCTCAAGATTATCAGTTACGGTGAAGAGAAACCGGTGGCTTACGGAAGCACGGAAGAGGCTTGGGCTCAGAATCGGCGGGATGAATTCAAGCTGCTCAAATAGACGACGAACGGGTTTGACTGCGGCGGCCGCTAAACCGCCCTGAGCGTAGGCGGCTAAGATCAACGTGTGGGTGGGCCGCCGCACCCTTCGGGCAGGAGGGCGAGGATACCGTATCGGCGAGCCGGCAAAAACCAGCAGCTACAAGGAACAAGAGTGAGCAGGGTTTTTCCATGGATAGAGATAGTTTGAAGAAAGACCTACGTCGTTGGTTTATTTGCGTCATCCCCTCAGCGTTGATGCTGTTGATTCTTCTGTCTGCATGTGTCTACGACGAGGACCGGATGGCCTATCTCAATGACCAATATAGCGCCCTCAACAAGCGTGTCACCCAACTTCAAGATTCCCAAAAGGACTTGGAGGCGAGAGTTGGACAAGATCTGGACGCCAGGCTCGGGTCGATCGGTTCGAGTCAGGCCGAGATCAGGGTCGAGATGGATCAGTTGAAGGTTGAGATGAGCGACCTCTCGCGACGTATTGAAGAGAATGAGCATGTCCTCAAGCGCACGGTTGAGAGAGACCTGGGCGAACAAGATGCCATAAAGGCGGATTGGGCCAGTCTTTCGCAACGGGTGGCGGAAATGGAAATGTTATTGCGCGGACGCCAAGGGGAGACTGGAACCGTTGGAACCCCCGGGAGCCTTCCAAGAACTGAGAGTCCGGCAAGTCAACCGCCACCGGTCGCGGCGGCGGTGCCGACCACGGAAGCGCAACCCCCTAGCGATGTCGTATTGTATGATGAGTCCCTGGCAGCCTTCAAAGAGGGGCGGTATGAAGATGCCATGGCCGGCTTTCGAGAGTTCTTGAGGGACTACCCCGATTCGGACCGTGCTGACAATGCCCAGTTCTGGATCGGTGAATGCTACATGGCTCTGAAGCAGTATGAGAAGGCCATCTTGGCCTATCAGGACGTCATCAAGAAATATCCAAAGGGCAACAAGGTCCCGAATGCGCTCCTGAGGCAGGCAGGGGCCTTTTCTGAGATCAATGACAAGACCAGTGCCAAGTTACTCCTGAAGAAGATCATCGAGAAGTACCCGCGCTCAGATGAAGCCCAGATTGCACGGAAGAAGCTCAAGACTCTGGAATAGAGAACGAATAAACGACCAAGCTGAGTAGTGCCACGGATGACATTCGTCCCATCCGGAGGATCTTTGATTGCCGGATGGACCATGATAAAATAGATAATGGATCCCCACCTGTAATCCAGTGAACCATCGTTTTGCCCTGAAGCGCTCAATTCTCACACCACTAACCACCAGCGAACACGCCACGATGGCCGTGCTTGCCGTTCTGGTAGGCTTGGGGGGCGGGTTTGGTGCCGTCGGCTTTCGTTACCTCATCAATGTCGTCCAGCTTTCTGCCTACGGGACTACAGGGAGCCTTATCGATTTCGCTCAAGCGACACCGTGGTACGCCAGGGTGTGGGTGCCGGCGATCGGAGGCCTGATTGTCGGTCCCGTGGTCTATTTCTTGGCCCGGGAGGCGAAAGGCCACGGCGTCCCTGAGGTCATGGAAGCCGTAGCTCTCAGAAGCGGCGTCATCCGCAAACGCGTTGTCTTTGTGAAGTCATTGGTGTCAGCCGTCTGCATTGGAACGGGGGGATCCGTCGGCCGCGAGGGCCCGATCGTCCAAATCGGCTCGGCGATCGGTTCCAGCATCGGCCAAGTACTGAAGCTGTCGGCGGATCGCATCAGGACGCTGGTCGGATGCGGGGCGGCAGCGGGGATCGCAGCGACATTCAACGCGCCGATCGCGGGAACCATGTTCGCCCTGGAGATCATCCTGGGCGACTTCGGCCTCGCCACCTTCAGCCCGATCGTGATCTCATCCGTCGTCGCCACCGCCGTCTCGCGCTATTTTCTCGGCAACGTACCCGCGTTTGACCTGCCGGTCTACCGTCTGGTCAGTGCCTGGGAACTACCGATCTACGTGATTCTCGGTTTCTTTTGCGCTGCGGTGGCCGTGGCATTCACGAGGGTCCTATACGGTGCAGAGGATTTATTCGAACGGGTCCGATTCCCCGAGTATCTCAAGGCGGTCCTCGGCGGGCTGATTCTCGGGGCCATAGGTATCTATCTGCCTCATATTCTGGGAGTGGGATACGCCCCCATGGATTCGGCCCTCATGCAGGAGCTCTCCTGGGGCCTCATGCTCGGTTTGGTCGTGGCCAAGATCGTCGCCACGTCTATCACAATCGGCTCCGGCGGGTCGGGGGGTATCTTTGCTCCCTCGCTCTTTATAGGGGCCATGGCCGGAGGTTTTTTCGGCACGGTGGCTCACCGGATCTTACCCGCTCTGACCGCACCTCCTCCGGCATACGGCATCGTCGGCATGGGGGCCGTCGTAAGCGGCACGACACACGGGCCCATGAGTGCCATCATGATCCTCTTCGAGATGACCGGGGAATACATGATCATCCTCCCACTCATGATCGCATGCATCATAAGCACCCTGGCAAGCGGCCACCTCTTGAAGGATTCAATCTATACCCTCAAGCTGGCGCGGCGGGGAGTCAACCTCGAGGCCGGCAAGGAGGTCAATGTTCTGAAGTCCATCCGCGTAAGGGATGTGATGAATCCGAATGTGGAGACCGTTCCGGAATACCTGAGCCTCGGAAGACTGGCTAATAAGATATCGAAAAGCAAGTATAAGACCTTCCCGGTGGTTTCCAACGGGAATCACCTGACGGGTATGCTCTCATACTTCGATTACCGCGATGTTCTTTTCGATGAAAATCTGAAGGACCTCCTGGTCGTTCAAGACCTGGCAACCGAGCGTGTCGTCACCGCCTCGCTGAACGATGACCTGTACAATGCACTCCAAAAAATAACCCTCAAGGACTTTTCGCTTCTCCCCGTGGTATCTCCGGATGATCCGGCGAAGCTCGTCGGAGTTCTGACACGGCGGGACATCATCAGCGCATACAATAACGCCCTCATCAATAAATCTATATTTGGAAAATAGGCTCCGCTCCAATCTTACCTCCGACCGATGACTTCAAATCCCCAGTCTCCAACCCGAAATTCTCGCGCCTTTGCTAAATCCATGGGTTTGAATCGAACTACCATGACGCTCACCCCGGATATGGAATCCTCGGAGTTGATCACGTCTTCCTATAGACGGATGTTCAGTTCGCCGGTTTAGGGTGATGGATGGAGTGAAGGGGTGGCTCGAGTCGCAATGCGGAATGTGTAGTAAATACTTGCACTTAATCTTGCAGAATAAAGCTCGTGAAAAAACAAAGGAAAGCAAATAGATAAAGATAATACATTCTTATTCACTATTAGGCGTTTTTTATTGACTTCGTACGTTTTAGGTATTATAGATTATTATACGAATTTTAACAAATAAGAGATTGACCGCGAACAAGATCTGAAGGAGCGCATTATGCCACAGATTATGACAACGAAGGAGTTGGCCAAGTACCTAAAGCTTCACGAGATAACGATTTGTAAGTACGCTGCCGAGGGCAAGATACCGGCTATCAGGATAGGACGCGTCTGGCGCTTTGACAAAGAAGCCATCGACAAGTGGATCAGCGGGGGTCAAAAGAAATAGATCGGAGAATGAGGTCCCATTGAACCCTGATCTTACGAATAAAGGAGATAGGGCTTTCGCCACTCCGAATAGTCCTGGAGTTCCGCCTCCCACCTTTTCTTCTGGCTTGAAATGTCGTACCCATCTTCCAGTGCCTTTCGAAGGGCCACGTCACCCAAAATGAGGTCGATAGGTAACCGCTCGAATTCATATTCGTAGGGGGGATCCTTCCATTCGAAGTCATCTCGATGAAGTTCGATAATAGCCGCAAGCAAGGCGATTGTCATGAAGTAGGGGCGGTAGGCGCGATGATCGAGGATGTGGATCATGAAGCCTCGGCAGAGTTTCCCCTCCCACTTGTGAAAGGTCGGCCGAAACGCGATCTCCTGCAAATAGCATCCAATCGACGCTTCGGGGTGGAGGCGCTCCTTGATCCTTGTCGGATCGAGAAACGCGGCCCCAAACATCTCAAAAGGCCGACAGGTCCCCCGCCCCTCCGAGACATTCGTGCCCTCCCAGATGACCTGGCCTGGATAGACATGGGCGGTTTCGGGAAGCGGCATGTTGGGCGAGGGCATGATCCATCGCAACCCCGTATCCGACCATCGCATCTCACGGCGCCAGCCTTTCATGCTTATGATCTCCAACTCGCAGTCGAGATCGAGCCCGTCATTAAAGATCAGGGCCATCTCCGCCATCGTCAAACCGTGACGCATCGGCAGACGAAACGGGCCCACGAAGGAATGAAGCTCGGATTTGAGAAGATTGCCTTCAACGAGTTCCCCGCCTAGCGGATTGGGTCGGTCCAGGATCAGAACCTTTTTGCCCTCCCGCGAGGCGGCCCGGAGGCAATTCAACATCGTTGAAGCAAAGGTGTAGACCCGCGTTCCCACATCCTGTAGATCGATGATCAGGGTGTCCATATCCGCGAGCATCTCCGGTGAAGGCTCACGAACCCGCGAATAAAGGCTATAGACAGGGATGTTCAAATCCCGATCGACGGCGTGATCGGTCTCGATCATGTTGTCCTGCTCTTCACCCTTGTGACCGTGCTGAGGGCCGAACAAGGCCTTTAGTCGGCCCGGCAGTAACTCCGCAATGATCCTTTTGGCGGGCCTGAGGTGCGCGTCCACTGAGGCTTGATTGGTGAGCAAACCGAGTCGTTGCCCCTTCAGCCGTTCCCAGTACCCATTCCTGAGGATATCAAGTCCCGTTGCAATCCTTTGATTCATATTGTGCTCTCACGCATTCGATGCGAAAAGCGGAGCCCCGCATCCCTCCGCTAGGAGTATCCTCTTCCTTCCGACCCCCGTCGATCGGAGGGCCTCTGTCAATCTGCGAAGGTAGAGCAAAAAGGTCATGAAATCAAGCCCGCCGGGTGGCAATTAATGAATTGACATCATACTGCCCCATATGTGAAAAAACAAAGTTCGACTCGAGAAGTGTACCAAAACTACCGTCGGATCACGTACCGATGACTTCCGAGAAGCCACATCGTTGGAGGGCATCGAGAGGGGAGGTCTCATGAAACACAGAGAGAGAGTGCTCGCGGCGTTGTCCCATGAACAGCCCGATATGGTCCCCATCGACCTCGGTGGTACGGTGAACAGTAGCATCGTCGTCGAAGGATATGAGCGCCTGAAGCAGCACTTTGGTGTCGAAGATGACAACAAGCTTTGCAACCGGATGATGCGGTCCGTCGTCGTGGACGAGGGGATCCTGCGGTCCCTGGATATCGATACTCGGGGCGTCTTCTCGGGAGCGCCCGTCACTGGGGCCGATCAGGAATTGGGCCCTGGGCGTTACAAGGACCTTTGGGGTGTTGAGCGGGTAAAGCCTGAACACAGCTACTACCACGATCAAAAGACGTTTCCGTTGGGCGGCGACATTACTGTCGCCGACATAGCCAAGTACCCCTGGCCGGATCCGGATGACCCCGGTTTCGTAAACGGCCTCAAAGAGCGAATTCAATGGATCAGGGATAACACGGATTGCGCCGCAACGATGTGGATTCCGACGGCCTTTGTCCACGTGAGCCAATACGTGAGGGGCTTTGAGGATTGGTATTGCGATTTCATGCTTAATGCGAAGGTCCTAGAAGCACTCTTCGACGCGATCCTCGAAATAAACCTACAGACGGCAAAGAACATGCTGGAGGTGGCCGGAAAGGACGTCGACGTCATTGTCACCGCGGACGATCTTGGGGCCCAAAACGGTCTCCAGATCAGCCACGAACAGTACCGAAAGTATATTCATTCTAGACTTGAGAAGCATTTTCGACAAATACACGACTTGTCGCCGGCCAAGGTCCTTTTCCACAGTTGCGGTTCCGTGGCGAGTATCATTGAGGACTTGATTTCCATCGGCGTGGATGCCTTGAATCCGGTCCAGGTGAGCACCGCGGGGATGGAACCTGCCGGGCTCAAGAAGAAATACAAGGGCCGAATGGCGTTCTGGGGAGCGATGGATACCCAGAATGTCTTGCCCAAAGGGAACGTGACGGATGTCAAAAGGATGGTCGAAGAGCGAGTGGAGCAGATGGGGGAAGGGGGCGGCTACATGCTCGCTGCGGTCCATAATATCCAACCCGACGTCCCTACTGAAAACATCTTGGCGATGTTTGAGCATGCGCGCGAGTATGTGCCTTCGTTCGCCAAGTAGAGATTGGACGCATTGAATCCAGGGTCAATTGTCCAAGGAAATGCTAGCCAAGCGGTCCTGCAACCGACCTCTCTGAGGATGATGAAAAATGTCCATCCCGCTCTCTTGAGCGTAACGAAACCGGGGACCCGCCCCGAAGGGGTGGGGACTGAGCCGAGCGAAGCGAGAGTGAAGAAATCCCGAGGATGAGGGTAATCCCGATGAAGCCGGAACGGATGGGCGTTTTCCGAAAGCCTCAATTTTAGAACGTGGAGGAAACACCCGATGGTTATGAGCCTCATGCGGCGGCATGCCAAATCTTGGCTGATCAAATTCTTGATCGGAATCATCGCCGTGGTCTTTATCTTCTATTTCGGCTACTCGTTCAGGTCGAAGACTGGATTGAAGATCGCTTATGTGAATGGCGAGGTGATTAGTGGTCTGGAGTACCAAAAGATATACCGGGGTATGCTTGAGAGCCTTCAAACGGAATACAAGCACGTCTGGAGCGATAACCTCATCAAGGTGTTCGATCTGAAAACCAGGGCCCTTGATAGCCTTATCGAGCAGAAGCTTATAAGCCAGGAGGCCAAACGACTCGGATTGGATGTGACCGAGGAGGAGATCCAAGATGAGATCATGTCCTTCCCGGCCTTCCAGTTCAGGGGTCACTTCGACCCGTCCCGCTATCAATCTCTTCTACAGCAGAACCGAATGAAGCCCGAAGACTTTGAAGCCGGCATCGCCCGCCAACTGCTCCGAAACAAGGTCGAACAGTTGCTGGTCACGTTCACGCCGGTGACCGACCAAGAAGCACGAGACCAGTATACATACGCCAATGAGAAACTGAAGATTAGCTTGGTGCAGTTTTCGCCAGGGGATTTCGCGGGGGCGATGAGCATAGATGAAGCAGGCCTGACGACCTACTTCGAGGAGCACAAGGAGGAGTATCGGGTTCCGGAGAAGATCAAGATCGTCTACATTACCCTCGACCCGGAGGAATTCAAGGACCAAGTCAAGATAACGGATGACGAGATCATCGCCTATTACGAAGATAACCTAGAGAGCTTCCAGGTAAAGAAGCAGGTCAAAGTGAGCGATATTTTCTTGCGCGTGGAGAGCGATGCCTCGGAAGACGTCGAACAGGCGATTAAGGAGCGGGCCCTCGAGATCGAAAAGAAGGCCCAGGAGGGAACGGATTTTGCCGTGCTGGTAAAGGAGTACTCCGAGGCGCCTCCGCCAGAGGAGGGGGACGACCTCGGTTGGTTCTCGCCCGGCCAATTGGATGCAGCACTCGAAGAGGCGGCCTTCAAGATGAAAGTCGGAGAGATTAGCGAGCCCATCAAGACCAGGGACGGGTATCACATCATCAAGGTGGAGGCGATCAAGAAAGCCCGTACCAAGGATTTGGCAGAGGTTCGCGCTCAAATCAAGGACGTCTTGAGTAATATGGAATGCCTGAGTCTAGCCAACGAAAAGGGCCTCTCTTTGATCGATCAGATGCCCTATGAAGTCGACCTAAGGACATATGCAGCCGACCACGATCTTTCCGTCGAGGAGTCCGGTTACTTTTCCCAGACGGAACCCATTCCGGGAATTGGGGGCGACCAAAAGCTGAGGGAGTCGCTGTTCTCGCTCCATCAGGGCGAGGTGAGCGAGCTGATCGAGTATGGGGGCAAGTTCTACCTTATCCAGATAGCGGAGAGGGTGCCTCCGGCCATCCCTGAATTTGATGAGGTGCGTGCACGCGTAGAACGGGATTACACCTCGTACCTCGCAAAAGAGGAGGCCTTAGCGGAGGCCAAAAAATACCTGGATAAACTGAGGGACGGGGCCGATTGGGACCATCTTGCCGGCGAGGCCGGGCGAACAACCGAGACGACCGATTTCTTCACTCGCCGGGATTCGATTCCCCAGATCGGATACGATCCGGCGATTATGGAGACGGTCTTTAGCCTCAGTGAAGTGAAGAGATATCCGGATACGGTGATCGAGAGCCCGGCCGGTATCTTCGTCGTTAGATGGGAGGGCAAAGAGGGTATCGATGAGGAGGGCTTTGAGGAGGAAAAGGAGAAGTATCGATCGAGGATTTCGAGGATGAAATACGAGAGCTGCTATGGCGACTGGCTTGCATCGCTCAGGGAGAGCGCCGAGATCGAGATCGTGACGCCTGTTGACACGCTCTGACAAATGCATGGTCTTGAACCGTGAATTTGTGGCTTGTCCCATCAGCCTCAGCAGCATCCGTGGCCGGAGCTGCAATCGCTACCCCTGTGTAACTGATTAACCCTCCATCTGTAAGACGTGCTTTTTGCCATTGAGGGCTAGGACGTAGGCCCCATCCTCCGTCTCGACGTGCTCCGCGAGCTGATAATAGGCGGGACGGTTGAAGCGGGCGCGAAACGATTGATTCTTGACCCGGCAGTAGAGCACGTTGGCATGCCCTACCGAGAGCGTTTCAGGTGCGAGCGGCTCTTGGGTATCATCACTCAGGTACAGAAGAAAGCGGTCCTCTTGGATCGTGGCCGAGCCCTCAAACACAACCCGCCGCACCACGAATGGGACGTCTTCGACCTCCACAAAGCAGCGCTCCCCTTGCCACTCGATGATATAGCGTCCCTGCGCATCCACCTCCAAGTGCTGGTAAAGGAGAAGAACGATGTCGCGATGGATCATCTCGCGTCCTTCGTGGAACCATCGCCCCTCCTTATCGATGGTTATCAAGCACGGTGGAAGATCGGCAGTCGTCATGCGTCAGGTCCATCCTGAGCCACATCCCCAACATCTTTCTTGGCCCGATGATAGGCGAGGGCCTGCGCCAGGGCGACCCGGTTCCCTGCGGACCCCTTTACCTCCACCTGCCAGAGGCTCAGCTTTCGTTTGAGGTCCAGTGGTTTGGCCTCCGCCGTGATGACATCTTCAGGGGCTGCGGCGTCCAGGAAATTGATCTTCAGTTCAACGATCAGGGCCTGGTATTCGGTGGCATTGGAGGCGACGGCCACCGCCTGATCGATGACCGCGGATATGGCAATCCCGTGAGCCCTCTTCAACGCGTTGAGGTAATCGGGTTTCATGCGCAGAGAAAGCCGACAATAGGCGTACTTGACTTCTTCAACCCGGATACCTAAGAAGGTGGCCATGGGATCTTTGCCCACAACCTCCATCGCATATTTGATGTTGTCGTTATTCATGAGCTAAGGCGGTCGCCCAGTTCGTTCACGTGAAGGGGAGTATAGGTGATCAGGGCAGGGTGGTCAATGGCGGAGAGCGCTGATTCCTGCTTGACAAAATGAGTAATTTCAGCTAAGAATGAGTTTAAGCATTTTTTTTCGGTTGGATTCTATTCTAGATAGAAACCCTGGTCCTCGTTGCCCGGTTCTTTGCTTCTTGCAGAGAGCATTGAAGACAGAGGCTCCCAAGATCTTGTTCAGGTACAAAGGAGGTCACCATGGCATCAACAAGTCAATCGTCTCAGCGTGATTTTGACAGGGCACTCGAAATCGGCCGCCCGCCGAACATCAGAGGTCTGTTCCCGTACTCGAAGGCCCTCCTTGTGAGCGGAAAGGTCATCGATCGGGCCATGATCGCCAAGGGCAAGGCCATGACCATTGCCGCCAACGGACGAAATATTTTCGTAATTCGGGGCGCGCTTCAGGCTGCACAGCGAGCCAATGCCGCGATTATCATCGAGATTGCCAAGTCCGAAGGCGGTGCCAGCGCATATTGTGCGGTCAATTACTGGAATCTGGCTAGATTAGTGGACGACCTCTGTAATGAATTGGGCATCACGGTGCCGGTGGCGGTCCACGCCGATCACTACGGCATTACGGGTGAGAAAGACATCGAGCAGGCCAAGGTGGAGATCCCCTCCATGTTCGACGCTGGAATCACCTCGATTGCGATCGATGCTTCCCATCTTGCCGATGACCAAAACCTCCTTGCCAGTATTGAACTGAGCGCCTATGTTCCAGCATGGGCCGGCCATGAAACTGAGGTAGGGGAGATCAAAGGGAAAGAGGGGCTTTCCACAAAGGAGGAGGCCCTATTCCTGATTAATGTCTTGTACTCCAACGAGATCTACACCGATTGGATCGCCCTCAATAACGGCACGACCCACGGTATCGAGGCAAGCGATCAGGGAATCCAGGTCCCTCTTACCAAGACGATTCACGAGGCCCTCGCCAAGTACAAGATATCGGGCGCCCAACACGGCACGTCCGGGAACAACTCAGATCGACTGCGCCAAATTGCCGCGGAGACGAGGACAACCAAGGCGAATGTTGCGACGGCCCTTCAGATGATCAGTTGGGGCGTAAAGGTGAATGAATTCGGAAACGCGATGCTGGATGAGAAAGGTGAGTTCGTGAAGGTCGCGAACGAAGGTGCGATAGATACCCTCTGGGAAGAGATGGTGGCCTATGCCAAATCCGAAGGCCTAAAGGGCGGAAACTATAAAAAACTCAATCTGCCCTTCGAAAACAAGTTGCTGGGTCAGCCCAAAGAGGTGCGGGAGCGAATGAGCAAAGGCGTCGAGGATTTCGTGTACGACCTCCTGGTCAACGTCTTCAACAGCCGTGATACCGCACCCCTGGGCATCGATGCGATTCTGGGTGCGGGCTCCCACGACCTGGGACCGAAGATCGAACGAATCGAGGATCCCGCAGAGTGGACCGAGAGTAAGATCAAAGAACGCGCCGTCGCCATAAGCAGTGACAAAGGGCCGGCAGGAGATTTTGATGACTGATAAAGCCGGCCGTTCTCTGGTCGAGGAAGGAAACCGCCTCTGGATAGCTGACATCAAGCGCGATGATCGTGTGCGGGGCGATTACCTCGTCAAAGGGAAAAGGATGGGCCTGACCAAGAAAGGGGAACCCTTTTTGAGTCTCACGTTGGCCGATCGCTCCGGCGAGATCGAGGCCAAGGTCTGGGAACGGGCCGAGGCGTTGTCATCCGGTTTTACAGAGGGCGATATCCTCACGGTGGAGGGATTTGCCGGCGCTTACCGCGACCAGGTCCAAATCACCCTCTCCAATCTGAAAATCTCCCGGGATGAAACCGATCCCGCCCTTTTCTGGGAAGCCAGCGCGAAGGATATCGGCCAAATGCTTGCGGCCCTGAGAAAGATCCTGAACAACGTAGAGAGTGCCCACCTCAAGGCCCTGGTAGGGCGCTTCTTCTCAGACCATACCTTTCTGGCCCAACTGAAGACGGCGCCGGCGGCGAAGAACTTTCACCACTGCTATGTCGGCGGACTGCTGGAACACACCCTCTCCGTATGTGAAATGGCGACCTCCGTTTTGGCGCACTATCCTGAGCTGGATCGGGATCTCCTCCTCACGGGGGCATTCCTTCACGATATAGGCAAAATCAGGGAACTGAAATTTGACCACCAGATCGAATATACCGACGAGGGAAGGCTTGTCGGTCATATCGTCCTCGGTGTTGAGATGGTGGCAGAAAAGCAGGCCAAGCTGAAGCGTTTCCCCCAAGAGCTATCCCTGCGCCTCAAACATCTCATACTGAGCCATCACGGCCAGTTTGAATTCGGTTCTCCAAAGCGCCCCAAATTTTTGGAGGCCTTCGCCTTGCACCTCATCGACGATCTCGACGCCAAGATGAACGGCTTGAGTCGTTTCATGTCCAAGGATCGTCAGCCAGGGGTCTGGACAGAATTCAACCGACTGTTTGAACGCTATTTCCTCAAAGGAGCCATGCCGCCCACTGATGAAGCGGCTCCCGAACCTCACCCAGCGAACGCCTCCCAGAAGACCCTCTTCAATTCCTGAGCAGGTACCTCGGATTCTACAGAGATGTTTGATGTGCACCGGTTGCGTGGGTTTTTGGGGTAGGACAGGGAGAAGAGAACCCGGCTTCAAATCTGTATGGCAGATTGCAGCGTGAAAGGCCGATTGGGAGCGTATTCCATCTGATTTTATTGACTCTTTCGACCGTTAAAAGGCGCTTTGAGCCGTCCAAAGCCGTCTAGAAAGCCGTTTGAAGCTTGAGCCCAAATGGGGAGGATCTTCCTTCAAACCTCCTCTACAGGCGCTCAAAATCTGGTCACTATTTTTTGTTCAAACAGCACTTTTTGTATTTTTTCCCGCTTCCGCAAGGGCACGGGTCATTCCTCCCAACCTTGGGCGCTTCCCGGGGGAATGGGACCACGGAGCCTCCTCTAAGCTCACGATTCATCGATCCCTGTTCTTGCGCTTTGCCTATGAGCTCATTGAATTCTTTCCTTCTGCTCTTCCTACGTTCCAACTCGGCTTTCCGTTCACGACGGATGGTCCCCATCTCAGGAATATCGCGACTATGAATCACGGAGAGAACTTCCAGGGAATCTCCAATATAGGCGGCATTGCCATCAAAGAACATCTCCTGGAGGGCTTCAATACCCCTGCTGTCACCGATCCTTTCTAAACAGGTGGCGAAGGTATCCAAAGAATCCATCTCGTCCTTTTTCCAAAGCGCCAAGGCGATTTCAAAGGATTCGGGGTAAGGGAGGTGCTCAAGCAAGGGGAATATATCCCAGGCGTCTTTCAACTCACCCTTTTCGATGGTCGACATGAGACTCTCGTGACCTGATTCGTCCATACCGTTGAGGGCCTCAGTGGCATCTTCATGAATATAGGAAAGGCTGTCGGTTTTGCGTACGACTCTGATAAGCTCCGGCACAAAGAGCTGTCCGCCGATCTTCCCCATCAGGCGCACCGTCCAGATATCCCCCCATGTCATGAGTTCCTTTGTCAGGGCTTCCTTGAGCTCAGCTATCGGCGCCAGCTCGATTATGCGGTCTTGTATCGGTTTGGGAAGCTCAGGGCTTGCGGCTTTCAGAGTATGGATCAAATCTTCACAAGGAGCTGAAGGATCAAGGGCCCGAATGTATCCTTCCCGTTCCAGTATGGAGATATAGCAAGCCACAAGAGCGGAGACGAGGTTTCTTTCCGTCTTTTCGGCTTTAGCTACGCCCTTCCACACTGAGGACCTCTTCGAAAACTCCTCAAGGAATACCAAAGTCTGGGCGTCACGCTCCAAGATTTCGGAGAGGTGGTTCTTATCCTTGTGCTCAGAGGCCCTGGACCTGCCGATATCCCGCGCATCGAACGTCAGGGTGGTTGCTAAGTGTCCATACTGCTTTCTGTCAATCAGTTTGACGATTTTATCGATCATGCCCATTTCGGGATCGATCAGCGGATATTTCCTTAACGCAGCCCTAAAGGCTTTCCTCGGGGATTCCAGGATGCTTACAGACCCATGCTCCGTCAAAGCATCAAAGAAACTTTTCGCGCCTACGCCCTCCATCAACCGATTCAGAAACAGGTCTCCGTTGTCATTGGGGTCGCTGTTTTTCAAGTAGGCATCAAGGACGAAGGGAACGTCCTCGGGATCTCGATGTTCAAGGAGGTGGAAGGCGACAAAATCAAGGAAATAATATTCAGAAAGCTCTGAGAGGATATCTCGGAGCGCTTCATGGCATTCACTTCGGCGAACCTGACCTAAGTAATGGACAATTCCCAGGAAGGTATTTGCGTTTTCGCACTTAGAAAGCCTCGCTAACATGTCATCAATGGCGGTCTCGTATTGCATGTATCCCAGAGCAATAGCGCAATTGCTCGGGACGTTGCCTTCATCATTGATGAAGCTTTTTAAGATCGTCGGTGCGTGCTCAATGGCGCCATGCTGGGCCAAATACCTAGGTGCAGCACAGCCCAAATGTTGATCCGGATCCCCGATAAGCTCTGCCACTTCTGGTGCGTACCGCCGTGGAAAGCGATCCTTAAGTATCTCAAACGCCCAGGTTCTCACCTGACTATTTGAGTGACCAAGATGACTTACGAAGTCCTGATAAGACCAAAGCGGCTGCATTTGTCCTTTCCTTGGAAATCATTGAGGGAACCGAAGATGCCTGACCAATACCAAAAAAACCATCGGGGCGCCATATCTTAATCTGCGAAAATATCAGTCTTTCCGTCCCCAACTCACCCCTATTTGCCCGGCCCACCTTCTACAATACCGTACTCCGTGCCTAACCGCCCATACAAAACCGTGAAGGCGGTGCTCGTATCCGGAAAATAGATGACATTCTCGTTAGTTATCCCTATACTCGGTACGAGTTAGTTGAATTGCGAAGAGGAGGCGGCAAGATGTATTTACGAAGCGGTTTTCTTTCCAGTCTCTTGCTACTCACAATTTGCGCATCGATGACCGCTAGCGGTCGTTCTGAAGAAGGAACCAAGGAAAAACTTCCTGAAGGTGAGACCAAAGAAGCGCCCGCCATTGACACGGCAAGACCCTCTGAGCCTGAATCGCCTCCAGGTCAAGGTCTGACCGACGTCGAGGCTCATTCTCGGCAATCGAATGAGGCCATCTCAGCGACGACCATGCCTCCAAAGGCCATAATTGTGTCCTATCCCCTGCGCGGAAACGCTGCCAGGGGTGTTATCGAGAAAACATTCACCCATGAAAGACACGCCAAGGAATATGGGACGACGTGCGATGCGTGTCACCACATCTTCGAAGATGGGAAGAATGTCTGGAAGGAAGGAATGCCTGTCAAGAAGTGCGCTGGATGTCATGATGATCCTGCGTTACAGGGTAAAGAAGAACTCGTCGCAGGCTTTCAATTGAAAAGAATGGTAACCCATCCAAGCTGTAAAGATTGTCACAGGAGTGGCTACCTCAAGCGTCTAATCCAGGAGTAGTACGAGCCTGCCGATGTAGTGACCGAAAGGGCAGTTCTTCTGCCTTTGCGTGCTAATCTTGTTTTGCAAAACTGTAAATCTTTTTCATCTTAGCCACATATTTGAACAAGCCCCCACTCGTCACCCTCGCCAGTATGTCCTTCTCATTCATGTGATGGTCACTGAATGACAACCTTCCATTCGGCTTAAGCACTCTATGCAGTTCTCGAAGCACCTCATCAGGTTCAGAAAGATTATGAAACGTATCATACAGCAGGACCACGTCCACATGGCTATCAGGGAGTCCAGTCTTGCAATCAGACTCAATGGTTTTTACATTGGTGATTGCCTTACGGGCGGCAATCTTCTTAACTTCTTTGAGGGCAAGCGGATGTACATCAAGGGCATAGATTTTTCCCCGAGCGCCAATCAGCTGTGTAACCGGTTCTATGTAACAGCCAGGGCCGCAACCATAATCGAGGACACGGAATCCCGATTCGATCCCGGCATCCTTAATCAAATCCTTGCGCGGCCGCATCGCATCACGAACTCGGAATAGGAGTGTCATCAGCTTGAAGCCAAGACTCGACATCGGTTTGTCCATAGTAATCGGCCTCTCTCTTTCATCAACGGACCGTCTCCTGGCCACAAAAAGATCTGCAATAGAGGTCGGGCAGCCTTGGCCAGAAGAGGATCGTAGATAGGCCCCTGACGATCCCCCACCCTGCGATTTTCAACCCGGATCAAGGCAGTCAGTTCACGAGCAGGGATTTTACCGGCCGTCTCGAGAGCGGTGGTATTGCCGTGAGCATCATGATGACCAGCTGACTGGTTCGCCGGCCTTTAGGGCTTGAGCCCAGTGGATTTATCCCTATCAAGAGCTTTTGATCCTTGTGCCCTTATCTTGGGTCTGATGACCTGTTTGATGAATAATAGGGCCTCCGCAGCATCGTCATCCATTAAGATCGCCTCTATCCTCATCTTCTCTTCATCAGAAATTTCTAGGACGGTCTTGGCCATCTAGATCCTCCTCCTGTAATCACTTACTGGTTTTTGAAAGGAGAGAAACGACCCAGACTTCAATCTGCCGATCGGCTTAAGAGCTCACTACGTGGCCTTTTCCAAAATGAAGTCCCGAATCGATTTCGGCAATACACCACTTACATCCTGCACTTCGAGCCGCGGCAAGCCGCCCCAGATAGAGGCGGCCCGTGCAAGAACCGGATCAGTGCGGACTGAACCGATTGGAATACTCGCATAGGATTCGGTCTGAAAGAACGCGCCCACGCCCCAGATGGTCCCCACAAAGATTCTATTCATGGCTCCTGGATAGGTCACGTAGGGGTCCTTAAACCACGATAGCTGAGCGGTAGGTGTGGTGTTCTCCCGGTTCCACAGAAGCCAACTTAAGGCGACCATATCGTGTCCCATGAGCGACTCCGATCCGAAAATCAGGCCCGGATCGGGTTCAGCGGCAAATCCCCGGTCAGGGCCAAAGGTGGTCTGCACTTTCGTCGCCACGCTAAGCGTCAGGCGCAGCTTTTCCCTCAGCGTGCGGGCATCGTTGATCTCGGCGGTTTTCTCATAAAAGCTCTGTGCATCTCGGTGAAGTTCGAGCCGGCAATCATCGCGCGGCCAGCCCACGGCCGACTTAAGCCCCAGAGTGGCTCCGGCCAGCGCATGCCGACTGACTCGAGGCAACGAAATGATGTGGTCCACCTGATTCAGGATATTGGGCAGCAGTAACTCGCCTTTCCAATGATTCTCATGCGCCAGCGCATCGGCGAAATAGGCGTTCCATCCCGCCTCGTCAAAATAGTGAATTTCCGCACCAGAGTCTAGGGCTGCCTGCTGCAGGCCGTTTGCCCTCAAGACCTCTCGGCTCGAGCCCCGTTGCCTTTCCGCATCCTGAAAAACCGATTGAACACCGGGCCGATCGCCCACGATCACACGGCCCGCTCCCTTTTCCCGCAGCAACCTGACCATGGCTCGAATCGCCAGGGGCGAGGTCGTCGCCGGGTATCTGTTAGCGGAGTTGGCCGCCGGCTTGATGAAGACTACATTACCGCGCGATAGCCATGCGAAGTCGGTCGCCGCGGCGGCGACGGACTTGACGGCCGTGATCACCGTCTCCGCATCCGCTCCCTTCGGGATCGCAGCAACGGCAACCAGCTTCTGCGTCTGAGAAAACTCGGGTTGAAACCCAGCCATCTTGGCTCTTCCAGGCCGACATCCGAGCCCCATAAACCAGAACGGGCTCAGCCCAGCAACCTTCAAAAATGTTCGTCGATCGTGGGCGATTTTTCTTTTGTTCATCGGGGTATCCGTCATAGGCCCGCTTTTCAACCTTTCGCTAAGCAATAACCCCAGTCACAGGTAGCGCATCGATCATTCGTTCTGACTGCGGACTGACCAATGCCTATCGGTCACGGAAGAATAATCCAGGTAAAGGTATAGACTTGGATGAGGGACGAACTCCACCTCCTCGTTGACGCCGTAAAGGCTTAGCGGGCCCGCAGTAAAAACCCACAGCGCTTGATCTGCAATGTGCTCATTTACCCTCTAATAAATGAGAAAGATTAGGTGGTCACCTGAAGAATTGATGAGAGTATACCCTAACGTTGCAAAAGTCGAGGATGGTGCAGATTCCAGGCGCCAAGGGTGCA
>CAZAGT010000020.1:0-27482 GCA_964484515.1 uncultured Desulfobacteraceae bacterium | reverse complement strand
TTGCTGGAGAGTTTGGCCAGCTGCAGGCCGAAGTTGGTGGCAAAGTCGGCCGGACTCGTGGGGGTGTCCGCAGTGAAGCTGGGATTCGTCAGGCTGGCGCCGGGATCGTAATCCGCCGGCACGTTGTTCGGTGCCCAGGCGGGCGTCCCGTTCCAGCTGGTCAAACCGGGCTCGCGCCACTGCCATTCGGTCCCGGTCCCCCACTGGATACCGAGATTGCGAGCGAAGTTCTGGGAGGCCTCCACGATCCGGGCCTCAATCATCACCTGGGGCGTCGGTCTGTCGAGACGCTCGACCAGGGACCTGGCCTCTTCGATCTTGGCCCGGGTGTCGGTTATGATGATCGTCTTCGTGGGCTGATCGACCGTCGTCCGGCCTCGATCGCTCTTGATCGTGTCGTCGATGATCCGCTGGATGTCGCTGGCGCTCTTGAAGTTGACGGTGATGTACTGCGTCTCCAGGGGCTCAACTTTGACCCGGTCCCGTTCCTCTCTCTCGCGTCGTTTCTGGATCTCATCCAGCCTCTTCCGCTCTTCGGACTCGATCGTGGCCATCTGGCCCTTGGTCGTGATCCAGATCACGTTTCCGACCTGACGCTTCGCCAGATTGTTGTTGGCGAGAACCAGATCCAGGGCCTGATCCCAGGGGACGTCCTTGAGACGCATGGAAACATTCCCTCTGACTTCCGGCCCCCAGACGATATTCAGATTGCTCACCTCTCCAATCAGCCGCAGGATGTTCGTGACGTCGGCATTCACAAAATCCATCGTCATACGGGTTCCGGTATAGGTCGCCGGGCGAAGACCGGGTATCGCCGGGCGGCCTGTGACCACCTGGGGCTCAGCCATGATGGGTTCGGTGGCGGCCTTGGGACCCTGGCGCGGGCTCCTTGCCTCTGCCAGTTGGAGGGGAACGAGTTCCTTTTCCGGCGGCTTCACCGAGGTACGCCCAAAATCGATGGAGATATCGTGGTCCGTTTGTTTCAGGTGAAAGGGAACCATCTGCCTGAGATGGAGATCGATCGAGACCCCCTTCGCGTCTGCCAGAACCTTTGTTTCGACGCGATCGACCACACCGGCAAACTGGGTCGCATCGATCTGTCTCATGAGGAGCGGTGGGATTGTCGTCTTGGACAACGTCAGGTTCAACACCTTGGGGCCCTTGCGATCCAATTCGTAGCGGGCCCGTTTGTCCGTTGTGACGATGAAGCGGCACTTACCCTGCTCGAGCATGGTAAAGTCCATCCCCAAGATCTGGTTCAACTCGGAGGCCCGAGGCTCGAAAAAGATCCGCGGCTCGGTGGGTCCCACCTCTTGCTCGGCGGTCTCCACGGCCTCTTCCGCGGCTGGAGGGGTTTCGGTGGCGACCGGCGCCGCCTCAGCGGTGTCCCTGGGGATCAAGGACATCTGAATGATGTTTTCGTTGGCCTCAACCTCATAATCCATAGGCCTCACCAACCCCACGATCATGCGGGAGGTCATGGACTGGGTCTTGCCTTTTTCGAATCGGATTTCATTCACACGCCCGTCGTCCACCCTGGTCGTCCGGGCGAGATCATCGGATAGGGTCCCGCGAATATCAAGGATGATCCGGGGCGGGTCGCTTAGCTTGAAGGCGGTATACGGCGCAGACGTGGAGCTCACGATGGCAACCTGAGTACCGTCGGGGGTCGGGTTCACGCGGACGGATTCGACAACCGGCACTGCCAGTTGCGCCTGCTTCTCTTGAGCGCCGGGCATGGCGGCACACCCGCTTATGAGGACGCCCAGCAGGAGGGCGAGCCAGAGATACGGTCTTCTTTCATGATGAACCCAATGGGTCTTGTCCATGGATGATCTCTCCTTGAAATATCCTCTAAACGTACACCTTCGCTCTATCCGGGGCCACTCCATCTGCGGGACGACCTACTCGAGCGAGGGTAGTTTTTTGGCGACTTGTTTGTACTTTACGCGACCCCTAAAATCTCTGAACTCCTCCCGTACGGTCACCTTCTCAGCGCTGATGGCGTCCACGATGCCCCCATTGGTTCCGATGGCCGTTCCTTTCCTGATCACGTGGCCCAGGCCCTTCGAATCACGCACCATGGCGTAGTTGCCTTTCGGCCCCGTGATGATGGCGATCAGCTCGAGCTGGGACAGGTCCAGGGTCTCCAAGTAGGTCTTCGGTTTGTTTCTTTTCTGTTCCGCGACCTCCTCCTGGTCAGCGATGAAAGACTTGAAGGGATCCGTCTTGCCTGTCGGATCGTATACGTAGGCCACTTCCTCTTCTGATCCACCAAGCAACTCTTGCTCACTCGGGGGGGTTTTCGCCGCGAATATCATCTTAGGGGGCCTGGCGTCCTTGTAAATCACCGCCGGTGGACCGGCGACCGCATGAGCGGTTATGAGCATGATCCAGGCCGCTATGAAGAATAGGATGCGATGTCTCGGCTGCCGCCTCATCATTCTCCGCCTTTGAATCGATAGGTTACGGCCGTACATTTGGTGATCAGCGACGTCGAGCGGCGTTGGACCGGTTTCATGGATACATCCAAGATGTTGACGATCCTCTCCATTCGGCCCACTTTATCGAAAAAGACGGCCACGTCGTGGTAATTGCCGCTGACTTCAATGGAGACCGGGATTTCCATGTAGAAGCCCCGATCCCGGCCCTTCTGGGGACTGAAGAGACGAAACTCGAGACTGGAATCGGTCCCCAATTGGGTGATTTTCCTGAGGAGACTGGGTGTCTCTTTCTTGTTCGGTAGAAGCCGAAGGGCCTCCTGAAACTGGGCGTTCACCTCGGCGAACTCCGCCTCGAACTGCTCCTTTTTTCTCGCCTTCAGTTTGGCGCGGTTGAGTTGCATTTGGAGTTGTCCGATCTCCCCCTTGGTCTTGGTAATGGCCTCGGCCTTCGGCAGATAGATCAACCAGACAAAAAGGCCCGCCAAGAGGACGACGGTTCCCGCCAGGATCAAAAGCCTGATGGGTGTCTTTATCTTTTCGATCTTTTCAATAAATGCCCCGGTCTCCATGTTTCCCCGTCACCTAACTCTTTCGCTTTCCACCAGCATTCTTTGCTTGCTGCGATGCTTTCTTCGGCTTGTACGCGTACGTCTTACAATTCAGAACGAAATCGGAGACATTCAGGTTGAACTTAGGCAGGTTGCGTAGCTTGGCACTCTCCAGATCGACGGAGCTGACATAGTCCGATTTTTCAAGGTTGGTCATGAACAGGGCCACCGTCTCGTTATCCATGGCCGTTCCGGTAAGGGTCAGGGATCCTTTGGTCTCAATAAGGGAATTGAGCCACAGTTTGTCCTTCGGCACCGCCATCGCGATTTCATCGATCAGATGAACCGGTCCCGTCTTTTTCATCTCGAGCTCTTTGATGACCGCCAGCTTGGTCTTGATCTCCTGTGTCCTCTTATCCAGTTCGTTGATGAGCTTGATGGTTTCCTGGTACGTGGCCAGTTCCGCCTGAAGATGCTTCTGCTCGCTCACGACGGCGTTCAAGTCACCGTTCAGCTTTTGAAAATAGATGACCATGACCGCCACTAGGATCAGCACACTGGCGACATAGCAAAGGATCTGCCGGCGAATGTTCTCTCTTTTCCTGGCTGCCCTAAAAGGGAATAAGTTGATCTTGATCATTTGTCACCAATGCTTCGTAACGCCAAACCGACGGCGACGGCCGCCTGAGGCGCCATATAGCTGAGATAGTTCGGATCAAATGTCTTGGGATTGACCTCAAGGTTGGCAAAGGGGTTCAATTCTACGACGGGGATATCCGTCTCCATCTCCAAGTATTTCTGAAACCCGGGAACCCTGCATGAACCTCCACTGACGTAGATCTTCTCTATGACTTCATCCGGGTAGGTGGTTGCCAAGAAATCAAGGGCGCGTTTGATCTCCTGGACCCAGCCCGAAACTGCAGAGGTGAAGACCTCTTCCAAGGTGCTCCTTTCCGTCTCCGCCTTGAGACCACCCAGTTTCATCTTCTCCGCCTCTTCAAAGGAGAGCTCGAGTTTCGACGCGATGCCGTCCGTGATCTGAGATCCCCCGTAGGAAGAATCCCTCGTAAACATGGAAACGCCGTTCTTGATAGCGTTGATGCCCAATTCCTCGGACCCCACGTTTACAACGGCGTAGCAGCCGGTGGTCTCGTCCGCGTTGATCTCGATGGCGTTTTGGAGCGCGAATGCATCGACGTCCAGGACCACGGGATTCAGACCCGCCAGCTGGAGAAGCCCCTCGTAGTCGTCCACCATGTCCTTCTTGGCCGCGACAAGCATGACCTCCATGAGTTGCCCGTCTTCCTTGCCGGCGGATTCGGTCGTCCTGCCGTCCGCGCCGGCTCCCCCTTCGTCGGCCGCCAGGACTTCATAATCCAGGTTGACATCATTGATGTCGAAAGGGATGTACTGCTCGGCCTCATCATGGATGGTACTTTCCAATTCCGCCTCGTCCCGTTGGTCGATGCTGATCTTCTTCACGATAACGGAGTACCCCGAGATGGACGTTGCCACATTCTTGTTTCTGGTCTTCAGGCTCTTGAAGAGGGTCTTGATAGCTGCGGAGACGATCTCCATCTCCCTAATAGACCCCTCCACGATGGCTTCGCGGGGCAGTCCAATGATCCCGAAGTTCTTGAGGATCGGACCTCGCTTGCTATGTTCGATCTCGACCAGCTTGATCGAGTGTGATCCGATATCCAGTCCGACCAACTGGCTCTTCTTGGAGATGGGCATCTGTCAACCTGTCCTAGTTCTGCGGAAAGATCTTTAGCTTGTCCTCGAGATTGTAGCCGAGCGCCAGGATAATCTTCCTTTTGGTCTCCATCCGGCAGCTCATACCTTTCTCAATCCTGTCAATGGTTAGCGGGGAAACCCCGGCCTTTCGCGCCAACTCCGCCTTGCTCATGAGGAGTTGCTCCCTAATTTCTTTCACACTATTATGCCCCAATTTTACCTCCAGATTTACAGGTTACCACAATTTAGACACATCTGGCAGGCTGTTATAATATATATATGAGGCTATTTGTCAAGTATCTTTTTCTAAATTAACTTAAATTTATATAATTATATGATATATAGGGCATAACAGACGAACTCATCGCTACATATTGTGTATCGCCTTTATCTCCTTCCGTAACAACGAAACGCCTTCCATCGACCGACCTCGCATTTGGACTTGTTGCGCGCTCCATTGGGACAACAATTCGGTCATCGGCAAGCTACAAAAATTCCTTTACAAACAAATCCTATGGGGATTAAATTCGGCGTCATGACAAAAGAGGCAATCTGCAATTACCATACCAGTTTCCGGGTCGAGCTCCGTTCGCTTTGGCCGGTATCCTGCTTCTAGGAGGGATCTTTGGAGGATCGGAAAAACAGCGGCAGAATCAAGAAGAAAAGCACTTTCAGGGAATACGGAGAAGCGGCCGTCATCGCCATTCTCCTCGCGCTCTTCATACGGACGTTTGTTGTCCAGGCCTTTAAGATTCCATCCGGTTCCATGAAACCGACACTGCAGATCGGAGATCATATCCTCGTCAACAAGTTCCTCTACGGTGTCAAGCTCCCCTTCATTCGGTACACTCTGATACCGATTAGCCAACCGCAGAGAGGCGATGTGATTGTGTTTATCTATCCGGTCGACGAGAGCAAGGACTTTATCAAACGAGTGATCGGTCTGCCGGGGGAGACCATCGAAATCACCGATCACAAGGTCTACATCAACGGTAAGCTATATGCCGATAAGCACGCGTTTTACGCGGGCGGCAAACGGAACAACCCGAACTCGGGCGGCAGGAATCACTTCGGGCCCGTCACCGTTCCCGCCAACCACTATTTTGTGATGGGGGACAATCGGGAACACAGCTATGACAGCCGGTTCTGGGGATGTGTTTCGAGCCCTTCGATCAAAGGTAAGGCCTTTATTATCTATTGGTCCTGGCCCCATTGGAAGCGATTCCTACATCTGGTCAATTAGCTCGTGTCCATCCGGGAATGGCCCTTCACACCTTGCTACCCGCATAAGCGGCGTGGCGTGGTGGATTCCGTGTTTGCCCCGGCTGTGAAGATCCCCGGGGCGTGTCTGAGCCGCGAGAGCGTTTGTTTCCTTCCTTCTCCCGGCGCAGTCCATCCGGGAGTCTCGATAGAGTTCCTTTTCTTTTATGCCTTCCAGATACTGTCTCAGAATTGGAAGGTCGCGAGGTATACGGCATCCGATTTCGGCCACGTCCACGGATGTGACCCCTCCGCAACGGTCCACCGGCCACCGGCCGCACAACTCACCGCATCGCTCTTTTGAGGTTGACTTTTCCGCACAGCTGTATGATTTTTGCTGGTTAAATCAAAACAAGGTTATCAGGTTAGACCCTTGACCACCATGCAGGCGTCGCCCGCGTTGAGATCTTTCCAGAACCTAACATGATCCCAACAAAGAGCTATTTTGATTTGGCTCGCCGCTGATCTGCTTCAGAGCGCTACGCGGGCGAGGCTTTGCTGGATTTGAAACTGCTGCACGGTAACGTTGATTTCTGCAAGGAGAATACTATGAGTCAGAAACAGATGACGATTGAAGGGAATGAGGCCGCTGCCCATGTAGCCTATGCGCTCAGCGAGGTTGCCGCCATCTATCCGATCACACCCTCAAGCAGTATGGGAGAATACTGTGACGATTGGGCTGCACGCGAGCGCAAAAACATCTTCGGCCAAATCCTGAACGTCCAGGAGATGCAGTCGGAGGCTGGGGCGGCCGGGGCCGTTCACGGGGCCCTGTCGGCTGGCGCTCTAGCGACCACCTTCACGGCCTCACAGGGCCTTCTGCTTATGATTCCGAACATGTACAAGATCGCGGGTGAAATCATGCCCTGCGTCTTCCATGTATCGGCACGGGCCGTCGCTGCTCACGCCCTCTCCATCTTTGGGGACCACGGTGATGTGAACGCGGTCCGGCAGACCGGTTTTTCCATGTTGGCCTCGGCGTCCGTCCAAGAAGTCATGGATCTCGCCCTGGTGACCCACCTTGCCAGTATTCGCGCCAGTCTTCCGTTTGTCCATTTCTTTGACGGTTTTAGGACCTCGAGTGAAATCCAGAAGGTCGACATTATTTCCTATGAGGACATGGCGAAGCTGGTCGACTGGGAGGCGATCGATGACTTTAGAAGCCGCTGCTTGAACCCGGAGTATCCCCAGTTACGCGGGACCGCTCAAAACCCTGACATCTTTTTTCAAAACAGAGAAGCTCCTAATCCCTACTTCACGAGGGTCCCTCACATCGTAGAGGAAGAGATGAAAAAGGTGGGCGACCTGGTCGGTCGATCCTACAATCTTTTTGACTACGTGGGGGATCCAGAGGCGGATCGGATTATCGTCGCCATGGCATCGGGCTGCGATGTGATCGAGGAGACCGTCAATTATCTCAACGGCCGAGGTGAGAGGCTTGGTCTGGTCAAGGTACGCCTCTATCATCCCTTCTCTCAGGAACATTTCCTGCGGGCCCTCCCGGCGACCGCTGAACGAATAGCTGTCCTGGAGCGAACCAAGGCACCGGGCGCCCTGGGGGAGCCCCTCTATCAGGACGTCTGTACGGTCTTCCATGAACAGTCGGAAGGCGCAGTCGTCGTGGGCGGACGCTACGGCTTGGGGAGCAAGGACTTTACCCCCTCGATGGTCAAGTCGGTCTTTGATAACCTGCGCGTGACCGCACCGAAGAACCACTTCACCGTGGGGATCACGGACGATGTCTCCCATACGTCCTTACCCGTCACTGAAGAGATCGACCCGTCTCCCGAGGGCACCGTGCGATGCAAGTTTTGGGGTCTTGGCGCCGACGGAACCGTGGGTGCCAACAAGAACTCGATCAAGATCATCGGCGAAAATACGGATATGTTCGTTCAGGCCTATTTTGCCTACGATGCGAAAAAGTCAGGCGGGATCACCATGTCCCACTTACGCTTCTCCCCCCATGCCATCCAATCACCCTACCTGGTGACCCACTCCGATTTCATCGCCTGCCATAACCCCGCCTTCGTGAACGACTACGACATCCTTGACGGAATCAAGGAGGGCGGCGCCTTTCTGCTCAACTCTCCGTGGACCGCCGAAGACATGGCAACCCGATTGCCCGATCCGATGAAGCGCACGATGGCCCGGAGAAAACTGGATTTCTATAATATCGACGCCGTCAAGATCGCCTCCGAACTGGGTCTTGGGGGTCGGATCAACATGATCATGCAGGCGGCCTTCTTTCAGATCGCCAACGTCATACCGCCTGCGCAGGCACTCGAGTACATGAAGGGCGCCATCAAAAAGACCTATGGCAGGAAGGGCGAAAAGGTGGTCCAGATGAACATCGAGGCCGCCGAAAAAGCGGTCGACGCCCTCAAGAAGATCGACGTCCCGGCGTCCTGGGCCAATGCCGGGCAAGAGGCCTACATCGAACAGGACGAACCGGAGTTTGTGACGAATGTCATGAGACCCATGCTGGCGCAGCAGGGAGATAAGCTACCGGTGAGCGCCTTCAGCCCGGACGGTGTCTTTCCGACTGCGACGACGAAATACGAAAAGAGAGGGGTTGCGATCAAGGTCCCCGAATGGATTTCCGAAAACTGCATCCAGTGCAACCAATGTGCTTTCGTCTGTCCGCACGCCGTCATTCGTCCGCTTCTCGCGCGAGCGGAAGATCTCGCCGCGGCCCCGCAGAGCTTTAAGACCTTGCCCGCTACCGGCAAAGAGCTGAAAGGGATGCAGTTTAAGATCCAGGTCAGCCCCTTGGACTGCACCGGATGCGGAAACTGTGCTGATATTTGTCCGGCCAAGAAAAAGGCGTTGGTTATGAAGCCTCTGGCTTCACAAACCGAAGAGGAGATCCCCAATCATAAGTTCTCCCTTGAACTGCCCATTCTGGACGACCTCATGCCCGCAACCACGGTGAAAGGGAGTCAGTTCCGGCAGCCCCTCTTTGAGTTCTCCGGTGCCTGCCCGGGATGCGGTGAAACCCCCTACGTCAAAGTCACTACCCAGCTTTACGGTGATCGTATGCTGATCGCCAACGCTACGGGGTGCTCCTCGATCTATGGCGGTTCGGCGCCGAGTTGTCCTTATACGGTGAATGAAGATGGACATGGCCCGGCTTGGGCAAACTCCCTTTTCGAAGACAATGCTGAATACGGCTTCGGTATGGAGCTGGCCGTGAGCCAGAGGCGCGAAAAACTGGCCGACCTCGTCAGGGGGGCCCTGGAAGAGGAGCTTCCGGAGGGACTTGAAGAAGCCCTTCGCCTCTGGCTCGAAAACAGACACGATGGAGCCCTTTCCAAGGAATACGGGGCCAACATCGAAAAGAGCATTCAAACCCAGATGATCGAGACAGACGCCCCGCTCAACCCACGCCTCCTGGAGATCCTTCATCGGAGTGATTACCTGACCAAGAAATCGATCTGGATCATCGGCGGAGACGGCTGGGGTTACGATATCGGTTACGGCGGCCTTGATCACGTCATGGCCATGGGCCACGACGTCAATATCCTCGTTATGGACACCGAGGTCTATTCGAATACCGGGGGGCAGTCTTCAAAGGCCACTCCGATGGGCGCTGTAGCCCGGTTCGCGGCACGCGGCAAACTGACCCGCAAGAAAGAACTGGGGCTGATGGCGATGACCTATGGCTACGTCTATGTTGCCTCCGTGGCGATGGGCGCCAACAAGAGCCAGCTTATGAAGGCCCTGATAGAGGCTGAATCCTATCAAGGCCCCTCCCTCATTATCGCCTACTCGCCGTGCATCAACCACGGGATCAACATGGGGAAGAGTCAGAACCAGGAGAAGCGAGCGGTCGAAGCAGGTTATTGGCCGCTCTACCGCTATGACCCACGGCGCAAGCAGGAAGGGCAAAATCCCTTTATCTTAGACTCCAAGGAGCCCAAGGGAGACTTTAAGGAATTCCTGATGAGCGAGGTCCGGTATGCGAGTTTGACGAGAAGCTTTCCGGATAGCGCCGAGGCCCTCTTCAAACAGGCCGCCGAGGACGCCCAAGAAAGGTATCGTGTCTACCAGCGGATGGCGGCCCAAGAGAGTTGAGAACGGGCTCACCTCCGATGACTCCCGGATGTCGGCTACCGGAGATCTCGAAAAGCGGGCAGCTCGCCGTCCCCTAAGCGCTTCATTTCCTTCTCGCATGTGAGATCGTAGGTGATCGGGGTCATCGTGATCTTATTCTCCCTCAGGGCGCCGCCATCCGTATCCGTGTTGTCATCCTCGACGGGTGTCTCACCGCTCAGCCAGAAGTAGACGTTGCCCCGCGGGTCGATACGTCGTTCGAAGCTCTCCTTAAACCTGGCGACGCCTTGTCTGCAGATGGCGACCCCCGTGATCTGTTCGCCGGGGACAGCGGGGATATTGACATTCAAGGCGGTTCCCTTTGCGAGACCCTGCCTGTCGACAAAGGCGATGATCTCGCGGGCAAACCGAGCCGCAAAACGAAAGTCGGGACGTTGGCGCGTATTGAGGGATATCGCCGCCGAACGGATCCCCAAGAACGCCCCTTCGGTCGCCGCCGAGACCGTTCCGGAATAAAGCACGTTCACCCCCACGTTGGCCCCGGGGTTGATTCCGGAGAGGATCATATCGGGCCGCTCGCTGAGGAGTTCTTGGACCGCAATCTTGACGCAATCGGCGGGCGTGCCAGCGACAGCGTGGCCGAAAAACGTTCCATTCTGGTGCACCTCGCGGACTCTCAGCGGTGAGGTCAGGCTGATTGCATGGCCGACGGCGCTCATCTCCGACTCAGGGGCCACGATGGCGAGGTCATGATCCGATCGAAGCTCTTGATAGAGTGCCATCAGCCCCGGGGCGTAAATGCCGTCGTCGTTGGTCAGGAGCACCTTCATCGCTCCCTCCTTTCCCGTCTAACAAATATCCGTCTTCCTACCTGTCGAGCTCTTCGAGACCCCCTCTTACCAAACTCCATGAAGTGAGGTCCTTGATACCTTAACCCCCTGCCATGGGAGAGACAAGGAAATCGTTTCCCTCTGCATTGCTTCTCGTCCTGATTTCATGTATATTAGAGTACTTGTAGAGGTTGCCCGGACCAGTTGGTCATTTGGCCCGAATAGGGTCGCCGGGTAAACCTTTCGTTGTGATCCTCCCTAATGGGCCCCGTTTGGTTTGGGCGCAGGTGATACGATGAAGAAGAAGGAACGCAGACCCGTCTGGCCGTGGCTATCCTTTTTGGCTGTGGCCGGTGTTGGGATTTTGACGGGCTATTTCGTGGGTTACCATTTAGCCACAAAAGAGATCCAGGCCAAGACCGAGCAAGCGTCCGGCGATGTGACGGTGGCGGGCCTGGCCGGTCAGGCCGTCGATACGTCGGAGGAAGAGGGAACCTCGAACGACGCGATGGGCGCTTCGGAGGGAGTCGGTGAGGCTGTGCTGCCTTACGATACAAGCTCACCGGCCGAAATCGAGGCCGAAGTCAAGGAGTTCTTCGCTTTCCTGGACAGCCAAGACTTCGCCCAGCGTTTGGATAGGGGCACCAGGAGCTATGAGCACTTCGAGCGAATGATCAAGAAGCTCTCGTCGAACCCACCCATCCCGGCAGGCGAAGGTATGGACCTCAAGTACATGTACCGAAATATCTTTCACTTCTTTCGACTGCTCGATCGCAACGACCTTTATCTGATTCGTGAGACCGTCAACCATGAAAGCGATTCCATGGAATTGAATCTGGATCTTTTCTATCGGTGGCTCACGATGAAAGGATCGTCTTCGGAAAGCGAAGATCTTCGCCCCTCCCCGGATGTGAGATACCAGTATGCCGGCTTCTTCCTGAACACGATCGGCGGTAGGGCGTACCTCTTCCGCCGTTCTTTAAGGCTACGGCTCCTGATCAGCTACTACTGCATCCTGATTATCTACGAAGCCGATAAAGAAGGAAGGAATACATACGGAATAGACGTGTTGCCGACGATCCTTGCGGTCAAGAATGAGATCGGCAATTACCCTGGTTTGCGCTACCGAGATGAGTACGTCCGCAAACTCAACACGCTGGAAAGCTACTACCTCGCCAAGCGATGATCGGATCTGCCCGCCACCAGCGAGGATCCCGCCCTGACGAGTGCCCATCCGGAAATAGAAACCGTTCCCAGGCGGTGTCCAATTCAGAAATGCGCCATTTTTCTTCTGAGCAAGGCCGCACAAGGGTTTTCACCGAGGCGTACATATAGATAGTAGCAGGTCGCAGGTGGAAACCCGCGGATAATCCCGACTTGTCGGGACTCAGGGGGAAAAGGGGCATCTGTGGACGGACACGAACTAGACCTCCAGCCACGAATCAGAAAAAAGCGTGTGCCCTAACAGGACGCGTGCTGTCTTGACGTAGTCCTGTAACTCCTTCGAGAGGGCATCGGTGTCGATCTCCTCTCCATCCATGACCTTGTGGACGGCCTCGACGATATCAGGCCTTTCTCCGCGGGCAATGGCAATCAGCCCATCATCGTAGGCATCGACGATACACGAATACATCCCCTTCCGTTCGAGCATGATCATGAATGTCCGATTCAGGATCGGGCGGAGGTGCTCCGGCGGCCCGTTGGAGGCATTTGAAAGGCCACAGGTCGATTTGGCGCCGGGCGCGATATCTTGGAGCATCTCCTGAAAGGCCAAAAGACTCATCAGTTGGGGCTGTTGAATATTCACCGGGGTTACGACCCCATCCACAAAGATGTCTTCGTTGGGCACACCGGCCTCGTTGGCCGCATAGATC
Source organism: uncultured Desulfobacteraceae bacterium (assembly GCA_964484515.1). Classification (GTDB taxonomy): domain Bacteria; phylum Desulfobacterota; class DSM-4660; order Desulfatiglandales; family HGW-15; genus CAZAGT01. Next base: position 14,736 of record CAZAGT010000020.1, on the reverse strand, counting down.
AATTCCACTGCCAGGGCCGCTCTCTCGTTCTCATCCCGCGGTAAGCCTTCCGGTCCCCACATCAGGGCAATCATGTTGGCCTTGTACTTCACGGCCAGTGGAATCATCTGCTCGTAGCGCTCGGGTCGGCACATGATTGAATTGATGATCGCCTTGCCCTTATGGGCGGCGAGACCCGCCTCCATGGCCTCGATATTGGAGGTATCAAGGCAGAGAGGCGGTGTATCCCCGATTTCTTCCTGGACCGTCTTGACGACGAACTCCATCAACTCGGGTCCCCCTTTTCGCGCGGGACCCAAATTGATATCGATCCAATCCATCCCTTTTTCCTTTTGCCGGCGGGCCTCTTCGGCGATGGGATGCGGGTCCTTCTCTTTAAAGGCCTTTCCAATGACCCGGCTGATCACGTTTAGATTTTCACCGATCATGAGCATCGTCGTATCCCCCTCCCACGTCTAATTGGACCACTCTTTTAGGAATTTGGGTATCAAGGAGGCGTCTCGCGGTCCGATCAGGACCTCCCAACCCGGCAGTTCTTCTTCCATCTCACCACTGATCGCAGCGGCATAGCCTGGAATGATCACCTTCTTATGGGAGATCTTGTCTGCAATCCCTGATTTCTTCACAAACATCCCGACGTCATCTCCCGAAAACTTGCCCGCCGCCCAGGCCGTCATGACCGAAAGACCTTCCGTATCCTTGATCAAGAGCCAGCTCGAAACGCGGCTGCCTTCGATCTCACCGCTCACAATGAAGTAGGTCAAAGAAAAATTGGTGGTCACCAGGACGGGGGAGTTTTCATCCGGGGCGCCAACCTCGTAGATCCCTTCCGTCACCGTCATCGGGCGCTGCGGATCGGTGAAGATATTGAGGCGCTCCAACAGCAATGGGAACAGGGCCTCCCCCTTGAAATCTGAAAGCACGACAATCCCGGCGTATTTCGCAATCAGCATGGACGCGATGACCGTCTCCATGTCCAGGTTGCTCGCCATTTCACAAGGGAAGGTAATGCTGGGAAAGCCCAGTGAACGATTCCCAGCCTTGAGAGCAGCGCGCCGGATGATGACCTGGTCCTCAAAGACCTTCTTGGGCTCCCTGGCCCCCGAATCGAGGACAAGATCCTTGAGGCCCATACCGGTCAACGTGTCCGTCAGGGCGATCAGGTCGTCCATGCTCTCGGCCCGAACTGCCAGCGGCAACCCGGTTTCCTTGGCCAGATTGCCCATTTCCGTGGCGTTATCACCAGTGGCCGCGTAGAGGAGAGGCCGCTTGAATGCGCAGGCCTCTGCAGCCGTCTTCATGGCCTCAGGCCCCTCCGATATGAGGATGAGACCGAACTCGCTCTCCTCCGCAATCTTGCGGGCGGCGGCCGCAAAGGCGGCTCCATCCCCATTGACGTCCTTCAAGGCCACGAGTTCGGGCCTGAGGTTCAGACCCACTCGTTCGTACTGAAGCGCATTCCAGGCCTTCAATTTGAGATCCAAATCGCCTGACCCGATGTCCGAGGGAATCATCGCAGCGAGACCGGTCGGGTTGTAGAAGGTCTTTTCGTGCCGAAACATGACCGTCTCCCCACCGATCCGGAGCTCTCTCACACCGGCTCCGAGGCTCACCGGCCTGATGGGCGGGGCCGAGGCCTCCGCCAACGTCTCTTTGGCCTCGTCGGAGACGTAGGGACAGGAATCCAATTCGGCCTTACCAGAGGCCAGGTTCATGGCGAACGCCAGGCACGTAGGAACTCCACACTCGCCACAGTTCGTCTTCGGTAACATCTTGAAAATCTGAATACCCGTTAGTGCCACGACTCACTCCTTTTGTGTTCAGGCATCAGTTTTGGCTTTTGAAACCCCTAAACGACTGCCCCAGATCTCGATGATCATCAAGAACCGGTGCGTTTTCAGCTACTTGCCAAGATGCGCGTCTCCTATTAGGCCCTCTGCGCTTCGGTGTCCGGACGCCACCTGGTAGCACTAGCCCACGATGGGGTCCATCTTGACGGCCGGATGATCCTTTTCCTTTAGAAAGGCCAGGACGGTTTCTTCATCCGTGCCGACAGTCTCATCCGCAATCCGGTCGACCAGATCCGGGATTCCGAGTTCCTGGCCGCGCACCTCCAACCGGTCTCGGATTTCCTCCTTGAGGGACTTGGGCATCCATACCATTCGAAGGAGACCCCCGTCGCCGAGGATGAACTTTCGTTGTGTAATGTTATACTTCGAATGGCCAACGAACCCGGGGGAAGATTGGCCCCCGCCCATCACACCGGCAAGGGTCGTAAACTTCATGCCGCAGGGTGTCTCGCCTGTATATTCGCGGTTGACGGTCATGACCCCGTTGCACCCGGGCAGTACCGCGGCGATACACTCGCAGCAGCCGCAGGTGGTCATCGGATCGTGGACGACGCTGTAGAAGTTGTAGTGATCAATCGACTGCCGTGACGCCTTGTAGACGAATTCATTGACGCCCTTCCACTGCCCCAAAACGGGGTCGAGGCATTCTCCCTTATCAACAGGCTGGTTAGGCCCAGTAGGGTTGATCTGGTGCGAGGCCTTACAATCCATCCAATTATAGGCCCCGCAAAGTCCCGTCCGCTCCGGGCTGACAACGCACACATGACTGGGGGCAAATGATTGGCAAAGCGTGCAGGAGTAGTAGGTCTCGGTGGTTTCATCGGTCATGCTCTCGACGCGCTCGTCCCTGCTGCGGTACTCTTTCCGCGCGCGCTGGGTGAGCGCGTCGACATCATCCTGCTTCGTGTAGAGGGTCACCTCGACCTTGTCCAAGATGCTGCCGAAGTCCTGGTGAAACTTGGCATGCAGGACGACACCGAGGTCTTTTAGGGTAAACCCTTTCTCGACCGCCGCATCTCCCACGCGGATCCAGGAAATGTCGCGCTGTCCGATGTGCATGATGCCCTGCATGTAGTTGATCAGGTGGTGAATCTGGCGCTCCAGGATCGGTTCGAAATCCGGTTGCATCTGGCGCCCGGCTACCTGGACATAGATCCCCAGGGGTAGGCGGTCACCCTTCTTGATATCCTTTATGTCCGGTCCTTTCACCGTTACCCGGCCGTCTTCGATTTCGTCCATCTCCGCCGACTTGCACAGCTCCGTGCACTGGGTCTTGCCCCCACCCATCTCGAGAAAAAGGTCGTCCTTACGTACACGCTCCCCTTCGAAGGCGGGGCCATAGGATAAGGGGATCTCGATCTCGCTGATCGTCACCTTGAGGCCGCGGATTTCAATCGATTTCTGAGTAATTTCATCATGAGATGTGTTGGCGACGACGTGCTCATAGGTGCATACGCCGGTAGGCAGGATCTCGGGGATATCGGTATCCGCAATGGTCGGAAACCCCCAATTGACGCAGCCGGCCGCGTTCGCCGCCCATTCGGCGTTCACCTCGCCGAGGGCGTTGACAAAGGCAAAAATACGGTCCTTCTGGTAGGCCAGCATCTTTTTATAGTCGCCGGGCTGGATACCGCCGAAAGACATCCCCGCCCGGTTGGCAAAACCGAGGGCGAAGACAGCTGCTGAAATATCCGGACCGAAGGGCACCAGGCGGGTATTCCACCCTATCTGGACCCCCTCCTCGACCAGCTGCTCGGCAAAGCTTGTGCCGCTCTGGTTGGCGGCCATAAAGACATAGATGCTCTTGCGCTGGTATTCCTCCGCAATCTTTTTGGCGGTGGCGGAATCGGGCGCCGCCCCGACAATGGCGGCAAAGCCCGGGGCCGTGCCGTCCACGAACTCCACGCCTCGCTTTCTCATAATGGCGTCATCGGCTGCGCCAAGCCACAGCTTGCCGCCATCGACATCGGGGTCTTCGATCTCGGGTTGATAAAAATCGGGGTTCTCCACATACCGAATGGCTTCGGTGATCTCCTCGGCAAAAATCGCAGCCATACCCGCATCCAATAGCGGGCCGAGGTAAGGAAGGTGACAATCCTTCTTGACGTGCGGGGGTAAAAGCTTGCGTGCGAATTCAAGCGGCTTCTTGGCCGAATCGAGATCGGTTACTTTGATACCGGTCAAAGAATAGATGATCGGCAGGAAGTAGGCCGTATTCGGGAACTCGATCTTCTGGCTACCACCGTATTTCTCGAGGGCCTTCTTATAGGTTCCCTCAGCCTTTGAGACGATATTGTAAGCGCCCTGAATGGCGGCGAATGCAACGAGTTTTGACATCTTCAGTTTCCTCCCTTCCTAAGGAGCGACCTTCATTTATGGCGTCGTCTATAGCGGTTGAATACCTTCTGCACAATATTGTCTTTGGAAGATTCCAGACGTCGAGACGTTTTTCTCTCGTTTAACGCATCATGCGTTCGTCTTGCATCTGTCGAGCGCCGCCTTAGCTGTGGCGATGGATGCGTTCCAGCATGAGGCTGAGACGATCGATGAGCTCATCGGGTCCGGGGGTCGCTTGGGCGGTGGCGGCCATCGGTTTTGCAGCAGTCTTGCTGGCAACCTTGCGTGTCGCGGGCTGCTTCTGTTGGGCGGCACGCTTCTTTCGCAAGGCCTCTAGATCCTCTCTCTCCTTGGCCTTTGCCGCTGCCTCTGCGTGCGCCTGCTCCTCGGCCTTCTTGCGAGCCTCTTCCTCCAACCTCCGCTGAGCCTCGGCCTTGGCTGCCGCCTCCGCGCGCGCCTGTTCTTCAGCCTTCTTGCGGGCCTCTTCTTCGGGCTTGCGCCGCGCTTCCTCTTCGGGCCTGACCTCAGAGGCCACCTCGGCTGCAGCCGCTTCCTCGGGCTTTTCCTTGGCAGGCTTCTCTTTAGGTTTCAGCTCGACGACCTTCTTTTCCGCCTCGTGTGCTGGTTGAGGCTTCGGCTGGCGCTTCGGTTCTGCCTTCTTCTTTGGCTTTTCCGGTTCTTTCTTGGCTGCCGCCTTGGCGACCTTGAACTCGAGATTCGGTTCCGGGGCCAGTGCGGCAAGATCCGGTTCCTGAGCCGCCAACTGCTTTGCGATCGGCTGCACCTCTTCGGCGGAGCCGCCAGCCACCAACAAGTCGACAAAGCTTCGAATCAGTCTGACGCTTTCAGGATGCCTCAGGATGAGCAGATCGCTGCCGCTTATGAGGTAGGCCACCGCCGCCGTGGCCTCCATCAGGATTGCACGTCTTTCGGGATCGCCCAGGGTGGGGGCCTCCTCAACGGGCTGACCAGCCTCCTTGCTTTTCCAGATCTCATTACCGATGTTATTGATGATCGGGACCTGGAGCTTGTCATCTTCTTGGGTCAACGCGGCCATGCGGATACGCTCCATCACGGAGTAACTGTACTCCAGACCGTAGCCTAGCCCGCCCGTAGTAGGGTCAATAATGATTTTTTCCAGAGGAACGCCCAGGTTGCCCAAAAGGATATTGAGTTGCTTGGCCAAATTCACGTCGATCGGCGATGAAGCGACGATAACGTGTTTGTATCCGAGCGCACTCGCCCCGATCCCTTTGTGGTTACCTTCTTCCACGGGTCCCAAAGCGATATTCTGGCCTTGGCAGACCTCGGCGATCTTCTTGAGAACCTCTTCATCCTTCTGATTGTTCGCGGTGCCCCAAACGACAAGCGGGACGTCTATCGCATCAGCCACCCGCTTGGTAAGCTCCGCCGCCTCATCAGCACTCCGATTCAGCCCGTTCGGATCCGTGCTCTTGAGTTGCAGGACAATGACGTCAGCCCCGTAGTCGTTGACACACTTCTGCGCCCATGCCTCGGGCTCAGAAAGGACATCCTTAAACGGCTCAAGGGCCGCGGCGGGCCATTCCTTGGAGGGATCGTAATCCCAAATCTCCATCGCAATCTTGGGTGGATTCGGTATACTGCCTTCGAAAAGGTGAAACGGGTAAGAATCCTCTCCTCCCACGCTGAGAGCTTGGGACCCCGTTCCTAAGGCCGTTTCCCCGATCTTTCCAGAGTAGGTTTGCTGGGGGATCTCAAAGGCCAATCTCTTCACCTCCCTTTTGTGATGTTATAATCTTAAGAAGACCAAATGGCGGTCCCGGCGATGAATCGGGATTCCCAGATACGGGATCCCGGCAATATGTGAAAAATAGAACAAAACCCTACAAAAGAATGACCTCCATGAAGAGGTCGCGCACAAGATAGTGAACCGCTAAAACCTTGTCAAGAGAATTCTAGTAATAAAACTGAGGGGTTCGCTCCCCTTTAGAGCTCAATATGTAGTGTCATCTACTCTACATCGTCAAGATATTGTATTCCCATTGAAGATCCGATCGAAGATTTGAAAGGCAGCCTTTAGGGCCGTACTGGTGCCGCCTAACTCGATGGTCGGACGCCCCTGAAGGTCAAAGTCCACGATCTGATCATCCTCCGGCACGACTCCAACAGGGTCCAGACCCTGTTGCTCGAGTAAGGCGCTGATCCCAGCTACCTGGTCTTCCTTGACCTGATTCACGAGGACTTTGTGCTGTTTGATGTTGAGCTTCAGTTCGCCGGTCAGCTCAAGGATCCTGCCGGCTGCCTGAACCCCTCTGCGGGTTGGGTCGGATACGACCAACAGGAGATCGATATTGTTGGTGGTAAGACGACTCAAATGCTCCATGCCGGCCTCATTGTCGATCACCACGTACGCGTAATTGCCGATGAGTCTGTCAAGATACGTCGTTAGCAGCGTATTGGCGGCACAATAGCAACCCGGTCCTTCGGGTCTCCCCATGACGACCAGGTCGAACCCTTTGTTCTCCACAACGGCCTGCTCCAACTTCATCCGCATAAAGACGTCCTTCGTCAACCCCGTTGCCACGCCCCGTTTCATCTCTTCACGTGCCTCGCCAAGCGTCTCCTCCACCTCCAAACCGAGCACTTCGTTCAGGTTTGCATTGGCATCTGCATCGACGGCGAGCACCGGTGTCTTTTCGTTTTCAACCAGATACCTAACCAACAGGCCGGCCATCGTCGTTTTGCCGGTCCCGCCCTTTCCGGCTAAGGCGATCGAATACGTCATATCTTCCTCTTGTCCCTCTCCGACAATAGATATTTTAGTTGATATTCAACCCTAATTCTTCTAAGATTCAAATAGCTTGCAATAATGGTGGGTTCCAGTAGATGCCCCTAAAAAAAAAAGAAATTTGGCGCCGAATCACGCAGGATTTGCGCTCCAAGCTTTCCAAGTCAGAATATCGAACCTGGCTTTCACAGGCCCACCTGGAAGATCTCCAAGACGATCTGGCAGTCATCTCTGTGCCCAACAAGTTTATCGCCAACTGGTTGCATGATAAATACCTCCCCGCCATCAAGGGATCATTCGAAGGTATCCTTAGAAAGGCGACAGAGATCCACTTCACCTATCATCGAGCGAGCACCCGGGACAATACCTCTAAGACCGATACGGCCCCGAGGCAACCCCTAAATGTTCCTAACGGGCTGAACCCCATGTTGACCTTTGATCGTTTTGTCACGGGTCGATGCAACCGGTTTGCGTGGTCTTCGTCCCAGACGATCTCCGAACATCCGGCGGATCAGTACAATCCTTTATATATCTTTTCACAAGGAAGTCTTGGTAAGACCCACCTCCTCCATTCGATTGGAAACCGGGTATTGGCCAGGGATCCTGCTTCAACCGTTTGCTATCTTTCGTCGAATAAGTTTACGTCCGAATTCACTCGTTCCATCAAGAGCGACAAGTTGCATGAGTTCAGAACCAAGTATTGTAATCTCGATATGCTCCTATTTGACGATGTCCACTCGCTTGTCAACCGAAAGCGGACCCAGGAAGAATTCCTATGTATATTCAATTCGTTATTTGGCTCAAAGAAGCAATTGGTCATCACAGGCGACCGACCCCCAAACGAATTCAAAGGCATGAATCCACAACTGAGATCACGGCTCGGCTGGGGTCTGATTGCTGAAATCAAGTCGCCGGATCATCAGACCAAGGTCAACATTATCAAGAAGAACTCCGAGGAAAGCCAAATCGATATACCGGACGACGTCGTCTTTTTCCTGGCGAAATCAAACCACGATATCAAGAGACTTCTCAAAAGCATCGTACGGCTTGAGGCCTACGCCTCCTTGAACCGAGTGAACACGAATATATCTACCGTCAAATCCATTATCGACGGACAGGAAAGAATTGACATTACGATTGAAGATATCAAGAACGTGACCGCTGGATACTTCAATATCTCTGTTGCCGACCTCGTCTCAAACAAGAAGAAGAGAGTTTACTCCTATCCACGCCAGCTCGCCATGTATCTAGCGAGGAAGTACACGGACCTTTCCTTCAAGGAGATTGGTGACGGTTTCGGCCACAAAGACCACTCAACGGTTATTTATGCGGTCCGCCGAATTGAGCGTTACAAGGACCGGCATCGGGAAATTCGGGATGATCTTAAGAGCGTTGAAAATCTCCTCGGATAACCCGCATATTCCACCGCGTTTTGAACAAACCGGCTTCGCTTCTGCACAAGAAGCCGATCCAAGCGCCCACGTCGGGGTTCATTCGAGGAACCTAGGCTGAAATCGACTCATTGCTCCCGACGGCGTTAGAAAAGAAATGGATTAATTTCAAGCAGCTAGAGCACTATTCGACAAACTAACGTGCCCTATTATTATTATGAATTTATAAAGATTAGTTTTATTAGGAGGGACACATGGAAATCAGGGTAGAGAGAGATGATCTCTATCGGGCTATATCCAGAGTTCAAAGCATCATCGAGAAAAGAAGCAATATGCCCATCCTTTCGATGATCCTTCTGTCTGCCGGGGGTTCGGATATAACCATTTCAGCGACTGATCTCGAGATAAGTATTCAGCAAACGCTTTCCGCAGAAATCGAGCAACCGGGTAGCGTCACTATCTCCGGAAGAAAGCTTTTTGAGATTCTAAAGGAAAGTAAAAGTTCCAAAATATATATTAAGGAAAAGGAAAATAACTGGGTTCATATAGCCGACGAGGAGGCCAAATACAACCTGGCGTGTCTTTCACCGGAGGAGTTTCCGGCCTTTGTTGAGCCCGAAGGCATCGCTACCGTGGAGATTGACGGCAATGAGCTGAGCGAGATGATCGAAAAGACGATATATGCGGTGACCATGGAAGAGGCCGGATTCAAGCTCTCCGGGGTGTTCACCGAGAAGATCGCGCAAGGCGGAAAGACATTCTTGAGAATGGTAGCAACCGACGGGCACCGCTTGTCTTTGATCGATAGAGAGATCAACCATATTGAGGATCTGAAGTTGGATGGGGGTGTGATGATCCCCAAAAAGGGATTGGCCGAGCTCAATAAACTCGCCTCCGAGGGAGGTCTTCTACAGGTTGGCTTCAGGCAGAATAGCTGCCTTGCTAAACGGGAGAATTGCACCGTGGTGATCAGGCTGCTGGAGAGTAAGTTCCCCGACTACAACGCCGTTATCCCCAAGAAGCTGAAGTCCCACATCCGTATCGATCGGACAACGCTCTTGGATGGTATGAAGAAAATGATTATTTTGAGCTCTGAGACCTACCGCGGTCTCAAGGTGACCCTGGAAGATAACGGTATCGAACTGGTCTCGATCAATCCGGAGTTGGGCGACGCTCAGGAACGTTTGGCGATCGAATACCAGGGCGAAAAGTTGGAACTCGGTTTTAACAGTAAGTACTTCATTGAGGTCCTACAGGTCATGGAGAGCAATGAAGTGGAACTCGGTTTCATCGATAATGCGAGCCCTTGTCTGATCAGTGGGAAAGACGATCAGGGTTTCTTGGGACTCATCATGCCAATGAGGATATGAGATGCTGGATGTGGATTCAAGTTACGGTGCGGCCGACATCAAGGTCCTTGAAGGGCTGACCGCCGTCCGAATGCGGCCGGCGATGTATATCGGCAATACCTCTATCGAGGGACTCCATCACTTGGTCTATGAAGTGGTGGATAACAGTGTCGATGAGGCTATGGCCGGGTTTTGTGACCTCATCGATGTCAAGATTCTCAACGATAATAGTGTCATTGTGATGGATAATGGTCGCGGGATCCCGGTCGGGATGCATGAGACTGAGCAGATGCCGGCAGTGGAGGTGGTTATGACCAAGCTTCACTCGGGCGGCAAATTTGACAATAAGAGCTACAAGGTTTCCGGCGGCCTCCACGGGGTGGGGGTCTCTGTCGTCAATGCGCTCTCCACGTTTTTGGAGGTCCAGGTTCATCTGGATGGCAAGATCTACTCCCAACGTTATGAGCGGGGAGTAAAGAAGACCGATCTGACGGTGACCGGGAACTCGGATCGCCGCGGGACTCAAATTCATTTCTTACCTGACGAAGGGATCTTTGGCAAAAGAGAGTTTGACTTTGACCTCTTGGCGCGAAGGATGCGTGAGCTGTCGTTCTTGACAAAGGGAGTAAAGATCCGAATCTCCGATGAGCGGTCGGGCAAAGAGAAGGAGTTCATGTACGAGGGCGGGATACGCTCCTTCGTGGAATTTCTGAATAAGAATCAAGAACCTTTACACCGCAAACCGATCTATGTTGCCGGTGAAAAGAATCGCGTCATCATGGAAATCGCGCTGCAGTATAACAATTCCTACAAGGAGAATATCTTCACGTTCGCCAACAATATTAATACGCGCGAGGGAGGAAGCCACCTCATAGGTTTCAAATCTGCCCTGACGAGGAGCATAAACCAGTACCTTCAAAACTCTCCCTTGGCCAAAAACTTCAAGGAGAAACTCAGTGGGGAGGACGTTCGAGAGGGCTTGACCGCGGTCCTTAGCGTCAAGCTACCCAACCCGCAGTTCGAGGGGCAAACTAAGACAAAACTCGGCAATAGTGAAGTCAAGGGATTGGTAGAGAACCTCGTGAACGAGGGGTTGAGCAGTTTTTTTGAAGAAAACCCGTCAGTGATCAAGGCCGTCTTGTCGAAGGTCATTGAAGCGGCCCGTGCTCGCGAGGCGGCGCGGAAGGCGCGAGAGCTTGCGCGTCGGAAGAGCGTTCTGGCTGACTACTCCTTGCCCGGAAAACTTGCCGATTGTCAGGAAAGCGATCCGAGCCAGAGTGAGATATTTATTGTTGAGGGCGATTCGGCCGGTGGTTCGGCGAAACAGGGCCGTGATCGGCGGAATCAGGCGGTGCTGCCGCTGAAAGGGAAGATCCTGAACGTGGAGAAGGCCCGCTTCGACAAAATGATCGGAAGTGAGGAGATCCGGACGATGATTGCCGCCCTCGGGACGGGAATTGGTGAAGAGGAATATGATATCAACGCACTCAGGTATCATAAGGTGATTATCATGACGGACGCGGACGTAGACGGTTCGCATATCCGAACGCTCCTGTTGACGTTCTTCTTCAGACAGATGCCGGAGTTGATTGAAAACGGACATCTCTTTGTAGCCCAGCCTCCGCTTTATCGTTTGTCAGATTCAAAAAACGAGCGCTTCATTAAGGATGAAGAGCTCTTTAACGATTTTATCCTCAAACGAATTTGTCAGAAAGAAAGTGTGCTCAATGAAGACGGGACAGTTATTGAGGGCAACGACTTGGCCGCCGTTATACGGGGACTGATCTCATTCTACGACAATCTGAAGCGGCTGGTAAAGAAGGGATACGACCGCCGGTTCATTGAATTGCTCGTTTCGCAAGGAATCGATAAAAAGAGTCTTTTTAAGGAAAAGGGGTTTATGGAGCGGCTTTTTGCCCAATTACAGGAAAACGAGTTCAGTGTGCAAGATGTGCAGGTCACAGAGGAGGGGGGTTACTTTGAGTTCTCGGTGACGGATGCACGCAATGGATCGAGCACCTTTGTCGTGAACCGCGAGTTCCTGGCACTGCCGGAGCTAAAGCGCCTGGTAGAGGTATCGAAGCACTTCCGGCGGTTGAACAAGGGACGTTTCAGTGTTACCAGCGACGGCGAAAAGCGATATATCGAGAATCCGGAAGAATTGCTCGCGGTCCTCATGGAAAAGGGAAAGAAGGGCCTGACCATCCAAAGGTACAAGGGTCTTGGCGAAATGAATCCGGAGCAACTGTGGACAACTACCATGGATCCGGAGCGTCGAACTCTTCTCAAGGTGCAGATCGAGGATGCGGTCGAAGCGCACGATATCTTCACAACGTTGATGGGCGAAAAGGTAGGCCCTCGGAGGGAGTTCATCCAGGCCAACGCCCTGGAGGTCACGGACCTGGACATCTAATGAGGCAACTTATTCGCCAGTCAGGCGGGCCGCTTGCCGCAGGATTGATCAGGTTGATCGACCGGGAAACTTGATGAAGATAGTGCTTGAATTTGGCATTTTCAGATATTTCAATATATCTTCGCCCGGCCGTGGGGGTCTCTTTTCAAAAACGAGGAATTGAGTGGATTGTCTCAGCACAAGGCGCTTTCCGAGGCGTCCGGAGGGCCAGCGCGGTATAGGCCGGAATGACAGCCTTCGCCCATTCTCTGAATCTGCTCCGGCCGCCTTGCCCCTCGGCCGTGAGCTCGGGGCCGAACGGCTTGCAAGCTTCTTCAGCGTTCGTTCGAGCAGGGAACGTTTCGTTTTTGAAAAGAGACCCCCATGACCGGGCGGTAAGGGAGCAAAGATCTCCTTTCATGAAGTTTCATACGAGGATTGCTTAAGGAGAAGAGATGGAGTTAGACATAAAGGCATTGGCCGTCAACATCGAAGATGAGATGAAGAAGTCTTATCTCGAGTATTCGATGAGCGTCATCATAGGGAGGGCGTTGCCGGATATTCGCGATGGCCTTAAACCGGTCCATCGTCGCGTCCTCTACGGTATGCACGACCTCAAAAACTACTTCAATCGGCCCTTCAAGAAGTCCGCGCGAGTCGTGGGGGATGTGATCGGAAAATACCATCCCCACGGCGACGCCGCCGTATACGACACCATTGTCCGCATGGCCCAAGATTTCTCCATGCGGTATCCGCTTGTGGACGGTCAGGGCAATTTCGGGTCGGTTGATGGGGACCCGCCCGCCGCCATGCGATATACGGAAGTGCGGATGACACAGCTGGCGCAGGATTTTCTCTCGGATATCGACAAAGAAACGGTGGATTTCGTACCTAACTATGACGACAGCCTCTTAGAGCCGGTAATCCTGCCCACGACGATTCCAAATCTACTCGTCAATGGTGCTTCGGGGATTGCCGTGGGCATGGCTACCAACATCCCGCCTCACAATCTGACCGAGGTCTGCGATGCGATCATCAAGGTGATCGAAGAGCCGGACGTCGATCTGGAAGAACTGATTTCGATCCTGCCGGGTCCGGACTTTCCGACGGCGGGATTTATCCAAGGCCGTAAAGGGATCTCGGAGGCCTACCAAACGGGACGGGGCATTTTTAAGATCAGGGCCCGGGCCTTTGTTGAAAAGGTGGGAAAGAAACGCGAAAGGATCGTGATTTCGGAGATACCCTATCAAGTCAATAAGGCAAAGCTCCTTGAAAAGATCGCGGACTTGGTCAAGGAGAAGAAGATCGAAGGGATCTCCGATATTCGCGATGAATCCGACCGTGACGGCATGCGCGTAGCCATTGACATCAAGCGGGAGGGCAACGCCCTGGTCATCCTAAATCGATTGTACAAGTTCACCCAGATGGAGGTATCCTTCGGTATCATCTTCCTGGCGATCGTTAACGGGCGACCCGAAGTCCTGACACTCAAACGAATCCTCGAGCATTTTATTGCTCATCGTCGCGAGATCATCATCAGGAGGACGACCTACGATCTTCGGAAGGCCGAAGAAAGGGCCCACATCCTGGAGGGGCTGAAAAAGGCCCTGGATTCTCTTGACGATATCATCGAGCTCATCCGGTCCTCGTCTGATGCCAAGGTTGCCAAGACCCGATTGATGTCTGAATTCGAGCTCTCCGACGTGCAGTCGCAGGCCATTCTGGACATGAGATTGCAGCGCTTGACGGGATTGGAACGAGAGAAGATCAAGACGGAATATGAGGAGGTGCTCAAGAACATCTCACGGTTCAAGGCCATATTGGGAAGTCCGACGATGGTTTTGCAGATGATCAAAGAGGAGATGGAGGCCATCAAGGAGAAGCATGGCAATGAGCGGCGAACGGAGATCCTCGAGGAAGCCGAAGATATCGACGTCGAGGACCTCATTGCCGAGGAAGACATGGTCGTCACCATCAGCCATGCCGGCTACATCAAGCGGAACCCGATTAGTCTGTATAGGGCCCAACGTCGTGGCGGCAAAGGGTTGACCGGCGCAAGGCCCAAAGCGGAGGACTTCGTCGAATTGCTCTTTGTGGCTTCCTCTCACGATTACCTGATGTTTTTCACGAACAAGGGCCGGGTGTACTGGAAGAAGGTCCACGAGATTCCCGAGGGCGGTCGGATGTCACGCGGAAAGGCGATCGTAAACCTTCTGGACTTGAAAAGAGGGGAGCGGGTGGCCACGACTCTCTCCGTGAGGGATTTCGAGGAGGGCAAATACCTCGTGATGGCCACCAAGAAGGGCCTGGTAAAGAAGACCGATCTGCTTTCATACAGTCGACCGAGATCAGCGGGGATCGTAGCCTTGAAGATAAACGCGGAAGACGAACTGATGACCGTGCGCCTCACGAATGGGGAACAGGATATCTTCTTGACGACCAAGAACGGAAAGTCGATCCGATTTCCCGAATCGGATCTGAGGAGTATGGGTCGGGTGAGTGCGGGGAATATTGGGATCCGGATGGAGCCGTCGGATGAAGTGGTCGGGATGGAGGTTCTCGACGAGGGGGCAACGATCTTGACTGTGACCCAGAACGGCTACGGCAAGAGGACCAGGACCGACGCGTACCGGACGCAGGCCAGGGG
>CAZAGT010000019.1:9990-27536 GCA_964484515.1 uncultured Desulfobacteraceae bacterium | reverse complement strand
GGAGAGGACCCCGAGCAGGTAGAAGCCGAAATGGGTGACCTGCTCGAAGAGGAAGAACCGTTCTCTCTGAAAGAAGGTTCGGCCAAGGCGGTTCACACCCGGCCCCCCGCAAAAGATGAGCAACTCTACTTCCTGTAATGCGGAGAACGGCTCTGTATAGCCGCGTATGAAACTTCATGAAATGAGGTTTTGACACTTACCTCTCCCATGGCAAGCGGCGGGGTTCGTTATAGGCCCACAAGTTCGATATCACCCCAAACAGCCATCTTATCCCCGACAACGGCCAACCCGCCCAAGAGGCCATCGATCTCCTGCACCCAATTGCCGAATCTCCGCAGGTCGGCAGGACCCTTTATCCTGTTACCGAGAAGTGTTGCGGCCCCATCCGCCAGAATCGCCGATGTGGATAGGATACAGACCACATCGGCAACTCCTTTACTGAGAGAGTGACCCACTTTGCCTGAGGAAGAACAGACTCCGAGCGGCATCTGCCTGGAGGGAATCTTTAGGCCGACCTGTTCGCTCAAGGGGGAGTCGCCGGCAAAGACCGCGATCGTAACCGCGCGTTTGGTTTGCAGGAAAATGTCACCGCCATTCTCCACGATGACCTGTTCACTGATCTCCAAGAGTCCCTTTCCCACATACTGTGCCACCGCCCCCGCAACGGCCGCCATGGGCCCTACCCCAATGCCTTTTGTCGCCCGGATCATTTCCGCGACCATCTGCGGAGCATAGGGATCTTCCGGTAAGGGTTGCAGGCTAGTCAGAAACACCTGATGTGATTCGATGTAGTGCTCAAGCTGATGTCGGTAGCGGATAACGAGGTCTCTGGTTTCCTCTTTCAGATCCCTTTCGGCACTGACCCAAAGGTCAGTCTCCTTGACGGCGACCTGAAAAGATCTCAGATCCCGTGCCTGGGCCCGCCTCCTGTAATGGCGTTCCATGTATTTCGTCATGAAGTTGTACCCTGGGGTGGGGATGGTCGCCTTCGATGATAGGCACCAAGGTGGGAATTCCTGGTGGGAAGCTGCTTTGAAGAGCCACTTGCCGCAAGTCTCAGGGGGACAGGACCCTGAGGATATCTTGAAGCTCCGATTTCAGCTCCGCCAGGATCTCCCGCTCCCCAACCCCATTCGTCGCCTTCTGCTTCAGCTTCAGCTTCAGCTTCTTTCGGGCGCCCTCAATCGTCAGCCTCTCGTCATACAGAAGCCGCTTGATCTCCATAATGATCTCGAGGTCTTTCTTCCGATACGTCCTCTGATTGGAGTCGGCCCTGCGCGGCCTGATTTGGGGAAACTCGCTTTCCCAATACCGCAAGACATACGGTTCCAGCCCGGTTATGCGGCTCACTTCTCCGATCCGGAAATAGGTCTTATCCTCTGGAATCTGCATGGTCTCGTCAGCCCTCCCGCAATCGCCCCCCGGTCTCCAGGCCTATCTGGGCGATAATGGCCTCGTGCAACTGGTTGATTTCTTTACCGGCCAAGGTCCGATCCCGCGATCGGTAACATATCCGAAAAGCCAATGCCTTTTTCGAGGAGCCGATCTTCTCACCTTCGTACAGGTCGAAGAGGGTGACGGACTCTACCAGGTCACCCCCAACCCGCCGCACGATCTCTTGGATCTGATGGATTTCCTTGTCCTGGTCGACAATCAGAGAAACGTCTCGGTAGACCGCCGGAAACCTCGCAAAGGGCCGGAATCTCCGTTCCTGTGGTATCGCTTTGAGGAGGCCTTCGATATCCAGTTCAAACAGATAGACCCCCAGGCCTTTTAGTTCATACGCCTCGAGGACCTGAGGTACGGGCCGGCCGATGATACCGATTCGCGATTCCGCGTGAAGAATGTTACACGAAGCAACGGGATCATATCCGGGGGCGATCCCATCCCTTTGAAAGACCGCTTCGCCTATGGCCAAATATTCTAAGAGACTCTCGACAGCTCCCTTGATATGATAAAAATCGACCGCTTGCCTGTCTCCATGCCAGACCTTGTCCTGATAGCTGCCGGTCATGCAGGCTGCCAGGGCCGTCTTTTCGAGCGGCAAATCCTCATCATCGCGGTCGATGAATACCTTGCCCCACTCAAAGAGTCTGAGATCTGTCTCCCCGTGAGCCGCGTTGGCCCTGACGGCGGCCATGAGCCCGGGCACCAAAGAGGTCCGCATGACCGATTGGTCGGTGGTCAGCGGTTTGAGCAACTCGACAAAGGAGCGCAGGGGGCTTTCCTTCGGGGCTGCAACAAGATCCGGGAACCCTGATGAGACGAAGCTGTAGGAAATGATCTCCGAGAAACCGAGCCCGACCATAATCTTGCGCACTCGATCCCGGAGGACAAATTCCGGATCCGGCTCTTCCTCGGACGGTCTGATCGCCGGAACGGTCACCGGTATCCGATCGTAGCCCTCCAAGCGGGCCACCTCCTCCATGAGGTCGACCTCACGGCTGACATCGACCCGGAACGAGGGAGGCCTAACTCGAAGCGTATTCTGGTCAAGTGCTTCCGTTTCCATTTCAAGGGCCTGCAGGTATCCGGTCACATCAGGCTGTGAGATGGAGGTCGCGAGGAACTGATTGGTCCTATTCACCCGCAGGTCGATCACTGGTGTCGGACGGGGGGAGGGATAGCGGTCGATAACCCCCCTCGCGATTCTCCCGCCCGCAAGACGCGAAATAAGTCCGGATGCCCTTTTCAGAGCAGGCACCGCCCCCTCCACGTCCGTCCCTCTCTCAAAGCGGTAGGAAGCCTCCGTAGAAAGACCGAGCCACTTTGACCCCCTTCTGATGGTGCGGGGATCGAAACAGGCGCTTTCGAGGAGTACATTGACGGAGCCGGCGAAGATTTCGGAGTTAAGACCACCCATGACGCCCGCGACAGCCACCGGTCTCTTACCGTCGCAGATCATCAGGACCTCGTCGTTGAGTTGATGGGATTGCCCGTCCAGCGTCGTGAATGTCTCTCCGTCGATCGAACGGCGGACAACGATGCGGTTCTCCCTGAGTCGATCGTAGTCAAAGGCATGTAACGGTTGCCCCATCTCCAGCATCACATAATTCGTTACATCGACCACGTTGTTGATGCTGCGGACGCCGGACTTGTGCAGTCGCGAGCGCAACCAGAAGGGCGACGGCCCCAAGGTAACGCCCCGGATGACGGAGGCTGCGTAACGTGGACAACCTAGCGGGTCTTCGATCGTGACATCGGCGAGACCCTCGACGGGCTTGTCCTCCTCTTCGATCTCAATGACGGGTTTGCTTAGACTCTGTCCCGTCAGGGCCGCAATCTCCCTGGCAACACCCAGGACCGAAGTCCAGTCGGGCCGGTTCGGAGTAATACTCACCTCCAAGGCCCAGTCTTCTATCGGCAGCGCTCTGGAAAACGCCTCGCCCGGTTTCAGATCCGGATCCAAGATCATAATGCCGGTATGGTCGTCGCTAAGCCCCATCTCGTCTTCGGCCAGGAGCATACCCTCTGAACGTTCGCCTCGAATCGTGTCCACTTCGACCCGTATCCCCCCCGGCAGCTCGATGCCCGGCAGGGCCAGAGGGACTTTAGCCCCTATCGTGAGATTTGGAGCGCCACAAACCACGGAGATGTTTTCGCTGCCGCTATTCACTTCGCAGACGAAGAGGCGGTCGGCCGCAGGATGCTTGTGGACAACCAAGACTTCGGCCACGATGACATCGTCTAGGCCCTGTCCGTACGGTTCGATCCCTTCGACCTCGAGACCGGCCATCGTCAACAGGTTCCCCAGTTCGCCCGGCGACATGTCGATGGGAACATAGTCCCGCAACCAGTTTACGCTCAGACGCAAGGTCTATCCCCCAACCCACACGGCGTGTCGTTGTAGCAGCCATGTGGCATTTAGGTAACGCTTTCGTTTTCTGGTTTCTTAAAGCTCGTCGATGTGTATCACGCCTCTAGCCAAGGTGCCACGATGGCAGCAGAATCAACGCAAGGCGGCTAGAGCGTCGACAAACTAAAACTGCCGCAAAAAACGAATGTCATTCTTGAAGAAGAGCTGAATGTCATCGATCCCATACTTGAGCATTGCGATTCGCTCGATACCCATCCCAAACGCGAAGCCCGTGTAGACCTCGGAATCGTAATGCACGAATTCGAAGACCCTCGGGTTGACCATGCCCGAACCGAGGATTTCGATCCAACCCGTATGAGAACATGTCCGGCAGCCGGTGCCATGACACATCACACATTGAATATCCACTTCAGCGCTCGGTTCTGTGAAAGGGAAGAAGCTGGGCCTGAACCGCAAGGCGGTGTCACGCCCAAACATTTGATGCACGAAGGACGTCAGCGTACCCTTCAGATCGCCGAAGTTGACACCCTTGTCGACCAGCAGTCCCTCTACCTGGTGGAACATGGGCGTATGTGATACGTCCGAGTCGCGCCGATAGACCTTGCCGGGTGCAATGATACTGACGGGCGGAGACTTCCTTTCCATGACGCGTACCTGGATTGGTGACGTGTGCGTCCTCAGAACCACGTTGTCGGAGATATAAAAGGTGTCCTGCATATCCCTGGCAGGATGATCCTTGGGGATATTCAGGGCTTCAAAGTTGTAGTAGTCCAACTCCACCTCAGGACCTGTGACAATCCGAAATCCCATATTTCGGAATATGTCGCAGATTTCCTGCAGCACGTGCGTGATCGGGTGTAGATGTCCCTGCATCGGTTTCTTGCCCGGCAGGGTTACATCCAGGAGGGAATCATCGACGACCTTTTGCGATCCTACCCTCTTGCGGGCCTCGGTCAGTGCCTGCGTCAGTCTGCCCTTCACTTGGTTGGCCAGCTTGCCTAACTCGGGCCTTTGCTCCGTTGGGACCTCAACGATCTTCTTCAAGATCGAACTCAACAACCCCTTCTTTCCAAGGTAGTTGACCCGCAGGTCCTCCAGGCGCGGAAGGTCCTCCGCGGCCTCAAATTCCTGAACAGCGTTTTTCTCGATCTCTTTGAGTTGTTCCCTGAGCAAAGGGTTCTCCTCGCCGATTGCGATGTTTGAACAAACGCCGAGGCCCCGTCTAGGCGGGGCCTTTCACAACGTGTTCTAGGATGTACTATTGAACTACTTCACCGCGGCAGCTACGCTTGCAAAGGACGCGGGGTCATTGACGGCCAACTCGGCAAGGATCTTGCGGTCTAACTCAATACCGGCCTTATTGAGGCGGCCCATGAGTTGGCTATAGGAAATCCCGTTTTCTCGCGCAGCCGCATTAATCCTGACGATCCAAAGACTCCGGAAATCCCGTTTTCTCGTTCGCCGATCGCGATAGGCGAACATCCTGGCCCTGTCTACCGAAACGGTGGCCGTCCTTACAAGCTTACTTCGCCCGCCCCTGAAACCCTTGGCGGCCTTAAGGATGGCCTTCCGCCTGCGTCTTGCTTTATACCCTCTCTTCACTCTCGGCATTCTCAAACCTCTTCGTTTACGCTTGGATTAGCAGTCGGCGTACGGACGCTCACAGGTAGGGCAACAGCCGGTTGACACTCTTCCTGTTCGTCGCGTCAACGAGCCCCGATTTCCTGAGATTCCGTTTCCGCTTGGTACTCTTTTTGGTGAGAATATGGCTTGCATTGGCCTTATTGCGCACAATCTTGCCGGAGCCTGTGATCTTGAATCGTTTCGCCGCCCCGCGATGACTCTTTAGTTTTGGCATCCCTTAACCTCCAAACCTGAATCGGCCTGCGATCCATTTCTGCGAGCCTGACCTACCCGCCAAACAAGCAGCGCAGACGTGCTCGCTGTCCGGCGGCACGCCGGTCGCTTCCCTGTTCCTGGTCTTTGTCTTAAGATCGGATGTGATATGAAATGACGGATCTATTTGGGGACGAGGACCATGGTCACGTTGCGGCCTTCCCGTTTAGGCGGCTGATCGACGGTCCCGGTTTCTTCAACCTCTGCGGCGACCCTTTGAAGCAGCTCCATCCCCGAATCGACGTGGGCCAACTCCCGCCCTCTGAAGATCATCGAAACCTTGACTCTGTTTTTCTTCTCCAAGAACTTTTTGAGATTCCTGATCTTGAACCCGAGATCATGTTCGTCCGTATGCGGTCTCAGCTTGATCTCTTTGAGCTGGACGGCCTTGACCTTCTTTTTCGTCCCTTGAGTCTTTTTGCTTGTCTGGTATTTGTACTTGCCGTAGTCCATGATCCGGCACACGGGCGGATCTGAGTTCGGGGCAACTTCCACCAAGTCCAGCCCTGCGTCTTCGGCGTTCTCCAGGGCCTCACGAATGGAGATGATGCCGAGTTGTGATCCATCAACGCCGATCAGCCTGACCGTCTTCGCCCGGATCTTTTCATTCACGCGCACATCATCAAATCTCTTAGCTATAACCTCTACCTCCTTTCCCTACATTCCTCTTTGATGAAATCAATGAATTCCTCTTGATCCATAAGGGGCAGATTCTTGCCATCCCTTAAGCGCGGCGTGACTCCCCCGTGCTCTTGCTCCTTGTCACCGACGATCAGCATGTAGGGCGTCTTTTGTAGCTGTGCTTCTCGGACTTTGAGACCCAGCTTTTCGTTCCTGAAATCAGCCTTTACCCTGATGCCGGCCGCGAGCAGCGACCTAAGCAGCTTCTCAGCGTAGGTCAAGTGCCTATCCGTGACAGTCAGGATGACGGCCTGGACGGGCGCCAACCATGTCGGGAAGCCACCGGCGTAGTGTTCGATCAGCACACCGATGAAACGCTCGAGGGCTCCCAAGATGACGCGGTGAATCATGGCAGGCCGGTGTTTTTGGCCGTCCCGGTCTATATAAAACAGATCGAAACGCTCCGGTAAAGTAAAATCACATTGAATAGTCGCACATTGCCACTCCCGGTCCAGAGCATCTTTGAGCTTGACGTCGATCTTTGGACCGTAAAAGGCCCCATCGCCCTCATTGAGTTGATAGGGCAGCCCATTGTCTTCCACGGCCGCGATGAGGGCCTTTGTGGCCCGCTCCCAATCCTCATCGGAGCCGATCGACTTTGCGGGCCGCGTGCTTATCTCAAGATCATACTCGAAGTGGAAGATCTCCATGACGTCTCTGACAAAATCGAGCACGCCCTTTATTTCGCCGTCTAATTGTTGAGGCGTACATATGATATGCGCGTCGTCCTGAGTAAACTCTCTTACACGAAGAAGCCCGTGCAGCACACCGGAGCGCTCGTGCCGATGTACGACCCCGAGTTCGAAGTACCGCTTGGGCAGATCGCGATAACTCCTGATCGCTGATCCGTATATCTTCATGTGTGCAAGGCAGTTCATCGGTTTGATACCGTAGGACTGGCTATCCACTTCCGTGAAGTACATGTTTTCGCGGTAGTTATCGAAGTGCCCCGATCTCTCCCAGAGGGCCGTCTTCAGGATTTGAGGGCCCTCGACCAGTTCATAGCCTCGCTTTAGGTGCTCACCGACCTCAAACTCCCTGAGGATATGTCGCAACAGAGCTCCTTTTGGGTGCCAGACAATGAGACCCGCCCCGACATCCTCATGCATGCTGAACAGGTCAAGCTGGGTACCCAACCTTACATGATCCCGCTTTTTGGCTTCCTCCAATCGATGCAGATATCGCTTCAGGCCCTTTTGATCTGCAAAGGCCACACCATATATACGGCTCAGCATGGCCCGTTTTTCATCGCCCCGCCAGTAGGCCCCCGCCACCTTCATCAGCCGAAAGGCCTTAATCCTACCTGTAGACGGAACATGGGGGCCGCGGCACAGGTCGGTAAAGTCCCCTTGACAGTATACGGAAACCGTCTCCTCATCGAGTTCCCGAATGAGTTCGGCCTTGTAGTCTTCGCCTCGTTCTTGAAAGAGGTCGAGGGCGGCGTGCTTCGTCATCTCCTTGCGCACAAAGGGCAGATCCGCTCGGATGATCCTCTTCATCTTCTCTTCAATTCGCGGTAGATCATCTTCTCTGAACGGACGTTCGTAGTCGAAATCATAATAGAACCCATTCTCGATGGCAGGCCCGATAGTCACCTTTGTACCCGAAAAGATTTCTTGGACGGCCATGGCCATGATATGCGACGTGCTGTGGCGCATAATCTCCAATCCCTCTTCGGATTCCAAAAAGATCGGCTCCAAATCGGCCTCGGGATTAATCATGGTACTGAGATCCCGACTCTGACCATCGATTCGAACAGCCACAACCCTCTCGAGACCTTTGAGCCCAAGATGTCTCAAGGCATCGAGAGCGGAGAGGGATTCGGCCCCTATCTCCACTGGATTCTGGCCCTGGTATGTGACTCTAAATGTTCGCATCGACCAGTCTCATAAAGCAAACAAGGCATCCGGAGTGGGGCCTTTGCCCTCTCAGACGCCTCATCAGGTTCGTTGTTCCGAAATGTAATCGCCCGGAAATACCCGGTTTCCAACGCCCAAAATGATCAACTGTGCTTGTCTTCTTTAGATAAATTGTTCAATTAGGCTTCAAAACCCTTATTCTCTCTAAAGCTTATTTCTTTTAGAGATATTCAAATCTTTGTGCCTATATTCGTATCATCTATTTCGTTCTGCTTGTCAATACAAAATTGGACCAAAACAAAATGCACTTGCACATGCAGCGCTTTCCCTTCGCGACCGTAAACCGAACCCGGAGGCCTTAGGCTCCGGAATCGACTTGAACTCGAACGGGCGATCTGCTATAGCCCGCCAGAGCAATCAACTCTCAGATCGGTGGTCGGCCCTTCCTTATTCGCGATTCATCAGGGAGCCATGTTTTATCATTATAAAACCAAATTCGGGACCTTCTGGATCAGTCCGGACCCAGATGTTTCTGGGCAGTTCCGACTATATATCGACCGCACCTGGATTGGTTCCTATTTCTCACCCGAATCGGCGGCAGAAGACGTCTACACCAAGACCACGGGTTTTGACGAGTGGGACCTGCAAGATGATATCGTGCTGGAACCTCGCGACTTGAGCCAGTGGCAACCTGGCAAACCGGATCTTTAGGCCTCTCGCCTAAATGGCTCTCTTTTCTCGACTGGGACTACGGGAGGCCCCTCCCGGAAGCGCAGGGAAAACCCCACGGAATGAAGTCTT
This sequence comes from uncultured Desulfobacteraceae bacterium, assembly GCA_964484515.1. GTDB lineage: Bacteria > Desulfobacterota > DSM-4660 > Desulfatiglandales > HGW-15 > CAZAGT01. The sequence goes on along the minus strand of CAZAGT010000019.1, from coordinate 18,482 downwards.
AGGGTTCGAGGCTCGAGGAAGAATATGGACAAAAAACAAGGCACCCAGGTCGAGGATCTGGATGCCTTGCTTCTGAAACGAAGCTGAATGAAGCTATCGAAATGCGTCGTAGATTGAGGAAGGGGTGCCGCCGGGCGTTAAAGAGGGGTGTAACGAGGAGCCCGGTTTACACGTCGTTCGTTTCCTCATCGCCTAGCTGATGTTTGTAAATGTGGTAATACTCAAGGACCTTCTTGATATAGTAGCGTGTGGCCTTGTAAGGAGGCACACCTTTATATTTCCGGACGTTCCTTCCGCCGGCGTTGTAGGCCGCCAGGGCTAGTTTGACGTCACCAAATTGGTTCAGCAGCTTCTTGAAGTATCGGACGCCGGCGTTGATGTTGTGCTCAGGATTGAAGCTGTCTTCTACGCCTAGTGACTTTGCGGTCCGAGGCATCAACTGCATCAGCCCCCTGGCACCCACTTTCGAGACGGCCTTGGGGTTGTAGCCCGATTCCGCAAGAATAATGGCCTTCACCAAAGCCGAATCCACCTTATGGCGGTTGGCCGCTGCCACGATGATCGGCTGGAATAATCTCTCCTCTTTCCTTCCGCTGAGGATCTTCACCACTTTTGCAGAACTATCGACCGCTTTCTCTTTTGCCAGGAGCTGCCCCTGATTCGCTTCTGTTGCCTTCAATGCGGGTTGCTTTTCCTGAGCCTGAAGCTGTGCCGCCTGCAAGACCAGGGCAATCGCGGCCAGCACGATCCATCGTGCCATACTCTCCAAGACTGATCTCTCTGCTAACATCATCTCAAGACCCCCTTCCTCGCCCACATAGGACACGACCGTTTACTTTCGTCTTTGAACTCTGTCGGCGATGTCCTTCTCCCTTAAGCGAACATCATGCCAGGGGGGTCATCACTAAAAACACTTTCAATATCAATATATTACATAGAATTCCGAGAGGTCTTCCGCGAAGTTTGGCAAAGCAATGCCACCCCTTTTGCGGATTCATCTGCCATTGGCTGGCAAAAGTTTACCCATGAGGGGGTGAAGTCAACGGTTGAGATGGGTAAACGTTTGGATATCGCCGAAGGAGTGCGAAAAGAGTCAGGGCAAAAAGGGAGAACAAAGAAATCCTGCGGAATGAGGGGGGCGAGATTTCAGGTTCGAGTTCCGAGCCTTTCGGCCCTGAGCTCAAGGCCGAAGGGGCTCGAGGTTCGGGAAAAGACGGCTACGAGTTCAATTGTACCTTTCATTTTCTGCCTTGCGTCTTGAGCTTTCATATTATGTAAGCGATAGATGTTAAGTGATTGAATTTACATTATAATCATGGCAATTCGGCGTAGACCGGCCGGTCCTTAGCAGGGCTTGCAACGCTTCATCGCCTCCGCCATGAGCACCGCCCCTTCAATCGAGTGCGCTACGGGAATCCGGTTGAGCTCAAATCCTTCTATCATGATCCTGAATTTCTCCACGTGAGGCACGTAGGCGACGATCGGCTTGCTGTGGCGCAGATAGACCTGACTTAGTTTGGCGCCCAGATCCGAACTCATGGTGGGTGAGTAAGGCAGCAGGAGGATCAACAGACAATCGATGCTCGGCTCTTCGCTGAGATACTCGGCCGTAAAGACAAAATCCTCGTCGAGGGCACTCGCTGTCAGGTCGATGGGATTTTCGACGGAAGCGATCGGCTGTATGCTCCGCGACAGTCTGCTCCGGATCTCTTCCTGGGAGGTCCCTGGGATGGTCGGAATGGTGAGTCCGTGAGCGGTGGCCACATCTACGGAGAGAGCTCCATGTCCGCCGCTGGGTGTTATAATACCGATTCTGCCTTCGATGGACCGTTGATAGCAGCTAAGGGACTCACAGAAAGAGATCAGCTCAAACTCATTGTGCGCCTCGACGATGCCATGCTGCGACAGGATAGAGGCAAAGATCTGGTAATCCCCGGCCAGAGAGGCGGTGTGACTCGAAACCGCCCGCCCTCCGCCAGGGCTCTTACCGGCCTTGAGGACAATAACCGGTTTGGGGCTGCGGCCGGCCGCTAGGACGAATTCCCGGCCTTCGTCCCTTTCAAAGCCCTCCACGTAGAAGCTGATCACATCCGTCTTGGGATCATGAACCAGGTACTCTAGGAAATCAAGCTCCCTGAGCAAGGCCTTGTTTCCAATGCTCACAGCCGCGGACAAGCCTATCCCTTGACCAGCGAACTTCACCATTTGGTCTACCAGGATTCCGCCGCTTTGACTCACCATGGCGACATTACCGGCCCCAGGCCTAACCATTCGCTCACTCGGAAGAAAAAACGTATCCACTCGAGAGGGCACGTAGATGCCAAGGCAATTCGGGCCCAGGAAGGGGAAACCGGCCTCCTTTGCCATGTCGGCCATTTGATCCTGCAGCCCTCGTTGCCCCCTTTCCGCGAATCCGCCCGAGATGATGGTGGCGGCCCTGACGCCAGCTTCAATGCAGTCCTTTAGGACCTCCGCAGCATGCTCTGAGCGGACGGCGATCACAGCCAAGTCAATGTCGTGATCTATTTCTGCGACATCTCGGAAGACCCTTTCGCCGACGAGGACACCGCCCTTGGGGTTTACTGGAAAGACCTTGACCGGGTATCGAAGGAGGTTTTTGTTGAAGATGACATTGGCCGGATGGCGTTCGTTGGTCAACGAAACACCTATGACCGCCATGGTTCGAGGTTCAAAAAACGTCTCAAGATTCATCGCATCCGCAACCAAGTAACCATCCTGCAATGATCCTCGATAAGTTGTCTAAGAACCAGCTTCTCTGAGGCTGATGGAAAATGTCCATCCCGCTCTCTTCGAGCGGAACGAAACCGAGGACCCGTCCCGAAGGGGTGGGGACTGAGCCGAGCGAAGCGAAGGTAAGGAAATCCCGAAGAATGAGGCGTGCGCAAAAGGCTCGAGGCTTGAGGTAAAGAAAAGGACTCGCTTACTGTCTTGCCTTGCGCCTCACACCTTACGCCTCACGCCGGGGATTTCATACGCCGCAGTGACGAGGGATGAGGATAATGCAGCCCTTCGGCTTTGCTCAGGACCGTGAGCCTGTCGAACGGCAGATAGACGTTTTCCGACAGCCTGAGCGCGGCGGGGAAACGAGACCTAGGAGTTTATTCATCCGGCGGGTCTATGTGGCCGGGAGTCGCGGCCTCCAGGGCCTGCTCCGTCCAGGACTTCCTTCACCTTTTCCGATAGGGTAGCAAACAGAAACGGCTTCTGAATGAAACCTTCGCCGCCTCGATCCAGGATCTCCTGCGCGGGCCCGTCGATGGCGTAGCCGCTGCAGACAAGTACTTTCAAATCCGGTCTGACCCTCTTGAGTTGAGGATACACCTCATTGCCGGCCATGTCGGGCAATCCAACGTCAAGGATTGCAAGATCGATATTCCCCTCAAAACTACCCGCAATGGCGACCGCTTCATTACCACTCTTGGCCTCCAAGACCCGATATCCCAGTCGCTCCAGCATGGCCTGACTAACACTCATGACAGGCTCTTCATCCTCAACCACGAGGATCGTCCCCTGTCCTTTCACGACCTGATCGCACGGATCCTCTTTAGGGCTTGGAAGGGCATCCAGAGCAGGGAGAAAAATCTTGACCTCCGTTCCCTCTCCCAATGCAGAGTTTACCGCAATCCATCCGTCGTGGTTCCTGACAATCCCATATACAGCGGCCATGCCAAGCCCTCGGCCTTGGACTTTCGTCGTAAAAAAGGGCTCGAAAAGCCTCCTTTTGGTCGCTTCATCCATGCCCTTGCCGTTATCGGTAACCGTCAGACATACATATTTGCCCGGCTCAAGATCTTGATGCCCTGGTCTGGTTCGCTCTTCCACTATGATGTCATGAACCAGGACTCGAATGAGGCCCGCGGACTCGATCGCCTCTATCGCGTTAGCCACCACGGCGGTTAACACCATCTGCATCTGAGCCACATCGGCCTCAACTCTCGAATTCTCTTCGGCTATCTGCATTTCTAGATGAATGCCGGCGTGATGCAGAGAGCTAATGAGGGGGATGGACTTGCGGACGCAATCGGCCAATGACATCGCTTCGGGTTGATACTTGCCTCCGCGCGCGTAGGCTAGCAGTTGCTCCGTGAGTTGGGCCATGCGTTTGACGCAGGCCATCATGGGGAGGACATATTTATCAATATTCGTTTCTTCCTCCAGGTCCAGCTGAAGGAGTTCGATGTTTCCCGCAATACCCACGAGAGCGTTGTTGAATTGGTGCGCGATGCCGCCGGCCAACGTGCCGATCGCGTCCATCATCTGCGCTTGCTGGAACCGGGCCTGGAGCTTCAGTTCTTCCGTTGCTTCGCGTTTCCTTTCCGCGAATTCCGTCACGGAGGCTATCATCGTATCTCCTGGAATCGATCGTTGTTGTGTTTATCCCGACGCTCCCTGGAAATTGGGAAGAGCCGCCTGCTAAAATGAGCCCCTATATTTTAATCCGGGACCTCCGTGACCTGTCAAAGCGTCTGATGAAGAAACATGACTTAGCCTCACATACCTTTTGATCACGATCTAACATAATGAAATCATGGGGCAATTAACTCCATGCTCCTAAGCGGATACTATCAAACGAAAAAGAGTGTTGAGGATTCCAAAATGAACTCAGGGCCTTAACGAAAACGGATGGTATGTGTACAAATCTTTCAACATACGGGATCTCTGTTTTTCTTTGATTTTTTCCAGATATTATCGATTATTGCCTTATATTCCGTGATTTTTTAGAGATTGATGCGGAAGGCACCAGGGACAAAGGCTCTAGGCAGGTAATCCGAGAATCAGATTTGGATGGTGCCGGCTATTCCGTAACGGTGCTATTCAGCTGAGAAAATATGGGGTGCCGCACCTATAAGACCAGCCCATAACGCTTCTTGAAACTCATCCGCGTGCAGGCCCCTTACAGCCCGGATGGATGAGCCGTCAACGCACCTAGAACCAGGAAAACCGCCTACGGGACTCTGTTTCAGGTCATCACTTTTGACGACTGAACCCCATCCAGCTCTCGAACCCGGCGAGTGTTCCGTCGAGACGCGTTTGGGCCAGAAGCCGACCTACGGCAACCCCGCTCGCGTTGGCCAACATATCGTAAAAATCCATACTCCGATGGCCGAAAAACCCTTGGATGACTTCCAGAACGCCTCCCACATGAGGATAAGGCCCAGGCTCAGGCGCGTGTACGTGGGTCCCGGCAGGTAGATAAAACCGAACCAGAGAGCTGGCGCGCCATAAGCGGCAAGATGGGCCAGCTTATCCACTCCCGGAAATCCAGGGACATCGGAAGGTGGCGAAACGAGAGAAAGGGCAATCACGAGCGCGACCAGCAGCCAACCTATTATGAGCCACCATTTCAGAAGTATTAACGATCTCACGGCCTCCCGCCGCGCCAGCCTCGGCACCTGGATTGATCTAAAGTCCAAGATCAGCGTTGATCAGCACAACCTTTATGCGCCCTTTCGGAAACGCCTTTTCGGTGATTGACCAGTAGTTACAAATACGGTCCGGGCTGCTGCACTCATCACAATAGGAGGTCTTGACGCAGGGCGTCTTCTTGTCCAGCCGAATGGCATTGACTGGCGCGGCATAGTTCTTGACCCGAAACATGGCGTCCTCCAGTTCAGCCACGATCTTATTGCGCCCCACAAGAATAATCACCGCCTTGGGACCAAAGGTAATCGCCGCGACGCGGTTGCCGAACATGTCAAGATTAACCAACTGCCCATCCTCGGTTACCGCATTCGTCCCGGTAATATACAAGTCCACAAGCAAAGAGCGGCGCCGTAGTTCCACCCGTTCCGCGTCTGAGAGCTCTTTGTCAAAGACATCGAGCACCTCGAGCCCTTCTCGTCCTTTGAGGGCATCGAGAAGTCCGGTGGCATTCTGCGTCAATGACCCCCCGCATGAAACGCTCTTGGCCGCCGTCTTCGGCAGGATTTCCTCTAGCACAATTTGCCTGGCCTCGGTTGCATCTTCGGCCATAAAGACCTCAAAGTTGTTTGCTTCCAATGCCTCCTTCACATCAGCCAAGCGCTTCCGCCAGTAATATTCGATCGGTTTTTCCATGGCTTATTTTCCTCCGGTTTTGATCTACAAGGTAAAAATGGACATCACGATTCAGGTATGTCGGGCGAAGACGGGTGGTTGAAGCATTTCGAACATCTCGCGACAGCCGAATCAACCCATCATCTTGCCAGGCTCAGGAAGAGGGTCACAAACCCGAGGTAGATGAGCAGGCTCAGGACGTCGTTGGACGTCGTGACGAAAGGTCCGGTGGCCAAGGCCGGATCAATGTTCCATTTCCATAATGCCAGCGGTACGGCAGCCCCGATAAAGCCCGAATTCAGAATAATCACGATCAGTGCGAGCCCGACCACGATCCCCAGCCCAAAATCGGAAACCCAGGCACCTACGATGATCCCAAGAAGGATGCCGCATATCACGCCGTTGAGCAGCGCAACCTTCATCTCAACCCACAGCCGCTTGCCGACATTGACGAGGCCGATGTCGCCGGTGGCTAATCCCCTAACGGCAACCGTAGCTGCCTGCGTGCCTGTATTGCCGCCCATGGCCATGATCACCGGGAAGAAAAAGGAAAGGGCCAGGATCTTCTCAAGCGACGATTCGAACTGGTTGATCACAGCCGCCGCCAAAATGCCGCCGAAAAGCCCCGCAATCAGCCAGGGCAATCGAGCCCTGGAGATCTTCAACGGAGATTCTTCGGCGATTTCCTGACGGATGACACCCGCCATCAAGGCAATATCCTCGTCCGCTTCTTCCTCGATGACGTCGATAATGTCGTCATGGGTGATTCGGCCTACCAGGACCCCCTGTTCGTCAACGACGGGAATATTCACCAAATCATACTTCTTGACCAGGTTGGCCACCTCTTCCTGATCCGTATCGACGTGGACGGCAATCACTTTTGGGTCCATGAATTCGTTTATTTCGCGACTTGGGGGCTCAAGAACAAGGTCCTTCAAGGAAATAACGCCCACCAAGCGGCCGGAATCGTTGACAACAAACACGTAATAGAGGTTTCCAACCTCCTCGCGTTTCTCCCGAATGCCCTCGATGGCCTCCTGGACCGTGGAATCCGCGTTAACGGACACAAACTCCAGGGCCATGATGCCGCCCGCCGTATCCTCTGCGTAGGGCAGCAGCTTTTCGAGTTCCTCGGAGGCCTCTCCGTCCAATCGCTCGATGATCTCCTTGGCGCGTTCGGCCGGCAGATCACCCACTACATCAGCGGCGTCATCAGAGTCCAGTTCCTGAACAATCTCGGAGATGGCCTGATTATCCAGATCGTTCAGAATCCGCCCTTGGACAGGCGCCTCGATCTCAACGAGCACCTCGCCGGCCCCGTCGGGTTCGAGTACATCGAAGACGTAAAGACGTTGCTCGGGATCCAGGTGCTCTATGAGATCCGCCACGTCCGCAGGCCGAAGCTTCCCGAGGGATTCCTTCAGAAACGCGCGCCTCCCTTCGGCAATGTCGCTCTTGACATCCTCAATCAGTTTTTCATCGAGCAAATCACTCATGACTGGACCCGGATGCACTGCCGTGCTTCATCGTCCCCTTGATTGTGTTTGCGACAAAGGCCCCCAGATGCGCCAGGTCGTCGGGGTCCTTGCAGAGCTTGGACGTGGGGATCTCGGCCCGTGCAGCACTGCGGTGGCCACCTGCCGAGCCCCATTCCCCGAAGAGCCGCTGGGCCAGTTTGCCAGCATCTCGTCGAAATCCTGCGTTCCGAAAGATGATAATCAGCTTTTGGGCATGCACCCCGGATACGATGCACCAGGAGGCCTCACCGAGTTTCAAGAAGAAGTCCGCCATGATAACAAGCACATCGGGGTCGTTCACCTTCCCCATGTGGATGAGCGCAGCGTCCCTCACAAATGTCAGGTTCTCCATGGCCACCTGAAAACTAGCGAGGGTCTTCTTGGTAATCTCGGAGAATTCGATCTTCTTGACGATATGCATATTTACGAATTGGTAGAGGTATCTAAACGCATTGATATCATGCACGGTGGTTTGGCGAACAAAATTGTCCGTGTCGGTCTTGATCCCATAGAACAGGGCCGTGGCCAGTTTCGGCGACGGCTTGACCCTGGCGGCTCGGAGATACTCGGTCATGATGGTTGCATTGGCGCCGTAGTCTTCCCTGATATCCACGAAACGAGCTCGGTACTCTGGACCTCGAGGGTGATGATCGATGATGATGTCGTAGCGGTATTTACGAAACTGTTCCTCGTGGTGCGGCTGAGAATCCAGGATAGCCCATTTGGTGATCTCCTCGCGGTCAAGGTGCCGAACATGTTGCTGGTTGAGCTTGAGCAGCTTGACAAAAGCGAGGTTATCCGCTCGTTTGATGGTATTGATATGGTAGATACGTGTCTTCTTGGCCCTCCGCCAAAACAAACGTTTCAGAGCCATCGCGCTCGCCATGGCGTCCGGATCTGCGTTGATCAGCACCGCAA
>CAZAGT010000019.1:0-9980 GCA_964484515.1 uncultured Desulfobacteraceae bacterium | reverse complement strand
CCCGGGCTGTCCGAGGAAGACCGAATGGAGGAAGTTGATCAGCACCGCAAGCGTGTCTTCCGAACCGACCAGGTCGAAGAGGCGCTTTACTTTCTCGGCAGCGGAAACCGATTTCGCAAAGGGATGCTCCATCACGACGGATTTCTGATCAGTAGCCATCCTTTCCCATCCCGCTGGGCCGGTTTCGGTATGCGGCACCCGGTAGGTTCAACCTGCAGCGCGACCCCTAAGGCGACACGCATGGTCGGCTTCCGGAAGCATCCTTTGTGTATGAAAATGAACGGCCCTGCTGCGCTCAAGGTCTGCTCGTCTGCTCGGTTTGAATAGCGTATTACTGACTATGCGGAGCCATGTCAACACCCATAATGGGTTTGACTTGACAGGCTTTATTTGCTAAGCAAATGCGAACTTTTGCCTTGGAGGATCTTTTGTGAATTACAAAAAAACCCTAAACCTGCCGCATACGGATTTCCCGATGAAGGCCAATCTCGTCAAGAAGGAGCCTGAAATCCTCGCGCGGTGGGAGAATGAAAATCTCTATCAGCAAATTCGGCAATCCTCCCAAGGCCGCAAGCGATACATGCTCCATGACGGCCCACCTTACGCAAACGGTCACATCCACGTGGGTACGGCCTTTAACAAGATCCTAAAGGACATCATTATCAGGTCCAAACAGATGGACGGCTTCGACGCTCCCTACGTCCCGGGTTGGGATTGTCACGGACTCCCGATCGAACATAAGGTCGACATGGAACTCGGCGACCGCAAGAAGTCCATGTCGCGGGTTGAGATCCGACGTCATTGTCGGGCCTACGCCGAGAAGTTCATCAATATTCAACGCGATGAATTCAAACGCCTGGGCGTCTCAGGGGAGTGGGATAATCCCTATCTCACGATGAACTACCCTTACGAGGCCACCATTGCCCGCGAGTTCGGCCGCTTTGCCATGAACGGTAGCCTTGTTCGGGCCAAGAAACCGATCTACTGGTGTATATCTTGTCAAACGGCGCTGGCCGAAGCAGAGGTCGAGTACCATGAGCATACGTCGCCTTCGATCTTTGTAGCGTTCCCTATGATCTCAGACCTCAGCTCGCAATATCCTATGCTCAAGGGGAAGGAGATCTCGATCGTCATCTGGACGACAACACCCTGGACGATCCCCGCCAACCTGGCCATAGCGCTTCATCCCGACCTCGATTACGTCGCGGTCGACATCGGGGACGATAAGGTCTTGATCCTTGCCGAAGGCCTGATGGCTATCTGCCTTGACGCCTTCGGCATCGATTCCTACCAGGTCCTTGCGCAAGTCAAGGCGGCCGACCTAGAGCGCCTGAAAGCAAAGCACCCTTTATACAACCGCGAGTCCCTGATCGTCTTAGCCCCTTATGTCACCCTCGAGGCGGGCACCGGGTGCGTCCATACGGCCCCGGGCCACGGCCGCGAGGACTATGAGACGGGACTGCAATACGACTTGGATGTTTACTCTCCGGTTGACGACGCGGGGCGGTTCACGGCCGACGTCGAGTACTTTGCCGGCCTGAACGTCTTTGAGGCCAACCGGGCCGTCAATCAGAAACTTACCGATACCGGCGCCCTCCTGCTGGAGGAAACGCTCCCGCACGACTACCCTCACTGCTGGCGCTGCAAAAAACCAGTGATCTTCCGTGCGACAGAGCAGTGGTTCATATCTCTTGAAAAAAACGACCTGCGCCAAAAGGCGCTCAAGGCCATCAAGGAAGTCTCCTGGATCCCCGGCTGGGGGCGCGACCGCATTTATGGTCTCGTTGAAAATCGACCCGACTGGTGTATATCCCGTCAGCGCGCATGGGGTTCTCCGATCACGATCCTATACTGCCACGAATGCGGTCAGATGCTCATCAACGAGGAGATCATCGCTCGAGTCTGCGCTCTGATTGCGGAGTCCGGAGCGGATATCTGGTTCACCGAAAAGGAAGAGGACCTTTTGCCTCCCGGGACTCGTTGCCCTGCATGCGGCGCGAATACGTTTCGTAAGGAGACCGATATCTTGGACGTCTGGTTCGATTCAGGAGTGAGTTACGCGGCCGTAATGGAAGCCAGAGAGGACCTTGATAGCCCTTCCGATCTTTACTTGGAGGGGAGTGACCAGCATCGCGGTTGGTTTCACAGTGCCCTGCTCTGTTCAGTGGGTACACGCGGAGAACCGCCCTATCGAAATGTTTTGACTCACGGTTTCGTGGTTGATGGTGCCGGCAAGGCCATGCACAAGTCGGGCGGTAACGTCATCTCTCCGTTGGATCTCATCAAGGATTACGGCGCCGAGATCATTCGATTGTGGGTCGCCGGGGAAGACTACCGTGACAATATCCGGCTTTCCGTCGAAATCCTGCAACGACTGACCGAGGCCTATCGCCGCATCCGCAACACGTGTCGCTATCTACTCGGCAACCTGGCCGACTTCGATCCGGAACAAGACGGCGTCCCCTATGCAGAGATGGAAGAACTGGATCGATGGGCCCTCCACCGGTTGCATGAGATGAATGAACGCGTCCGCAAGGCCTATGCGGATTTCGAATTTCACCTTGTCTATCACAACCTCCATAATTTCTGTGTGCTCGATCTTTCCTCCTTCTATCTCGACATCATCAAGGACCGATTATACGTGTCTGCGAAAAACTCAGCCGCAAGGAGATCAGCCCAGACGGCGCTGGATGAAATTCTCGCGGTCCTCGTGAGACTGATGGCTCCGGTCCTGAGCTTCACGGCAGACGAGATCTGGCAATATATGCGGGACGCCAAGCGTTCTCCTAGTGTCCATATGGATCTCTTCGTACCTCTGAAAGATGAGTACAGGGATTCGGAGTTGGCAGGCCGATGGGAAGAGATAATCAAAGTACGCCGGGAGGTGACAAAGGCCCTTGAGATCGCCAGAAAGGAAAAGAGCATCGGACATTCCCTCGATGCCCATGTGATCCTCGGTTTGCCGGACGATCTCCGCCAAGTGATCATCCCGTCCAAGGATCAGTTACACTCCCTCTTCATCGTATCTGCTGTGGAGTTGGTTTCAAGCGAAGCGGTCGAGGGCGGTTTTGAGAGCGAGGAACTGGATGCCGTCAGGATCAGAGTGACCACCTCTACCGCACCGAAGTGTGAGCGTTGCTGGGTACACGATCCCACCGTCGGCGAGAATGAAGGTCATCCGTTGATATGCAGACGATGCTTTGAGGCCGTCGAGGGCGTCAAGGACCTCGACACGTGAAGAGAAGCGACCATCTATTCCTGTGGCCCGCGCTGACCGTGGTCATCTTGGATCAGATCAGCAAGTACCTCATTCAAGCGACCATCCCGCTTCATGGTTCGATCCCTGTCCTGGGCGGTTTTTTTGATTTGGTCCATGTGCGAAATCGCGGCTTTGCCTTTGGACTCATGAATCGCCCCGCGGGACCCCTCCTCTTCGGCTTTCTGGTGGCCGCAACCACGGGCGCGCTCGTCCTGCTATTCTATTGGTTTCGGCGCCTGAGGGATAGGCATTGGACCATCATCCTCGGTTTATCCCTGATCCTGGGCGGCGCGGTAGGAAATCTGATTGATCGGGTTCGGTACCGGGAGGTCGTTGATTTCCTGGATTTTTATATCGGTGCTTACCACTGGCCGGCCTTCAATCTTGCTGACGCTGCGATCACGGTAGGAACCATCGGGGTCGCCCTGAATCTGCTCTTCACCCCGTCAACGCGCCCCTGAACTGACTCTCTATGCTCCCAGACCTCTTTTCCATAGGGCCAGTAACCGTTCACACGTACGGCCTTTTCGCCGCCCTCGGCTTTGGGGTGGGCCTTTTTGTTGCCGTACGCACGGCCAGGACGCTGCCGATGCCCACGGAACGCGTCATGAATATGGGGTTGTTCCTTATCCTGTGGTCGCTCGTGGGTGCCAGACTGATGTACGGGTTGGTGCATATCCCTCATTATCGGCGGCACCCTTTGGAAGTGCTCAAGGTTTGGGAGGGAGGCCTTGTCTTTGCGGGCGGCCTTATTGCTGCCGGGCTCGCACTGGGCTATTATCTGAGACGTCATCGGCTTTCCTTCTGGAAGATGGCCGACCTCCTAGCCCCCGCCGTGGCCATCGGTCAGGGTATCGGGCGCCTTGGTTGCTTCATGGCGGGCTGTTGTTACGGAAGACCGACGCTCACCTGGTGGGGCACCGTGTTCACCGACCCCCGCTCCCTGGCTCCCCTGAACGTCCGACTCCACCCGACTCAGTTGTATGCGGCGTTCAGCGGGCTGCTCATCTTTGTGATCCTTATGCGCATGACTCCCCGCAAGGATTACGATGGGCAGGTCTGCTTGTGGTTCTTGATCCTGCAGAGCACCGCGCGCCTGATTTTAGAACGTTTTCGCGGTGATCCGCGGGGAGTGGTTCCCGGAACGGCGATGAGCCCAACCCAACTCCTAAGCCTTCTCTTGCTCGTCGCCGCGGTAGCCACCCTCGTTTTTTGGAACCCGCGAAAGAAAGAAGATCCGAAAGAAGGGGAAAATGCCTGATCCGGAAACACGAATCGAGATGACCAAGGGCTACAGAGGTGTCCGCGGCACGATCCTTGCTCGTACGGACTCCAAGTACGAATTCTTCATCATAAAACTCGACAACGGAATCCATCTGGTAGCGGGGCCTTCCGCTTTCCTGGTCGATGGCGAGGATTCCTGAGAGGCTGTGCCCCCGAGGATGCGTATTGTGGGGACCCTATCCTGAGGGCCCCTTTCGTGATGCCCGTTTCAGCCCAACACCGCGTCCTATGGAAGACGAGGGACGCGGGAGGACGGCTTGAGGGCAGAATTGAGGTAAGGATTTGGCATTATTCTTGAATAATGTACATCGGGTATTTGCCTTGATACGCCTATCTAACGCCGAGGCGTCGGGACAAGGCCAGGATCCAAGATAAGCAATAGTGATTTCAAAGAAAACGATGAGGAGCGCAATTCGATGAAAAAGAGGCAAACTCGAGTGGTCCTTCTGATTCTCACAATTTTGGCCTTGGGGCCCTTCCTAACGCACCCGCCTTCGGGCGCTGATGAGCCACTCACCCATACGGTCAAGGAGGGCGACACCCTCTGGGACATCTGCGAAACCTACTACGGTGATTCCAACCTCTGGCCGAAGCTCTGGGAAATGAATCCCTTCGTCACCAACCCTCACCTCCTTGAACCGGGCGATGTCATCACGCTCCTAAAGGGCGTACCGATCCGGACCGTGAAAGCCCCCGATGTAGCGGAGATCCAGCCGGAACCGTACCCGGTCATGGAGGGGCTCGACGTCTCGGAATTCACCAATACCAATGCCCTTGGGTTTCTGTCTCCCAAGAAGATAAAACCTCTGGCGACGATCATTTCTGCGACGACAGACAAATCGATCTTGGCGGAGGGCGACACGGTTTACGTGGCGTTCACCAAGGACATGGATGTTCAGGACGTCAAGATCGGCGATGAATTCACCATTGGGCTAATCTCTCACATCATTCGGTACCCCACGGAAAAGAATCGCCGGGGTTACGCCTTCATAGCCCGGGGGCTCATCGTAATCCAAGACGTGGTCGAAGAGCCCGTGTTCGCAGCCAAGATCTTTGAGCTTTTTGGTCCGGCCGAGGTCAGCAACGTCGTCATGCCCTATGAACCGGTGTCGCCGTGCGTGACGCCGGTCCCTGCCCCTCAGGATCTAGACGGCTACATCGTCGAGACGCAGGAGCTCAAACAGATTATCGGTGGCTATTCGGTCGTCTATCTAAGCGGTGGCTTCAACCAAGGCTTCCGGCGCGGGCAGGTCTTTAATATCACCGAAGATCCACGGACGTTCTTTGAAAAGCAATACAAGAAGCAAGTGCGTCTTCCACCGCGCGTGCTGGGCAGCCTCATCGTGCTGGAATCGAGACCGGTCTCATCCACGGCCCTGGTGCTCAACACCCACGAGCAGATCTTCAAGGGAACCACCATCGAAGGGCTCTCCTGGGTCGAAACCCCTGAGGTCCTCTCGCACTTGCCTGCCTGCCCTCTAGAATGACTTCTCTCCTCGGCTAAATGCGATCCACAAAGGGCTTGACTATCATCAAGCCCTTTGTTTTAAATGCGCGCCATGTCCGAGCCGAGGACTGAGACATTGCAGATGTCGAGCGAAAAGACACTCGCCTGGCTGACGTTGCACAGTATTGCCGGCCTGGGGAATGTTGCCGCCAAACATCTTCTGGGCCGATTCGACGACGCCACGGACATCCTGGCGGCAGACTTGAATGATCTCATGTCCGTTGACGGTGTTCGGCGAGATGTCGCTGAGAGGATCGTACACAGGGAATTCGCGGCCGATCCGGAGCAATTGGCCAAGAAGCTGGAAGGGTACGATGTACGTGTCGTCCCTTATCCCGATTCGCAGTACCCCCAAATTCTGAGGGAAATCCATGATCCCCCGATGCTATTGTATGTCAAGGGGAAGGCGATCCCGAGCAACCTGACGTTTGTTGCCATTGTCGGTTCGCGCAATCCTACCCCTTACGGGTTGAAGGCCGCCGAACGCATAGCACAGGGTTTGGCGCGGCGAGGATTGGGGGTGGTAAGCGGAATGGCACGGGGCATCGATTCCGCCGCCCATTGGGGGTGCCTTGGCGGGCGCGGGATGACGATCGGTGTCCTGGGGACGGGAATTGATATTCCTTACCCGAAATCGAATCAGAGGTTACTCAGCAAGATCCTCGGGCAAGGCGCCGTGATCTCTGAGTTCCCTTTGGGCACACCACCTGAACCTAAGAACTTTCCAATTCGAAACCGTATTATTAGTGGGCTTACCAAAGGGGTCGTGGTCGTGGAAGCAACGATGAATAGCGGCTCCCTGATTACGGCTTCCTTGGCGCTCGAGCAGGACCGTGAGGTTTTCGCGGTTCCCGGAAGCATCAACTCTTTCAAGAGTACGGGCTGTCATTTCTTGATCAAACAGGGGGCTAAACTCATCGAGCACCCGGACGATGTTCTCGATGAACTCGGCCTCAACTATCCGCATGCCAAGAAGATTGATACGTTCACACGGGAACCGCTGCCCCCGTTGGAAGAACGGGAGAGGTCCGTTTATGACCTCATCGGCGATGATCCCCTGCATATTGATGAGATTGCCAGGCTGGTGCGGTTCAGGCCGGCCGAAACCGCGAGTATCCTTATGAGGATGGAACTGAAAGGCGTCGTTAGACAGCTACCTGGCAAGCGGTTCGTCCGCTGAACGCACGGTAAAAATGGCAAAAGAGAAGGCAACAAAGAGTACGAAAAAGAGACTGGGATCGCTTGATGCTATGGGCAGGCAGTTGGTGGTTGTTGAGTCACCCGCAAAGGCACGCACTATTAACAAGTACCTCGGCAAAGATTATGTCGTCATGGCGTCGGTGGGACATGTACGCGATCTCCCTACCAAGAACCCGAAGGGTGTCAAAGATGCCGTACCCGGCGTCGATCTCGAACACGACTTTCAACCGACCTATGAGATAATCAAAGGTAAACAAAAGGCGGTCACCGACCTGAAAAAGGCTGCCAAGAAGGCCGCTGGGGTCTGGCTGGCCACCGACCTCGATCGGGAGGGTGAAGCTATCGCCTGGCACCTTATGGAGGCCCTAGGAGTCAATTCCAGAGACACCTATCGGGTTGTGTTTAACGCCATCACGAAAAATGAAATCGAAAAGGCCTTCAAGCATCCACGAACGATCGATATGAATAAGGTCAATGCCCAGCAGGCGCGGCGTATCCTCGACCGCATTGTGGGCTATCAGGTATCGCCTTTGCTTTGGCGGAAGGTCGCCGGGGGATTGAGCGCAGGACGGGTGCAGTCTGTGGCCGTTCGGTTGGTGGTCGAGCGAGAACGCGAGATCGATGCGTTTGTCCCCCAGGAGTACTGGAAGGTGACCGGCTATTTCACGAGACTTCTGGAGAAGGCCGATCTCCTGGGACAACAATGGCGACAATGGCTTGCCGAAGCGACGGGGCCTGAAAATGGCAACCGATCAAACGGCCGCAAAGTCGCCGAAAGGAACGCCTGGTTGGCCGAACATGAGTCCTTTGCCGCTGAATTGATCGAAGTCGACGGGAAACGATTCAAGCCACGGACGGTCGAAGAAATCACCGGGATCCTTTCGCAGACCGGATTTCAATTGGATGAGAGAACTGAAACCGAGAATCCCAAGGCAAAGGGACCGGCGCAACGAGTCATCCGATTGCGCGGCCGCGTGATCAACGGCCCTAGCTGGCAGGTCAAGGCGCTTGAGACGAAACGGACGAAGAGCCGGCCGGCGGCCCCCTTTATCACCAGTACCCTTCAACAGACGGCGGCAAATCGGCTCGACTTCAGTGCTCAGAACACGATGCGGATTGCTCAAAGCCTTTACGAGGGCGTTGAGATCGGTTCAATGGGGTCCGTGGGTCTGATTACGTATATGCGAACCGATTCGACCCACTTATCCGGTGAGGCCGTTAAGATGGCTCGCGATTTCATTGCGTCTGAGTTCGGCAGGGATTACCTCCCGTCAAGGGCCAATATCTTTTCCTCTTCAAACAAGTCGGCGCAGGAGGCTCACGAGGCCATTCGTCCGACCGACCTGAGTTTGACGCCCTCCCGAGTGCGTTCGTCGTTAAATGAGCGACAATACAAGCTCTACAAACTCATATGGGAAAGATTTGTGGCCTGCCAGATGACGGAGGCGTTATGGGACGCCACGACGGTATTGATCTCAGGCGATACTGACGGCAAGGAGGTGGTCTTCCGCGCCACCGGACGGGTCCTTGTCTTCGATGGCCACTACAAGGTTGTGGGGCTGCCGAACACCGCCGAGGAGCCTATGCTGCCCGCGCTCGCCGAAAATCAGCTCCTCGCCGCCATTCAGATCGATCCAACACAGCATTTTACCCTGCCGCCACCTCGATTCACCGAGGCCTCCCTGATTAAGAAACTTGAATCTGAAGGGATCGGACGGCCAAGCACCTACGCTCAGATCATCCAAGTCATCCAAGATCGCAAGTACGTCGAGAAATACAAGAACCGATTTAGGGCGACCGATTTGGGGAAAGTCGTAAACGATAAACTCGTCGAGGCGTTTCCGGACATCCTTGAGGTCGGATATACTCGCGATATGGAGCAACAACTCGATGACATCGAGGAGAAGCAGGCCGATTGGGTCAATATGCTGCAGCGGTTCTACGGCGGCTTCAAGGAGAGCCTCGACACGGCCTATAAGGACATGCAGCACGCCAAGGCCGAAACACAACCGGCTCCTCATATCTGCCCGGAGTGTCGAAGTGCGACTGTCTATCGCTTCGGGCGTAACGGCCGTTTTTTGAGTTGCTCGAACTATCCGGAGTGCAAGTATGCCGCACCTATTGACAGCGAGGGCCGACCGGTTGCGCCCGAGCAAACCGATGTGGCCTGCCCCAAATGTGGAGGACCCACGATTCGCCGCAAGGGTCGTTATGGGCCTTTTCTCAGCTGCTCCCGCTATCCTGACTGCGACGGCGTCTTGAATCTCGACGGTAAAGGCGCCATCGTTTTACCGAAGACACCACCCCTGCGTACGGAGATCCCGTGCCCCAAGTGCGAAGCACCCCTCAATTTGAGACGCGGGGCGCGGGGACCGTGGCTGAGCTGCTCTACCTTTCCTAAATGTCGCGGGCGCCTCGGCTGGAGCAAGCTTGAGGGTAAGGAAAAGGACCGCTGGCTAAAGGCCCTCGATGAGCACGAAAAGGCCCATCCGCGGCCGGTCATCCGTCGAATGGATGGAACACCGATCGGGGAAGGCGCCGTGCCGGAGACCGTGGACCTCGAGAACACGGAACCGGACGCCAGCGTTTCCAACGAACCGTGATTCGTAACATTTTAGATTCTTGAAACGCTTCGGCACTTGGTCCGTCCGTGGGGATCTCTTTTCAAAAACGAAGAATTGAGTGCGAGGTCTCAGTGTAAGGCGCTACCCGAGGCGGCCGAAGGGCCAC
>CAZAGT010000018.1:27005-27872 GCA_964484515.1 uncultured Desulfobacteraceae bacterium | reverse complement strand
GGTACGTACCGACCGTCAGCGGGAGGATGTGATTCAGGGGCCGCTGGGCACGATGTTCGGGCAGATCAAAGGCGTGGCAAAGGCTCGTGTCGAGTGCCTGGTCAGCGAGACGGAGCTGCTCTCGCAACAGATGCAGGTGATTGCGATCATGCGCGATGCGGACAACCACCTCTGCTTCTACGTCTGTCGCACTCTGGCCGATGACCCCTACGGGGCCTATAAGTTTTTCACGGCTTACCGGGTGCTGTCCTTTCTGGAGCGGCAGATACATAACTGGCTGCGGGAGCTCGCCGGACAGGTACTTACGCAGGATTTCATGGACGAGCAGATCGAGAAGCCGATCCGTCGCATATTGGATGGACAGAAAGACCAGGGGACCATACTCGACTATGATCTTTACATGGACAGTGAATACGAGAAACGAGTGCAAGGTATTTGCGACATCTCTCTTCAAGTGCAACCAACAGGACTGGCCAGGGAATTGTTCGTTATTAGCCTGGATGTCCCTGAATTCGAACCGGATCCAGGATGAAGGGAGCCCGACTGCGACCAAGATCACAGGCCATGCTCAGATCAAAGCAATCAATCCCCCCGAACGATCGGCGGGTAGTTTCGCTAGTTACCACTATCATACTTAAGAGTTTGGAGCTGGTGGGGGTGTCCGGTTCCGATGCTGTGTTTGAGTGTTTTGAGCCGGCGATGCCTTTTACGGCGCCACTGGGAGAAGACCCTTAGGAATTCATAACGGAGCTGGAGTTCGAGATTGCAGACAGCCTTTCCCAGGATAGTACTCAAAAGTGGGAGAAGGGGCGTAGTTGATGTCTGGTCCTGATGCCGCGTCAGAAATAGGTAAGCCGTGGCCAAGAG
>CAZAGT010000018.1:16715-26995 GCA_964484515.1 uncultured Desulfobacteraceae bacterium | reverse complement strand
GTAGAGAGCATTCGCACAGACATTGCTGCCGGCAGGCATGTTCTACCGAATACTATACTCGCCATTTTGCCTATGACGATGGATCGAGTCGGCAAGGAGGTGGAGGATGTGGATGATCCGCCCGTCAGGATCGACAGCCTCGATGCTGCCTTTGAGGCATTCAGGCCTTCGCTGTATTTTGCTGCATCTGTTGGTGAGGGAATCCCGGAGCTTGTAGCAGAGCTTGAGTTTGCCAATATCGGGGACTTCGAGCCCCGGAATGTCCTTGAAAAGGTCCCTGACAAACGAAACGACGTGGCGCTCCTCGGGAACACGATTGGTCAGCTTTCGTATTTCAAGGATTGGTGGTTGCTTCCGGGTGTACGATGTATATGGGACGATCCGAAACTGCGGGATCGAATGCTGACAACGCCCGTCGACTTGTTGAACGAGCTTAAGAGGTCTCCTCAGGAGAAACAGCGGATCCAGAATACCGCGATGGAGGCCACTCACGCCGAAGGGCTTTTTGAGGAGATCCTCTTTGGATTACCGCCCTGGATCGAGACGAGGAAAGGATCGCTAATTGATCTATTCTCTTCCGAAACCGGTAACGCCTTTATCGATCAACTCATGGACATGCGATCACGTATTCCAGTGACAGAAAGCCATGAGCAGATTTTGCAGAATATTGAAGATCGGATCTCCAAGGCTGAACAGCTACGTGACGCCTTGATGAAACGACTGTATCAGCAACTGCGCCCGCTTGAGGCCAGTTACCGCCTGCTCGAGCTGTTCTATGAAAATTCGGCCGTACCGGACGGCAAGAGACGGCCGCCCGTGGAACTTTTCGTGTTTAACGCCGATGCATCGGCCATGAAGGACCGCGAGAGCGTGACCCTGGAGGGGATCAGGCGCTTTGTCAAGAGCCGCAACGACAACTACAACTTCCGGGACGACATTTGGCACCTGGTGGTGCCGGGCGCGATCCCCATGTTGGTGCGGAAGGCGCTGGAGGAAGAGGCCTGGAAGTGGGGGATGTTGCTGATCACGGATCTTGGCGACGAGAGATCGTCCGAAGATATTGAGCGTCAGCTTGCTCCCGGCGGCCGCTATGAACTCCTCGGGCGGGCCGATGGCTTTTCTGCGACTGACATAGTGACGGTGGGATATCTTAAACTTCGTAACGCCCATTGGTTTGAACAGGACATAAGTGATGGTGATGGCCTTTATGCTCCGGCCTCGCTCGTCTTTGCCGGCGCCTTGGCCCGCACCGACCGCAACCGAAAAGATGTACTCCAGAGTCGTCCACTGGGCACCATGTTCGGGAGGATCATGGGGGTGGAAAAGGCCCGCGTCGAGTTTCCTATAAACAGGGCGGAACGGTTGGCGCAGCAGATGCAGCTCATCGCCGTCACTCGCGGCGACGATAACCACCTGTGTTTCTATGGCTGCGAATGCCCCGGCGACGAGCCCTACGAGGTCTACAAGTTCTTTACCCCTTTTCGAATAGTCTCGTTTTTGGACAGGGTTGTCCGCAACCGGCTGCGGGAAGTCGCCGGGCAAATGCTGACAAAGGACTTCTTGGAGGAAGAGATCGGAAAGCCTATCAAGCGCTTACTCGATATGCAAAAGGACGAGGGCGTCATCGCTGTCTATGATCTCCTTATTGACAAAGATCTCGAGAAACTGAAGCGAGGTATTTGTAATGTCTTTCTTAAGATAAATCTGTTGGGAGATAGGGAGATCTTGCAGTGGAAATTAGAAACACCCTATTTCTGTGCTAGCGCTCAGGAATAGAGAGTCATTGAGCATTTCATGGATTCTCAAATTTCACCAACCGCAGTTCTAGGGGAACGGAGGCCAGGCTGAGTTCTTTGTTGATGAGGCCTGGGTCGAGAAAATTGGAAACAAATGGTTTCGACCCCAGAGCCTAATGACTGAAATAGTTGCCTCTCGGAGGGAAATCACTTTGCGAGGGTTTTCCTGATTACAGCGAGGATTAACCATGCAAACCATACAGATTCAATTGCTTCCGAACCTCCTTGACATCCAGGGTTCGGCCGGCCTCGCTGTCTTTCAGCCCCGCTTCGATCGCCTGTCGAACATAGATCCGGTACATCAGGTCATCCCATGTGGCCGTCTCAGGCAGGTTTTCGAGCAGCCGATGTGCTTCGCGCTTTATGCTATCTGTAGGCATGGACGTATCTCCTTTTGGCGTAGCTCCAGCTTGGATGAATAGATATTAGCCCGGCTTCCGTTTCCCGGTCAAGATGCTAAACGGGTTTTCTAAAAAGCCTGTAGGTGAGAACCTTCTCCGAAATCCTCTCTGGTTCCCTTTTGCCAAAGGGGAGGATTACGGCCTTTGTGCGAAAGCGAGCTGATCACAAGGAGCAGGGTGATTTGCGCCACCTTGACGCGGGCTCGGGAGTGGATCCTGTGGTCATGAGAAGGTCGAGTTACTAATGCGGTAAAAACAATTTAGACATAGTTACTAAATTGTAGAAATGGGCGCTAAGAGCGCGGAGTTCGTTCTTCTTCATGTTTTCCGCTGAGACGCCGGAAAACATGAAAAAGTATCTCCTATGGCAAGCAGAAAGTGTAAAATTTATAAGTATTTCCAAGTGCTTAAGTTAGAAGATCGTTGACGTTGATTAGTACTGCCCGAAGGGCAAGTTGCTTTTTGCTTTTCGGCATCCCTGCCATGCCATAGCTTTAGCGACGGCAGGTCAGCGAAAAGCAAAAGAATTTCTCTGCGTCCTCCGCGGCTCTAGCGACCCTAAGCGATGTCGAAGGGGAGCGGGCGGTGAGTTGATGTCTGAATGACAATGGCCTTATTAGTAGCCCCAGGTTGAAGGAGAAGTAGCCATGGCACAGTGGCAGCCGCCGCGGATGCGGGACATCCACAGCAAGCTGCGGAACGACTTCCGGCGCGTGCTGAGAGAGAGCTACGGCTTCACCGACCTGGAGACCGATCCCATCCTGGAGGTCCTGTTTCGTTCCCTGGCGGTTCAGATCGAAGACGTCTACGAGCAGGCCGCCGAGACCATTCCCAAGGCGTTGCTGGACGAGCTGATGACGGGCCTGGGTATGCCGGCGCGCCGGGTGCGGCCGGCCCAGACCGTGGTGCGCTTCTCCCTCAAGGAAGGCCGGGAACTCCTCGAGGAGGGTACCGAGCTGATCGGGGAGGCGAAATCAAAACAAAAGTTCACCTTTGCCCTTGATACGGAGATAGAGGTCTCGCCCGCCCGGATCGCCCTGCTGGCCGTGTTCCAGGAAGGTTCCCTCGAACTCCATCAGGGCGTGGAGCTGCCCAAGGAGGTAGAGGCGGCGCGGCCGTCCTTTGACCCGGTGCCTGCCGATCTGGGCCGAAGCCCGGCCATCTTCGTGGCGATTGACGTAGAAGACTCCAATCATTTGGGCCGGCACGGGATCTACTTCCAGCTCGTGCCCGAGGCGCAATACCTCCGCACCGCACTTCAGCGCGAGACCTGGTGCCTGCTCGATGGGGCCGGTGAGATCCAGGCCCGGGGCATGCTGCGCTCGCGGTCGGGTAATGCTGGCGTGCGAAGGTTGGAGTGGCTGGTGGGCGACACTGAAAGGAGCGCAGAGGTCCGGAGCGGGAAAGCGCACCTTCCCGAAGGGTTCTACGGGGGGAGCGTATTCCTGTTCCCGGAGGTCCCTCCCGAGCGCCGTTTTCTCACCCGGATCCCCAGGCAGATGGAAGGGCCTCTGAATCAGATATTCCAGGACGGCGCGGCGGAACTGTTCGATCGAGAGCGCGCCTGGATTCGAATTGCCCTGCCGCAGGAGGCCGACGCGATTGCCGCCGACATCGATCGGGTGGCGCTCCATTGCGCCACCGCCTCAAACGTCGAGATCCTCAACCAGACCATCCGTTTCGATGAAGTGGGGAGCTCCATACCGGTCAGCGACGGCAGCGGGAGGGTCCGGCACTTTGTCAGGCCGCTCTCGATCAAGGGTGAGCGCGGAACCGAGTACGTCCACGAATCGCAGCCAGTGGCCGACAGGCGGACCGGACGCTACGGCTATCGTCGGGGACGCCTGGAGATAGAACCGGCCCGCACGATGCGGGGTGAGGTCGATGCTTATGCCAACGTGCGGGTGCTGCTCTCAAACGGGAGGCTCAAGGGCGATGACAGCGTGGGTGCCGGTGGTTTAACGACCTTCGTGAATCGGGCTACCCCGCGGACCATGGAGATCAGGAACGTGAATGCGGCCGCTGGCGGTACCGACGAGGAGCCCTTCAAGGGCGCCCGTCAGCGGTTTTCCGAAATCCTGCTCTCGCGCGAGCGGATCCTATCCCGCGCCGACCTGGAGGCCGTCATCAAGGCGTACGAACCGAAGGTACAGAAGGTCAGAAGCCGGCCCTTACTCAAGCGTTCACCCGACGGGCTGCGCCGGGTCCAGCTCATCACGCTCGAGCTGAAGCGGGATTCGTTCACTGCACCCGACGAGGAGGCTCAGGTGCTCCAGCACGATCTGGAGGCCCATCTTCAGGAACGGGCCCTGCTGGGGCTCGAGATCCAGGTGGCCGTGGAATGGATATAAGAGAGGACCAACAGGTCTGCGTTGCCGAGTTCCTGGTCCCGGATGCTGCCGAACCGCAAGCCGAGCCGGAGGCAGCGGAGCGGGAAATGGCGGCGGTCGAACCCCGACCGGTAACGCCCGTGATGCCCGACCTGAGCCGGCCCCGGCACGGCTTTTATCACACGGTGGACTCGGCCCTGACCGACCTGACCCGCGCCGGCATCGGGGCGGAGCGGATTACCATCAGGAAGGCCGGGCGGGGCTATAGCAAGGGTCGGATCGTCCAGCAGCGGCCGGCGCCGGGAGTCCCCCTCACCGGCGACGTGGCCGTTGAGCTGACCGTGGAAGGCGACAACGCCTTCTACTATCTCCCGACCGGGATGCATGAAGGGGGAAGCAGGCGGGAGCCCGGGGCCGATGACCTGGTCCTGCTGTTTGACGACCCGGTCGAGAAGGCGGCCTACACGGTTCGGCAGGGCGGCTTGTACTTTGACGTACGGCCGGAAAACCGGCCGGGTTGTGCCCGCTGGATTCGCCTCTTTGGGATCGACCCCGAAGACTGGCCGCGTGAGAGGTGGTACGAGCTGGCCGTGCTCCTGCCCTGCCTGAACCGGCTGGCGGGCCGGGAAGCGGGGTTGCGGCGGGCCCCCCAGGTGTTGCTGCGCCTGGACGTATACGGGATCACGCGGCGGCCGCGGCGCACGCCCCTGGCCCCGGAGGAGCAATCCCGCCTGGGAGAACGCGCCAGCCGCCTGGGGGCGGACCTCGTCATTGGTGATGGGATGGACGATGAAGCGGCGATGGACATCATCCTGGGACCTGTCACACTGGCGGTCTACCGGGAGTACCGCACGGAACCCGGCGAGCGGCGGCTGAGACAGGTGCTCGATCTCCTGCTCCCCTATCACGCGGTGTCAACGATCCGATGGCTGGTGGGCGACGCGAGCCGTGCGCCTCGGCTGGGGAACGAGCAGGAGAACTCCGTCCTAGGCGTCAACGCGCACATTGGAAAGGGGTAGGAGGAAGTGAGCTAAAGTGACTAGAGTGTCTAAAGTGAGCTAAAGTGAGAATAAGTGACTAAAATGACTAAAGTGACCTAAAGTTTAAGAAGTGCCTTAGATTCTTGGATCGGTTTGATTAGGGACTGAGACGTGGTGATTCACATTTTCGTGTCTTCGTACTTTCGTGCTTTCGTGATGAGTATTTTCCTTCTCCTTTCACCCTCTCCAGGGAGACTGAGACCATGGATCGAAAAATCGTACGTCCTTCCACCCAATTCGTAGACTGCCCGGAGTGCGGGGCCCAGGGAAAGGTGGTCAGCCACACCCGGGGTTGGTTGAGTCAGGACCGGCATGAGTTCCTCGGCTCGATCCGAACGATGGAAGGGGATCCCAAGAAGGTCAAGTGCAAGGATTGCGGACATGAATTCGTGCTTGAACGATAAGAAAGGGACTGCTGATGAACGAGAACGACATCGATCTACGCTCGGTCAACTGGGAATACGGCATGCTCCTGACCCCGGAGCACTTTGAGAGGCAGGAACGTTACATCGATTCCGGTCTTCTGTGGCTGCTGAGGTTCGCCACGAACGCGCACGGTCTGGTCGGGGCCGGCCCACGGGTGGCCTCAGCCGAGCGCGGCGCGGCCAAACACGACCCGATCGTCGATCTGCACGAGGACGAGACGTCCCTCAAGGTGGCGGTGAGCCAGTGCCGGGGCCTCAGCCCATCCGGTGACATCATCGATATCGACCCCTCGCAGCCCGTGGAGGTGTCGATCCCCAAACAGGAGCTGGGGGAGAACGCTGAGCTGGGGGTCTACGTGGTCTGCGAGCCGCACCAGAAGGTCCCGGAGGAGGTCACCGACGACCCCAACAACCCCCAGATGAAGTCGTCGCGCCGGCGGCTCTATCAGGTGAAGGTGGGCATCGGGGCCGGGGATGAGCCCCACAGTCTCCAGGTCTGCCAGCTGCGACGTTCCGACCAGACCCTGCGCTTCGAAAAGGTGGGCGGGTTCATCCCGGTGTGTACCACCATGGTGGGCCACAGCGAGCTGACCAGGGCCGGCCAGCGGCTGAACGAGCAACTCGCCCGGTTGGCGGACCGTTACTCGGGGCTCCACAAGGGGATCATTGAATACATCAGCATGTTGGAGCCGCGGGGCATCCCCACGGCCGGAGACGAGGAGACGCTCCGCTTTGTCGGGCAGATGGTGGCCGCGCTGGAGAGCTGCGCCTATAACACGATGGATCTGACACAGTCGCCGCAACGGTTCTTTCAGGAGCTGTACCGGGCCGTACGCAGCGCGGCCGTCTATCTTGACCTCAGTCCGCCGACCCAGAACTACTTCCGCCAGCTGGCCGTGGAAGTGGAGACGGAGTTTGACTCGCTCCTCGACCAGGAACACCAGACCCTTCAGACCAGCCGCGAACTGACGATCCATGATGATCTCAGCGTGGACGTGGGGCGGATCGAACGCGGCCTGTCGCGGCTCCGCCGCTTGGAGGAGGCGCTCGAGGGCAAGTACCTGGACTTCAGGTTGAGCCCGGCACTGGAGGCCCTCACCTTCTTCTTCGACCGCCAGACCGAGCACCTTTACCAGAGTAAGGTGCGGCCAGCCCACCCGCAACTGTTTCGGGAGGAACAGACCCTCGTGTTCGCCCCCCTGAAGCTGGAGGGACGCCAGACCTACCGCCTGGTCCTGATCGGCCAACCCGGGATAGGCCTCGAGCCGGGAGCCAACCTGGGGGCCGAGATCAAGGTGAACGTCGGCGCCGGTCAGTCCAACGCGCCGATCTACGGGAAGGCGGTCTGCGACATCCCGGGCCAGCTCAATTTCGCGATCGATTTCGACGTACCGGCCGAGGTGCACACGATCTTTGACCTGCGCGTCATCTTGAATGCGAGCTGGCAGATAAAGAGCTGCATGCTCTACGAACGCAAGTTCTTGCAGCGGGGCAGGGACCTTCGGCAGCGAGACGTGGCGGGGGAACCTGAAGACCCGGCACGGGACAAAGACCGGCTGCGTCGCGAGAAGGAAAGGGACGACAGACGACGACTAGAGAGGCGGGAGCCACCAAGACCTAAACGAAGGGGGTTTAAGCCGATTGGAGGGGATTAGTCATGGAACTTGACAGGTTTTCGCTCGAGGTTGAAAAAGCGCTGGAGGACGCCCGGCATCTGGCCGAGCGCCGGGGAGACGCCTTTATCACGCCCAGCCATCTCTTCCACGTGATGCTCGACGGCGGCGGCGTACTCCGCGCCCTCGCGGATAAGCAGGGGGCCCAGTGCGGGCCGTTACTGGACTACCTCACCACCCGGGCGGTGGAGGAGCGGGTCGGGAAGCTCGAGCCCGGTAAGCGGCCGATCGCGAGCAAGACGTTGCGGGACGTCATTGACGACGGTTTTGCCGTTGCGGATCGGCGCGGCTCCAAGCTGGTCGAGCCGGTCGACCTGCTCACGGCGGTGTTGGAAGGCGGCGATCAGAAGCTGCGGGCAGCGCTGGCGGACGCGGGCCTGAATACGGAGGCCGTTCGAAAGACGGCCCAGGCCCAGGCCTCCGTGGGTGAGGTCCTCGGTAAGCAGGCGGAGGCGCGCCCGGGCGCCATGCTTGAGCGTTTCGGGCGGGATATGTGCGAGCTGGCCCGCCAGGGCAAGTATATGCCGGTCATCGGTCGCGATAGAGAGGTACGCACGGTGATGCAGACCTTGCTGCGCAAGTCTAAGAACAACCCGGTCCTGGTGGGTGATGCCGGGACGGGCAAGACGGCCATCGTGGAAGGGCTGGCCCAGCGGATCGTGGCCGGGGATGCGCCCGATTCCCTCAAGGGCTGCCGTGTCTTTTCGCTGGACCTGGCGTCGCTGGTGGCGGGCGCCAAATACCGGGGCGAGTTTGAGGAGCGGATCAAGGGTGTGGTGGACGAGGTGAGTTCCCGGGAGGGTGAAGTCATCCTGTTTCTAGATGAGCTGCACACCCTGGTGGGGGCCGGCGGCACGGCCGGGGGCCTGGATGCGGCCAATATCCTCAAGCCCGCCCTGGCCCGCGGCGAGCTGCGGTGCGTCGGGGCCACGACCTACGATGAATACCGCGAACGGATCGAGAAGGATAAGCCCCTGGCAAGGCGCTTCGAACGGGTCGATGTGGAGGAGCCGGACGACGAGGCCACGCTCGATATCCTGCGCGGCATCCGGCAGCGTTACGAGGCCCACCACGGCGTGCGTCTCACCGAGGAGAGCCTAGAGGCCTCGGTCAAGCTCTCGCGGCGCTACCTCCGCGATCGCTTCCTGCCCGACAAGGCGATTGACGTGATCGACGAGGCGACCGCCCGGATCCGAATGCAGCTGGAGTCCAAACCCTATGCCATCGACGGAATGGAGCGAGACCTCATCAGGGTGCAGGGGGAGATCGATTCCTTGCGCAAAGAGGAGGTGGACATCGAGCGCCTGCGAGATGCGGAGCAGGAGGCGGAGGGGCTCCAGGCGCGACTGGGAGAGCTCAAACAGCGCTGGCAGAAAGAGCGCGATTCGATCTCCAATCTTCAGAAGACCAAGCAGGCGATCGAGGAGCAGCAGCTGGCGCTGGAAGCGGCCGAGTCGCGGGGTGACATCAGCGGGGCCGCAGAGATCCGCTATGGCGCCTTGAAGTACCTGGACCAGCAGCTGGCCGACCTCCAGGAGGAGGTTGACCAGATCGAAAGGGAGGGCAGCCTGGTGCCCCAGGAGGTTCGCAAGGAGGATATCGCCGCAGTCGTGGCCCGCCGTGCCCGTATCCCCGTGGCCCGTTTGCTCGAGTCCGAGCGCGAGCGGCTGCTCAAGCTCGAGAAACGGATGGGACAGCGGGTCTTTGGTCAGCCCCAGGTCATCGACGTCGTAGCCAACGCCGCCCGCCAAATGCGGACCGATCTGCGACGCACAAAACGACCGGCCTCTTTCCTCTTTGTGGGACCGACCGGCGTGGGTAAGACGGAAATGGCCAAGGCCCTGGCCGAGGCCCTCTTCGACGATGATGACGCCCTGACCCGCATCGACATGGCCGAGTACAAGGAGAGCTACTCCGTATCAGGGCTGATCGGGTCACGGCCCGGATTGGTCGGCTACGAGGAGGGGGGGTTCTTGACCGAGCGGGTGCGGCGGCAGCCCTATTCGGTGGTCCTTTTCGACGAGGTAGAAAAGGCCCATCCCGAGGTGCTCGATCTCCTGCTCGGAGCGCTGGGCGAGGGCCGGTTGACGGATGCCCAGGGGCGCTTCTGTGATTTCTCGAACGCCATGGTCATCTTCACCTCCAACCTGGGCGTGCGCGAGGCCAATGCCAGGACCGACGATCCCGAGGAGAGGGGCAAGATCATCCTGGAGGTCGTCGAGGCCACCCTGCGGCCCGAGCTCTTCAACCGGCTGGACGACGTGATCTGCTTCAACTCGTTGGGGGAGGACATCCTCGAGCACATCGTCACCAGGAACTTCGATGGCCTCCGTCAAAAGCTTGAGGAGGAGCATGGGGTCAAGCTCGAGGTCGAGCCCGCGGCCACCGCATTTCTGGCCAAGGAGTCGTACGATCCGGCCTACGGCGCCCGCCCGGTCGAGCGGACGCTGCAGCGGCGGGTGCTGTCACCGGTGGCGCGGATGCTGATTGCGGCGGAGGCGGTCCGCGGGCAGACGATCAGGATCAGCTACTCGGAAGAGGAGGGGCTGCAAATCCAATCTGAAGGTCCCCAGGAGCAGCGGGAGGAAGATGAAACACTCGCCGCGAGCTAGAGG
>CAZAGT010000018.1:0-16705 GCA_964484515.1 uncultured Desulfobacteraceae bacterium | reverse complement strand
AGCTAGAGGCGATGGATACGCTTTCCCTGTCAAATCGAGACTCCGGTATGAATACAGATCGTGAATGTATCCCGGCCGGACATGTGAGCTTGAGCTTCCGGCCAAACCGTCTCCTCCCGGCCCTGGTGAGATACTTTATTCTTTGCCTGGTCACGCTGACCGGTTTCCCGGTCGTGTCCATGATATCAGGGTCGGGAAAGGTTGTCGGAACAGCGGCTGCTCAGGATGAGGGCCAGGTCGATCCGGAAGCCGAGGATCGGAGCAGGCGTCTGCAAAGGCTCCAGTTGATGTACGACCAGGAAACGGATCCGGTTCAGAAGATCAAATACCTCCGCCGAATGAAGCTGATCTTCAGCCCGTACTACGATCTCGAGAAGATCTTGGCCTTGGAAGAACAGATCAAGGCCCTTGAGAAGGAGGTGGAGCATCTTAGCGAGGAAAAGAAGAGGGAAAATGCGATCAAGAGGGTGCACGGCATCATAGCGACGCAGGGTCTTGGGGTTGCCGAACAGGAGGCGGAGCAGCTTGTCGAGCGGTATCCCGAAGACCCTGAGGTCAAGGACCTGCGGAGACAGGTGAAGACACGGAGGTTGGTGGAAGAGGCCAAGGCGACCTTGCTCAACTCGGAGGCTACCAGCGGAGAACTGAAAGCGGCCAAAGAAAAGGCCGCCGAGGCCCTGACGTTGTCCCCTGAGCACTCCGTCGCGCAGAACATAAAGCTGGAGATAGAAGCCCGTTTGAGGCGAACGAGGACCCAATTCTGGACGTTGATCGCCCTCCTGGTCTTGCTCCTGGCCGGGGCGGGCGCGGGCGTTTGGATCTGGCTTCGGCCACGGAAGTGGGTCCTTGAGGCGATCTACGGGCCCTGCAAGGGGGAGGTCTTTCCTCTCGAAAAGGAAGAAGTCGTCATTGGGGCCCTGGGGCCGCCGGACGGCGAGGCCGACATCGTCATATCGGATGCGGAACGGAAGATCTCGCGGACCCATTGCAGCATTGTGCAGGAACGTCGACGCCTTTACGTGGTGGACGGCAGTTCCAACGGGACCATGGTGAATGAGAAGCGGATTGAGAAAGAGAGCTACGTGAGGGTTCGTAGCGGCGATGAGATCTCGCTAGCGGACGAGGCCGTTCTCCTGCTCAGAGCGGAACGATCACCCGCAAGCGCCGCGCCTGCAAAGGAATAGATTGAAGGTAGAAAGGCAAAGGTGGAAGATGCGAACTCATGGTGCACGGGATCCGTGCGAGGGCCCCCGCATGCCGAGTGAGCACGGAGGGAAGCCATCCGGGGCAAGATCCACATTACAGGAAAACGCCGCCAACTCCTTCCCCGGGCGCTAAGACGATACTGAAAACCAAACCTCGTACACCGGTTGACCTTGTGACCTGCAAAGCATGGGTAGCTTAAGAGACCTCTGTTGTTTCCGGAATGTACATGCCACCAACACTCAACACGTTCATGATCGAAGGAGGGAGAGCACCATGAAGTCACGAAAGAGATCGCGAATTCTAATCATTTTGGGCCTTGTTTGTCTATTAGGGGTGATTGTATACGCGGTGACGGAAACACCTGGGGGAGGCATCACTCGTGGAGGTAAAATAGCGACAAAGACCCGTGACAATGACATCGGGGCAATCAAGGTGGGACTTGGGCTGGAGAAACCCAAAAGTGCCAATATGGCATTCAAAGAGGAATCAGAGAAACTGATCAAATACTTCGATAGCGCGAACCAGGAAAGGGAGAAGGATAAGAAGGTCTCCGGGAAGACAGAGCAACAAGCAACCGCCACTGCTGCAAAGATGCGAGATATGCTTGAATCAACAGCCAAAGAAGCTGAAGGAAATGGATTCAACGACTCTGCAGAGTATTTCAGACAAGTTGGCAAGATCGTCACTGATGTCACCGATATCATGATGCGACCTGAGCTTACTAAAATTGATCTACTAGAAGAGTTGACGGATTACAGTGAAAAGGAAAGAGAATATAAGAAAAAAGCTTATAGCGAGATCAAGGCCTCTTCATTGAGTAAGGAGCAGAAGAAATATATGAAAGAGGTGAGCCTCAATAATTTAAAGGAGCAGTCTAAGGAGATTGGGGGTCTTTTAAAGGATATGACGGGCCTCTTCACGGACAAGAAGAGTCTTCTTAAGAAGTTTGGAAAGAAGAAAGAGCCAGAAGATAAAAAGGACAAAGGTCTAGGAGATGCGATTATCGCCTACTTGAAGTCGCTCAAGAATAGTATTATGGACAGCATAGATTACCTCAAAAAGCTTCTTGGGGTGCTCTTCTAGGAATGTCCGGCAAATGTGGAGGAAGGCGCCTTGGCGACCTCCCCACCGCCGGCCACCCTTCATTCGTCTCAAGGGTAGCAACAGTTTTATGAGGGAAGCCATGCGCTGGACCGAAAGACTTGCCGTTTGCCTTATCCTGATCGGATTGGTCATTCCACGTCCCGCAATGAGCGCGGGTCAGGAGGAGCTTAGTCGGGCTGTCGCCGCCCTGCAGCAAGCCAATTCGGAAGCATTTGAGGCTGATAAACGCGGGGATTACCAGACCGCGGTCAATCAGTGGGAGAGGTGTTTGGAGATCCTTGCAGCGGATTTACGAAGAATCGATAAGAAAACGACCTACGAAGAGCAGCTCTATTTGAACATCGGAGATGCCTACGGGGGCCTGGCAGAGAGCGAGGATCCAGAGGAAACGCGGTTCTTCAATAGAGCCATAGAGTATTATGAGAAAATTAGAGAATTCGTTGGTGTTAATAAGGATGACGTGAACCTGAGTCTCTGCATCTTATATAGTGGAAGGGGGCTCCGTTTTCAGGATGCGAGGAAGTACGAGCGCGCCAAGGTCTATCATGAGAAGGCTTTGGGTATTATAACGACGTTGCTTAACCGTGACTCGAAGAGCCCTGACCTGGAGGCGAGAGAGCGAGGCTTCCTCGGTATCACTGAATGGCAGCTTGGGAATTACCGAAAGGCAAGATCTCATTTCGATCGAGCACTGGAACTGTGGGAGGCCGTAAAGGGGGAGAAGAAAGCGCAAGTAGCAAAAAGCGAGGCCCTCATTGTGAAAGGCAATATCGCGGGGCTCCAAGTAGATGCCGGTGAGTTTTCCGCCGCCAAGGAAACTCTGCGCCGTTTGATTAAGGCTTATGGGGCCGGTCCCAGTGAAGCCCTCGCAAATGCGCACTTGAATCTGGGAAAATGCTTCTACATCCTCGGCAATTTCAAGGATGCCGAGACCTCCTTTCTCAAGGCCAGGGAAACGTATGCGCTTCTGGATCATAATGAGGCGGGTATCGGCTTGGTGGATATGAATATGGGGCTCATGGCCTTCAAGCAGGGACTCTATCATGAGGCAGAGGGTATTTTGAAGAAGGTCGCCGAATCGCCTGACAGGAGGATCCGCGCCATGGCCCTTTCAAGCAGGGCGATTGTGCTGATAGCGCTTTTCAAGGAGAGCGGCACTCCGAGCCTGCTGAAATCTGCCCGCGAGTCGCTTCAGGAGGCCGAGTCGATTGCAAGGGGCATGGGCGATAGGAAGGTATTGATGGCGGTTAGGGATAATCTTGGGGTGGTCTATGGTGAGTCTGCCTCGCTCCTCAAGGTAGAGAAACGGCAAGGGAAGGCTGACGAGGAGATTCGACTTGCGGAAGAGGCCTTTGATGAAGCGTATCAACTGGGCCGTCAATTAACAGATCAAGGTGCGTCATCTTCGTATGTGATCTGCAATATCCTGTCGGATCGCGGGGATCTGGCGCTCAGGAAAGCCGGCGCTGAGGGCATTGACACCGCGACTAAGTACTTCAGCGAATCGCTGGACAGAGCAAATAAACTATACCCCGAACAGAGATGGTATGCTTATTACGGGTTGGCAAGGGCCTATCGGATGAACGGTGACGTAGGCAAGGCCATTGAGAACCTGAAATCCTCCGTGCGGGTCATAGAGGAAATGCGCAATCTGATGGGAGGAAAAGGCCAGATAGGCTTCTTGCGGGACAAACACCAGGTGTACACCGACTTGATAGACCTGCTGTTGTCGCAATGGGAGGCAAAAGGTAAAAGGAAATATGCCGACGAGGCCCTCGTCTATTTGGAAAAGAGCCGCTTGGGCGCCATTCGAAACCTCTTCGAGCAGGCGTTGCCGAAGCGGACGGAAGGCATTCAAGAAAAGCTGGCTGAAATCGACTATAATCTAAACGAAACTCCTCATTTCTTGACAGAAGCCGATATAAGCCGTCTTGAGTTGAACAGAACTAAATTGGAGAAATCACTGGAGCGGGATGACCTGTTGCTCAAGAAAGGGCAAGTGACGGCCGAGACGCTGCGGGAAGTTATTAAGGCCATGGACCAACGGCAGGTGATGTTGCAGTTCTATTACAATGACAAGAACATCTACGTCTGGAAATACGACAAGACCTTCGACAAACCTCGCCTCATGCCGCCCATAAAAAGGGAGTACTTAGATGAAGAGACGTTCAGTGAGGGTCGACTCATCAAAGATGGTGTTGAACATCTATATGGCATCATTTCAGACGAGGGCACAATTACCGAGGTGAGTGGTGCGGACGATTGGATAGACGTGGTGCATAAGGAACTGTTCATGCCGCTCGGCGTCACCAGAGATAGATACGATAGGATCACGATCATCCCTTACGGCAAGCTGGCCCTCTTGCCCTTCTCCGTGTTGGGTGACAAGAAACGAAGGCTCGTTGACGACTACACCGTCCACTATTTCTTCTCGGCCACGCAGCAATTGGTCGCAAAGACGCCGCCCAAAGGGGGCCGGCTTTTTGCTGTCGGCAATCCCGAAATCCCCGCCTACCTAGCCCTGGCCTCCGGCAACGAAGCAGACCGCGGCGGGGAAAGACCCAGACGTCGGCCTCATACCTCAGGGACGGCCCGCCCTGCTTGCCGCTTCAAGGAGGCTCAAGATATCCTGAAGAGATTGGGATTGGACGCGGGGGGAGAGACGGAAACGCGGCCGAGGAGAGGATCCGGGCCGCGAAGATGGGGATTCGAAAAGTTGGCGGACGCGGGAAAGGAAGTGAGCAATATCAAAGCAGGCTTTGTTAACCCTACCGCCCAGCATGATGATAAGATCGAGGAGTCGTTTGTGAGGGCGGAGATGACCAAGAACTACAACTACCTCCACTTTGCAACCCACGGTTTTCTCGTGAACAAAAACCCTCTGGATTCCTTTATCCTTTTCAGCGAGGGTGACCCCGGGGTTTCCGGGTATGACAGCGGCCTGCTGACGGTCAAGGAGATCCGCAAAGACCTTTCGGGAAAACTGAGCGACGTGAGATTGGCCGTGCTGTCCGCCTGTCAGACGTCCCTGGCCTTTACCCCGGCCAGCCGGACGGATCCAGTGCCGGGTCTGGAACTGGCAACCCTTTCAGCGGCCTTTCAATCGGCGGGCGCCAACACCGTGATCGCATCCCTCTGGGAGGTCTCCTCTGAAGCGACCGCGCTGTTCATGAACAGATTTTACCACCACCACATCGCGGGTGGCCAGCCGATCGCCAAGGCCCTGCAACTTGCCAAGAGGGAGTTTCGCGAAGGTCGACACAACCTAAAGGTAAAGGTTGTGAAGAACGGAAAAGCTCAGCAAATGGAGGTGGCTTGCAGCAACGAGTTCTTTTGGGCCCCCTTCATTGTGCTGGGGAATCCAAACTAGTCGTCGTGCGGACCCCGCCGGATGCCGCAGGCCCGCGTGCTGTGCTATGCTATGCGTGCAAGTCCTTCAGGGCATGTAACAAAAGGATCGCTGCCGTCTCCTTCTACTGGCCCTGTCTCTGCCTTATGCTTCTTGAGAATAGGTCCTGAAGGGGGTGGCAGAATATATCCGTTATGGGAGGTGGACCTCATGAAACACATGCTGACCATTGTTTTGCTCGCGGCTTTTCTCATTTCTCCGGCGCCTGCCCTTGCGGTCGATTGCACGAAGGCCTACGAACTCTTGATGGGCTATAGAAACAATGAGGAGAAACTGCTTGATCTTTTGGGACAATATCCAGAGTGCGGTAAGATTGTCGTAGCCCTGGGCAACTACTATTCCAAAAAGGAGATGTGGGGTTCAGCTTATGAGCGTTACCAAGAGGCCCTCGTAAGGTTCTTCCCGAATAGCTCCGATATAAGAACACAAGTTGAGAAGACAAAGGCGAAGCTGCCTTTGAAGGTCGAGAACCGGGAGGACATCAAAATCGTGAAACGAAACTTAGAACTCGATTTGGGTGACTCGGAATCAGAGCAGCCGCGTGACATGGATGTCAGGGTCCTATTTGATACCGGCCAGGCCATAATCAAGCCTGAGTACCGGCCACTCCTGGACGAGTTTGCCGTTGAAATCGACAACGCCCGCCCTGATTACAGCTTCGCCGTCAAGGGCCACACCGACAACGTCGGCGGCCGCGAATACAACCAAGAGCTATCGGAACGCCGGGCCAGAGCGGTCAGGGATTACCTGGTGGAGCAGGGGGTTGATCCTGACCGCTTGGAGGTCGAGGCCTACGGCGAAGATGATCCGCTTTACAGCAACCGAACCCCCGAAGGGAGGCAGAAGAATCGACGTGTGTTATTTGAGGTTCACTCGAATAGGTTTTAGGTGCCTGTGCCTCAGCGCACATGAGGGGAAGGGGGTTCCGTGGCGCGTCTTAGGATTCGCCGCCGGTTGTGTGCGCGGCGGTTCTTGGCCTATGAATGAGGGCTGGGTCGGATACACAGCTATTCATAAACTCCTCGACTTCTTCTGTCAGGTCGGCCTTCGTGCCCTGGCCCTCATAACATACCAAGAACTTGTAGTACTCCTCGATGGCATTGAAAAAATCGAGAGAGTCTCGCGTCCGTTGCTTGCGAAAATCGTAAAGCCGACGGGCCTCCTCCAAAAAGCTCAACCCATATTCCTCGAACTCTTGCATCAAGTCGGGAAACACCTTCTGCGCTATGAGCTTGGCAATTGACTCCCTTTCGAATTCCGAGTGGGTCGGGAGCTCAAGTGGGTCGCCCGGGGTACCGGAATCCAAGTCCGGCGGTTTGACGAGGTCCGTTGTCCGGAACGTTTCCAAATAGCGTCTGCGCTCCTTTTTTTCCTTGGTTTCAACACCGGCGTCAAGTTGTATCTGGGCGGTCAGGATGTGGATTGTCTCCTGGTAAGGTGTCTTTTCCTCGACGAAAACGGTCTCCCAAGGCGGAATTGTCAAAAGGGTCTTTTCGATCTCCTCGAGTTCGGCTCTGATCTCTTTCTTTTCGCTCCCGCGGATGTCACGCCTGTCCAGCTTGCCGTTGAGGTAAGCCCTCCTACCCATCAAGCGCATATATTCTTTGTTTTCGACCTGTTTTTCCACATTACGCTTCCTTATCTTCCATTGCGAATTGACGGCGTTCTCCGTGTTGACCACCCGGATGGTCCCGGCGATGGCCCGGTTGCAGCCCTGCTCACGGACATCCGCCCATTGGACCTCGGAGGATTTACAGGCTCCGTCCGTCATCGCGGCACCCCTGGCATTGTCCAGGCGAAACGAGATGTTCTTGAACTTCCGCGTCTGGAGCTCTGAGTTCAGCCGTTTTCGCAGTGCCTTCGTTGCATCGGCGCAGAGTCCGGGGTCGCCGACATCCTGAGAAAAACCCCACAACGCCACCCTCAGGGCAGTGTGCTCACGTATCTTCTCGAGGGCCTCCCTAATGTATCTTTGGGTAAGCTCTGACTCGGCCAACTCCCGTTCCGCGGATCGGAAACACAAAATGGCCTTTCCGTAGTTTCCCGTTCGCATGTAGTGATGACCTTTTTGGAGGAAAACACTAAAGGCCTTCAGGGAAGCTCTCGTCCCAATTTCCTTGGCATCGAGAAAAGAAGGATCCAGCTTGGATATTTTTTCCCAGTGATCCGCTGTCGTTGCGAAAGCACGCGCCCGTTGGGCCTCCATCAGTCCCTTATAATTGATCTCAAGGCATACGGATTTTGTTTCCTCATAAAACGTCTTTGTCCCCGGATAGTCGGGGTTCATTTCATAGAGCTTGGCAAGGGCCACAAAGGCCTCCCAGGGGCGGCCGGCGTCGTAATGGGCCCTGGCGGTTTCGAACGCCTCCGCGGACCAGTTGGGCAAGACGTGTCCATAAAGCTGATTCGCCCTGGTGTGATCGTCAACGATGGC
The DNA here is from genome assembly GCA_964484515.1 of uncultured Desulfobacteraceae bacterium. Taxonomy (GTDB): domain Bacteria; phylum Desulfobacterota; class DSM-4660; order Desulfatiglandales; family HGW-15; genus CAZAGT01. The sequence continues at coordinate 8,552 of CAZAGT010000018.1, read as the reverse complement.
ACGCGCCGCGATCAGCTCCTCCATGGCCTTCAAAAGATGCCTTTGATCAGCGTATCGTTCCGCTCGCAGATAATGCTCATCTGCCTCCACATACTTTTGGGCTCGCTCGAGCTCCCGTGCGCTTTGCGGATCCGGTCTCAGTGCATTCGCCGATTCAAATTGAGCCAAAGATCCCTTGTAATCACCGTTCTGGCGCGCCCTTCGACCGGCACTCATATAGTAGTTGTACCCTTTCTCTTGCCATTCTTCAATCTTGGCGCCGATATCCGGGTCGTCGTTGTAACGCGCGTCGATCTCATTCAATACCGTAGTTGCCTCAACCCAGCTGTTTCGGGCTGCTAGGCCGTCAGCCTTGGCGTACATCGCCATGATTTCATCGTAACGAGTATCCGCTGTTTCTTTCAATGCGCGCGCGCGCGAATTCCCCTCATCGTACTCCAGGGCTTTCTTTAGAAAGCCCTGGGCCGTCTTGTATTGTTTGTCGTTTATGGCCTGGTACGCTTTTTCGTTGTAGTCATCCGCGAGCTTGCGTCCCATTGCCTCTTTCTTGGCCTGTATTTCCTCATTGTCCGGTTGCATGCTTAAGGCCTGCTCGTAATGTTCGTAGGCCTCCGCATAGTTATGTTGTGCTGCGTTGTAATCGCCGGAGTCCAGCTCACGCTTCAGTTCCGGCGATACACAACTACCAATGAATGAGAGGAGCAGAACGGTCAAGAATGAAAGAAAGGACGTGCGAGTTCGCATGGTGTTTACCTCACTTTGGCCGTGAGCTTCGACTCCACATAGATGGGCCCGGAAATCAGTAGTTCGGGTTCTTTGATAGGAAGATGGAGCCTTCGAAGGAGCTGCTGAGCCGCGGGACTTGCTCCAGACCCATGTCTCGGGCGTGTGCCGGAATGCGTTCCTTCAGGAATGTCCACAACTCTCCGGCCTCAATCTTACCGTCGGAGTTAGAGTCCGCCTTCCCTGAAAGAGCCTCTATGATGTAGTAAGAGAAAAGACCGTGTTTCAAATCATCCGATTCTATTGATACTTTGTCTGCCTGAGCTGAGGTAATAATCACATATTCTTTTCCCGTTCTCTTAATGCCTTCCGCGAGGCCGCCGACGCCGGTCGGCCGATCCGCCATGCCGGAGCTGTGGCAGGCATCGATGAGAAACACGACCTTACCGGCCTTCAGATTGAACAGCGTCTTGGCAAGCTCTAGGTTTGAATAGGCCGTTGCCTGCGTCATGTACGCCGCGCCTTCGTCATATTCCGTGTCATAGGCCAGCCAGTAAGTATCGCTTCCGTCCGGACCGGCATAACCATGGCCGGCATAGAACACGAAGAGCAAATCCTCTTCGTTCTGGACCTTGGCCACCGCCTCCGCCATTCTGAACTTCATGTTTCGTAAGGTCGCCTTCTCATTCAGTAACACGGTAACGTCATCCGGATCGAAGATCCCCGTCTGAGGGCTGGTAAGGACGCGCTTTATTCCTGAAACATCGTTTCCCGTGTATTTTAGGGATCGGATCTTGGTGGACTCCTTGAACTTTCCGACCCCGATGAGCAAGGCATAATTCTTGCCGCGTTGCGGTCCGCTTTCATCCGGACAACGGATCCATTCACGCCCATTTTCAAATAGCCTCGACAGCCTGAGATACGTGAGATTCTTCAATTCCACCGGGTCGCCGATTTCCCTTGATTTGCAGAAGTTGACCTGGGCCATTTCCTTTTCATCCAACTTGTAAAGGGCATAAGCGATATTCATATAGAGATCGGGAGATTCCCCTTGGGGTAACCCCAAGATAACGCCCAGTTTTTTCGCCTCCTTATAGCGCCCTAAGGCGTTGAGACAATAAAGCATGTCCGCGTAAATCTCGGGATCCTTCAAATCGGGAAATAGGGATTTGCGTTCCTCGTTCTTCTGTTGAAGGATCTCGTAGGCCTTTTCATAGTTCAGGTATGCGGGCTGCCTCTTGCCCTGGCCCATTTGACTGTCGGCCAGGAAGATGTAGGCCGAGCTGAACCGGTGATCCTGCCGGACCAGGTCCTGAAACGCTTGTTCGGCGGCCCCATAATCCGCGCTCCAGTATAGGCCCATGGCTTTGCGGTACTGCTCCAGCAGGGGACTATCCTGATTATAAAGGCGTTGACGTTCGTAAACAGCCTTCAATGCAGCCGGTACATTTACCGGGGAGAGAGTCAACAACAAAGCAGTCACAAGGCCACTCAGGATCCCGCTCGATGTCATGGCTGGCTACCTCTGTCTTATTCTCAGGAGAAATACCTTCTTAGGGGAGTGTTTCACAGCCGCCACGATACTCGTCAGTCCAGGCCATTGACTTGGAGTATCGTCAAAAACCCTGATTACTCGACTATCTTCAGAAGCTCAACACGCCGATTTACGGCGCTGTAAGGATCATTTTTGTCCTTCAACCGGTCGGACCCGTAACCAAGAACCCTGATGCGCTCAGATGCAATTTCGTAGTTGTCCTCCAAATACGATTTGGCGCTCTCAGCACGTTTCAACGACAGCGTCTTGTTATATCCGGGGTCCCCTCGTGCATCCGCATGCCCTTCCAGCAGAATGATGCAGGATGGATTAGCGATGAGATACTCACCAACTTCATCTAGATATGGCTCAGAGACCTCATTGACCTCGTAAGAATCGAATCCGAAAAAGAAGATCGGGATGGTCCACCTCTTTTCGTCCGTCGCAGTCTCGGCCGCCTCAGCGACCTGGGCTTCAGAGATGTTGGCGGGATCCCCTGAATAATCTTCAATAATCAGTCCAAGGTTTCTCAGTTCTTTTTTGGGTTTCACATCCATCTTCTCCACTTCTGCAACCTTAATGGCATACCTTCGTTTCTCGCGGCCGCTGCTCATCTTTTCAGCCAGCTCATAGTATTTTTTTGCATATTCTTTGAATTCTATTCGCCTATTTATGTTTCGGTGGGTTTTGGCGTGCTTCTCCCAATAGTCTCCGACTAACTCATACAATTCCTGGTTGCCCGGGCAGTCTTCAAAGGCGGTCTTAAAACCGTATTCGGTGTCAGCCTGAGGCGGTTGTCTTAGGCGAAGGCGGATCGAATCCTCAGCATCCTCGCAATCTTGAGCCAGGGAAATGCCGGACCTGCAAAGCAAAAAGCCGACAACCACAAAGACGCAAGTGATTATGGTTTTCATGACACGTTCCCTCCTGAATGGTGGGCTTGAATCCTGACTTACGTAACCGGCTGTTGATTCCGGTGGATTCATCAGATTATGGCATGGAACCCCTAAGGTTCGATCTGCGCGCCCTGCAGCGGTCTGCGAGGGCCAACCCACGAATCCCTCTAACTCGCCACTAATGGCACGACCTCGGTCCCTCTATACCTGGAGGGCAAGGATTGACCCGAATTGAGGTCCAGAACGGCTAACATGACAGAGAGGTGTCGCTCGATCCCTCGCAGCATTCCAGCAGGGGCCTGATGATTTCAACGATTACTCCCCTTGATGAATTGAGGTTTGGTGTTTAGGGTGCTTACGCATCCTTAGGGCATGGCAGGCAAACAGCCGACCACCTAGCGGGTGTCCACCTCATTCGCCGGTCTTTTTGCGAACAACTCGTCTGCCGCTGAATCTGCCGTGACTGAGGGATTTAGGTCCTGTCCAGAATACTACGGATGACTTGACCGTCTCAAATGCGCTTTTTGTTAAAACTTTCGATATGTTAATTGAATGACATGAACAAGCACATTAAAACCGGTTTCAGGGTGATTGAGAAAACATGACTAACGTGAGGTACGGAATGTTATCAAAGCAATGATACGGAATTACTGTAAAACCAGGGTAAAATGGTGGAATTAGTTTGTCAAGCTCTTCTTTCGCAGATCCGTTAGAGAGCGTAGGCTACCCTATTTTCTGTTCCAAAAGCCCGGCCAGATCCTACAGTCTGTGCGGGTGGGTCCATCTGCTGGGAGTGAGAGCAAATCAATCGCCGACGAGCTACCCGCGGTGTTCTTGCCCACCTGGGCGAAGCCGGGGTCAGTCTTCTTTTTCGTATTCCAAGATGCCCCTGTCCTCAAGTTCATCCAACTCAGCCCGATCAATCATTTTCGTCAGCCAGGTACAGCCCGCATGAAGGTTGTCATACGCTGTGAGGTAGAACATCTCACCCTTATAGATGTGTTGATGGCGGATATCGACATCCAGATTCCAGTCTTCAAGCCGATCGAGAATGGCCTTCTTGGACTGAGCATTGAGTTTGATCTTGATATGCCTTTGCCTTGGCCAAACGGTCCCCTTGTGAACACGAACCCCGTCCTCGGTGACAAAATCTTGAACGGTCTCGAAGATGTCGGGATCGTGAAAACCTTCGATACTCCATACGCTGCCATCCGGGACACGCTCAATGATCCAGGCCTGAAAGTCGTTCTTCCTTGAAATGCTTTTGAATTCCCAGACATGATTAGGATCGATCTCCTTTCCTGTCACCTCGTCTAAAGGGACCCAACCAATCATTCTGAGAAACCCTTTGATTAGCCTTTTCATGAGACCTCACGCGCATCGCTGAAAAAGGAAAGAGTCCCCTACAATTACGCAACTTCCAGCTATGGCAAGCAAAGTCAATGACCACGCCTAAAAGGGGGAACTTCAGTATTGATGTTCACCGCAAGACGCGGAGCACGCAGAGGGCTTGTTTTCTTTTATTGTTTTCCGCTGAGCCCCGCCACACAAACAGCGGGATAAAAGGGCGGAAAGCAATAAGTCGTAACCCTTCGGGGTTTTCTCTTGCTCCTGTCATCAAGTTGTCCCGGTAAGCGGTCCGATTGGATACCCAAGTTGAGAGCTTTTCCTTTGCCGTCCTCTCAACGGCAAAGGAAAGAGATTACTTTCCTCCACGACCTCAGCGTCTCGAGCGGAGCGGGCGGTAGATTTCACTCACGTACCCCACAGCAAAGCTGGGACCATCAGCCTAGTTGATGGTTTAAATGGTTAATTAACTCGTTCGAGAGGATAATGTCAATTTGGAATCCTGGTTGAGCGAAGACGGTCTATGCCCGTCGTCCGCGGTCCTTTTTGCGTTGTTATAAAGGCTTTCCCGAAGGATATTTTGTATCTTGATAAATGCTGTTAGCAGTTCGGATCGAATTTGATCACCGCGAACCTGAATCTGTGCTTAGTCCCTCCGTGAAAAATGAAGAACGGAGCGGCACGCGGAAAAAAACATAGAACCTTGATCATGTTTTGTGACTCCTATAGGATGTTCTTCATGCTGAACAAAGAGAGGAGGGGCCGACTCACGGTAAGATGCGATGAAGCTACATGTACTTAGCGACCTGCACATTGAGTTCACCCCTTTTAAAATTCCTGAGACCGACGCAGATGTCGTCATCTTAGCGGGGGACATTCATGTAAAGAGAAGGGGGCTTGAATGGGCAAAGAATGCGTTTCCCGACCGACCGGTTCTCTACATTCTTGGCAACCACGAATACTATGGTGAAGCTATACCGAGGCACACCAAAAAACTAAAAGAGCTGGCACACGGGAGCACCGTTCATGTGCTCGAAAACAACAAGATCGCGATCGGCGACGTATTGTTTCTGGGTGCCACGCTTTGGACCGACTTTCGACTTCTTGGTGATCCCCGCGTCGCCGGATATAAGGCTACACAACAGATGACCGACTACTCGAAGATCAGGGTCAGCCCGGGTTTCCACAAGATACGCCCGCTCGATACAGTTAATATGCACCTTCGATCAAGATCCTGGCTGGCCTTCAAATTGGAGAAAAACACAGCTCGAAAGATCGTCGCAATCACACACCACGCGCCGAGCAGGCGCTCGCTTCAAGACGGGTATCAAGCGGATCTTCTCAGTGCCGCCTACGCGTCGCATCTGGACGAATTTGTCGAGCAATCGGGCGCAACACTTTGGATTCACGGACATATCCATGCTAGCCGAGACTATCATCTTGGAAAGACCCGTGTGTTATGCAACCCGAAAGGGTATTCGCGAGCGGATAATGAGGCATTTGATCCTGGGCTGGTCGTGGAGATTTAGAGCTTCAAGGGGAGATCCCAAATAAGTCCCACATCAATAATAACCGTCCTTGCGGAGAAGAAAGAATGAAAGACTATAAGATCTTGATGAACAGAGAGACATATAAGAAGACGGAATCGTATCTGAGAGGGCTAAAAGCTGGAAAGCTTGCAGGAACATATTTGGGTGAAAAGCTGAAAGAAAGGGGTGACTCCCCCATTACGGTCGTGGAATTGATTGAATTGTTGATTCAAACAAAACATCATAAAATCTTTGCTGAGAGCGCTGTTTATGGGGACGGAACGGATTGGAATCAAGACGAGCTAGCAATATTGGGGGATATTGGCATCGCGACACCGGTCACAGTGTATGACAATGGGAGACATCGTGGGCCTGAAGTGCATCCAGTACCTTTGCGAGCGACCCTCCTCTTTACACCGGGCGCGTTGCTGCGCAATGACACGAACAATCTCCCCGCTGATTGGCAGGGAGTTACCAGCAACGGGGAAATCAACCCAAAGGGTTACGCTCGGCTATATGAAAGAAGATTGCTTCCTCCGATCTTATATGCCAATCAAACCTCGAAGAGCAGGGGTAAGATGGCCTTCATAACGGTTCCGGGCCTCGGTTGCGGCCAATTCGCCGGAAAGTTCAGAGGTCGGTTAGGGTCCGAACTCCAAAAGGCACTTAGAGCTTTCCTGGAGAAATATGCCAGCGATCTTACGAATGTAAGAGCCGTGTATTTCGATCCATACCGAGAATGTGAAAACGAACGGCTTGAGATAGATGGAGTGTGCTTTTTTGTCCGGCCTCTGACCAAGGGAAATGAAAATAAACCGCAACTTTGTTCACCAAAGGACTATGAAGAGGAAGGGGATGACTTTGATGACTGTGAGCTACACAGCCTTGTTGCCTGGGATCATGTGTCATGGCCGGGAAATGATTTCTACGCCGGTTCCAGAACCACGGATGATGGAGTCAAGGCTGCGGCAACGAGCGCAATGGCGGTTATGACGGGAGTAGAGGGGCAATACGACGCTCAAGTAAATAAATACAATCCGCCGCCAGGATACACGAATTGGAGTGAGGTCGTATTGAAGAATAAAATTCAAATCGAGGTCAAAGACAACCTGATCCTTTTCCCATCGCCTGGCGATTAAGCGCCTAAGAAGGTGAAAGCATGCCGTCACGCCTTCATTGAGTTAACAAAAGTCGGGGTGGAAATAGATATGAGTTCTGAGCACTGGATTTCAACAAGTTCAATGGTGGTACAGCGCTGTGGAGAAAATTAGATCTGTGTTTGTCTTAGCAGCTTAAAAGGGGGTCTTGAAAGAGGATTTTGAAAAAGCCACAAGTGGTGCTGGAAAATTTGGACGCTATCCCTTGGGCAGATCTAAAGCAGGCGCACGGGAATGCGGCCCACGTAGCCGAGGCGATCAGAGCTTTGGAGTCGGAGAGTGCCCGCGTTCGCAAGGAGGCGTACTGGAAACTCGATAACCACGTGGTTCTTCAGGGTGACTTGTATGAGGCAGCTGCCTATGTCCCGCCGTTTTTGATCGCGATGCTTGCCTCATCTGTTCGGCACGGACGTGAACTCATCCTGGATTTGCTGTTTGAGATTGGAAACGGGTGTTGCGGACCGGACGAACGCCTGAGGATCCGAGTCGATTCCGCAGGGCAAGTGAGTGAGTATATGCCCGGCGATGCCCCGAGACTTCAGCGCGCTTGCCGTGAGGGTGTGCTTGCCGGGGTAGAGTATTACCTGCACGAATTAGAGAGCCCTGGCCCATGCAACCTGGCGGCAAGCCAGCTGGTTGCGAGTTTGCCGGAAAAAGAGGCCTTTATCCGCCGCGGCCTTGAGCGAACGCTAAGTATGACTCAAGACGAACGGCTTCGTTCCATAATCGGGCAGACCTTGGTGGGCCTCGAAGAGTATCTGGCAGATTATCAACATCCAGACGGCGAGTGGAGGCCTTGGTTGTGATGCCTACGTGGGAGAAAGGCGGATAAGATTGCTCAAGTACAAGACCTCTTGATCGAACCCCTCATGTTGAAAGGCAAGAATGAAGGAACTGAAAGGCTTGCTGATGTCATCCCTGTCCAAGAACGATAGCATGTGGCTCGATAATGCCGGTGCTGTTGGGTGAGGAATCGCTGATTCACAGATAACCTCGGAATGGTGGAATAATGGAACAATGGAATAGTGGGTCGCTCAACAAAATCCCCAGCCTTCCAATATTCCAACATTCCAATTATCCTGCTTATTTCATGCATTTATTCTCATGATTTCGCATCAATGACTGCTTCCAGTACGAAATAGGAATCATTTAAGAGACCAGGTGCTGATGTATTAATGGAGACTAAGGTCAAATTCTCTATTCACCACCAAGCCTGTCCCCATAGGAACCAACATGCCTAAGTGCAATCATTGCCGCGCAATCATCGTTTTTGGGGGTATTCGCGAGGGTGAACAGCGCTTCTGCAGGTATGAATGCTACCAGGAGGAGCTGCTATTAGCCCAAATTCGCCAGATAGATGAAGGGG
>CAZAGT010000017.1:14142-29135 GCA_964484515.1 uncultured Desulfobacteraceae bacterium | reverse complement strand
CCCCCATGTAGTCGTTGTAGCGCGAGACGATGACCCGATTCAGATACTCCTCTATCTCCTGGGTGGTATACATCCCCTGGGTGCCCACCAGGCTGTTGATGAAGAGCAGGGGCTGGACAACCCTGAGGTTGAATACCCCGAAGGCGCGCAGACGTATCAATCCCAGCTCGGAATCCTTGAAGGCAACCGGATCCCGTGTACCCCATTTGAGGTTCGGGAACACCTTCATGTTCACAAAATAGACCTCGGCCCGCAGTGGGCTGGTGAGACCCCAGGGGATACTCATGACCTTGTTCAGTACAGGGATGTTGGCCGTTTTCAGGGTGTGCCGGCCGGGCCCGAAGGCCTCGACGGCCTTGCCCTGATAAAAGAACACCCCGGCCTGGCTCTCTCTGATCGTCAACTGGGCGCCGAATTTGATTTCGCCTGACCCCTTTTCCGGGATCCGGTGCACAAGCTCCTTGCCCGTGTCGTCGAACCACTCCAGCACTTCCATAAAGATCACGTTGTCTTTGCCCATGCCTTATACTCTCCCTCAAGTATTTTCCGGTCACCCATGAATCCGTCATGCGACCCTGTCCCATCGCAAAATATAGGACCGGCCGGAGCGCCGGATTGCCGCGCAGATAAAGTTTGCAAAAGAAGTGCCACAGCTCAATCAGGCGCCTGGCAGTCCGGTTGATTCTATTTGCACCTTGATCTATCCTACAGAGGCTGCCGGAAAACCCCATCTGCCGTTCGACGGGCTCCCAGTTGAAAAAAAACGGATGATTCACCGGAGTCAGGAGGCAAGATTAGGACTTGATCACTTGTTAGCATAGATGGTTTAAGACCTTCAGCCTTCGGTCTTCTACCTAAACACCTAAGGAGTTATCCCTCATGCTCCTATCTGAACGTATCGGAGAGCTGATCCCGCCGGAAGCCGCCAAGGCGGCAGTGAAAGACGTTCGTATCGGCCTCGGCTACACCGCGGTGTTGGTCGAGGACAACCGCATGGGCCTCGCGTACACCTTTCGCGAGGAGGCCGCCCGGGGATGTCAGGTCTTCGAAGGGCTCCCGGCGCTGGCGGGCACGAAGGCCTCTCAGCTTCTGGCCTTCCTGGGCTCACAGGATCGGATCGAAATGGCCGTCGCCCTGGCCACCGCCAATGCTCTCATCAACACAGCGCGGCCCGAGCTGGTGGCGGGTGATATACTCGAGCACGTGCGCATCCAGCCCCAAGACCAGGTGGGGATGGTGGGATACTTCGCACCCCTCGTGCCGCGACTGAGGAAGAAAACCGACTCCATTCTCATATTCGAGACGGTCAAAAAGAAGGTTAATGACCTGCTCCCCGAAGAAGAGGCGCCGAGGCTCCTGCCCGAATGTCAGGTCGCCCTGATCACGTCTACGAGTATATTGAATCACTCGATCGATGGGCTCCTGTCGGCAACAGAATCCTGTCGCGAAGTCGTCCTCCTGGGTGCCTCAACGCCGCTTCTAGCCGAGGCCTTCGCGGGAACCCCGGTCACCTCTCTCTCCGGCGTCATCGTCACCAACACGACGGCAGTCCTTCAAATCGTCAGTGAGGGCGGCGGAATGCGAGCCTTCAAGGAGACTGTTCAGAAAGTGAATCTGACACTGACCGGAAACACTGCGGAAAGACAAGGATTTTGACAAAAAACACCACCTCTGATATTTTTGAACGTTAACCTAATTTTCCCGAGAGACGTTCTGGTGGCTGAACTCGTTTTTCTGAGCGATAAAAACAGGGCACGATACTTCAGGCTTGTCACCCCCGTCGGAAAGCTCCTGGGACGGATGGGGATCCACCCTCATGTCCTATCCGTCCTCGGGTTGATCCTAAGCCTGGTAGCGGCCCTCCTTTTTGGGAATGGCCTGTTCTTTTGGGCTGCCTGGGTGGTCGTGCTGGCCGGGACGTGCGATACCCTGGACGGTCAAATTGCCAGGCAGACCAATAAGAACACCCGCTTCGGATCCTTTTTCGACAGCACGCTCGATCGATATGGTGACATGCTGCTATTGATCGGGCTCGCGTACTACTTCTCCGGCGGCCGGACGTTCGATGCCTTCCAAGGCGGGCAGGGGCATGCGAGCCCATGGACCGTGATCCTTATCCTTCTGGCGATCGTCGGCACCTTTATGGTGAGCTATACCAAGGCCAGGGCGGAGGGCCTCGGCATCAAATGCGGGGTGGGGCTGATGCAGCGGCCCGAAAGGATGGTGCTTCTGATCATCGGCTCCTTGCTGGGCGCCATCCCCACGATCGGCCCCCTACTGTTGAAATGCGCCATCCTGCTGATGGCCGTCTTTACAAACCTGACCGCCATTCATCGGATCCTTCACGTCCGAACCGAGTTGATGAGGGAGAGCCGAGGCCGGTGAAGGATCAGCTCCTATGCCCTCACTGTGGAAAGGCCGTGACAGCCTACCGCAATCCCGTTCCGACGGTGGATGTCGTTATCGAACTGGCGGGCGGGATTGTTCTGATCAAGCGCAAGAACCCGCCCCACGGATGGGCGTTGCCCGGCGGTTTCGTCGACTATGGCGAGAGCCTGGAGGCCGCCGCCGTTAGAGAGGCACGGGAAGAGACATCCCTGGATGTGAGGCTGGTGTCGCAGCTGGGTGCCTATTCCGATCCGCGCCGGGATCCCAGGCAGCATACCATTTCGGTTGTCTTCATCGCAGAGGCCGACGGTCGACCGCGAGCGGCGGATGATGCTGCCGAGATCGGCGTTTTTGATCGGGAAACGCTGCCTGAAAGCATGGCCTTTGACCATGCCAAGATTTTGCGGGACTATTTCGGTGCCCTAGGAGATCGCTAGGGTATTCACGAGGTGTGAGAAGGACATCATTATGGCAAAGATGGATGTGGTTGAAATATTTAAGAAGCGCACGCGGCACCCCTTTCGACCCCGGGCATCAGATATCATCAACAGGCTGTTTCCTGACTTTGAATTGATCAACAACTCCGGGGTATCTTTTGTGGCTGGGATCTGCAGGATGCTCAACAAGAACATCTACGTCCTCGGACAGCAGAAACCCAAGCCGTCCGACCTTAAGAGTGCGGATGATTTGAAACGCCTAAATTACGGTATGCTCACCTCCGACGAGCACTCCCTGATCCTACACCTCCTCGAGGAGGCCAGGGCATCGGACCCGGATCGGACCTTCATCTTCTGCCTCATCGATACGTACGGGGCGGACATCTCCATGTATTCGGCTCAACGCTTCCAGGCCTTTTTTATCTCGCACCTGATCAGGGAGTTCTTGCGAATACCGATCCGAACGATTTCGCTGGTGCTCGGGGAAGGGGGAAGCGGCGGTGCCCTTGCCATTCAGGTCACTGACATACGGGGGCAAATGGATGATGCCCTTTACGCGACGGCTCCGCCCGAAAGCATGGCGTCAATCGTATTTCGCGATCCGACCCGCATCGATGAGGCCCTTGCCATCCTGAAGCCGACGGCGCGTGAGCTCAAGAGTCTGGGAGTTATCGACCGGATCGTCCCCTCGCCCCCAAACGTCACGGACCTCGACCAGATGGCGGAGAACATTCGACAATTCCTGGTGAAATCGATCAAAGACCTCTCGCGGATACGCGTCAGGCGTCTCATCAAGAAGAGAGAAAACATCGCCAAGAACTACGGGCTCTTGAAAGGGAGCGGAACGTTCTACGACATTCGACGTTATATCGAAAAGCCGATCAAGAGGGCCTTTCGCAAACCACCGCCGGACATCAAGCTCGTAAACTACTCCAGTCTCACGGAGGTCAGTGATGACTATGGGCGGGCGGAGCAAAGGGAAACGACAGAGGAATTCATCGAATGCGGCGCCGTAGATGGAAAGCAGACCCGCACGCGTGGTTGCGGCAAGCTGGTTCCCCTCAAGACCTTTCTGGATAACCACCATGTTTGCCCCGAGTGCGGGTACGCGTACACCCTTGGGGCAACAGGCTGGATCGACTGCCTCGTGGACCAGGGAAACTTCCACGAGCTTTATCGTGACCTCACGGTCGATCAGCTGCTCGGAGAGGATGCCATAACGGACTATTATCGCGAGTTCCTCGCTCGACAAGAGGGGCGCTCGGAATTCAAGGAATCCCTTGTGGTGGGGAGCGCCCGAATTCACCACTTTCAGGTCGTGATGGCCATCAGTGAATTCTATTACTGTGGCGGGTCCATGGGTGTCGTGTTCGGAGAAAAATTCAGGCGGGCCGTTGATTTTGCGATTCAGGAGAACCTACCCTTTATCAGCCTTTGCTGTTCGGGGGGGGCCAGGCTGTATGAGGGGATCTCAGCCCTAATGCAGATGGTCAAGACCGTCGAATCGGTCAACCGTCTCAAGAAGCAAAACCTCCCTTACATATCGATTCTGGCGGATCCGTCCACCGGCGGGGCGATCGCAAGTTACGCTGCGTTGGGGGACGTGGTCATGGCCGAGCCGGGCGCCTTGGTGATGTTTGCCGGCCCGCGGGTCATGAAATCGAGGGGCTTTGAAGTCAATGACAAACAGGTTCGCTCCGACCACCTGTACCGCAGTTCCGCCGAGATCTACAATGAACTTGACTACTACCACAACATAAGGGGCATCCAGGAAATCTGTGAACGCAAACACATGAAGCATGCCATCGCCAAATACCTGGAGCTCTATCAACGGACAAGCTATCGCCCCAAGAAAAAGGTCGCCAAGAAAGGGAAGCAATCATTCGTCTTCTGAGATCGGCTCCTCCTTGTCTTCATAACGGCCAAGGAACTCCCGCAAACCCGGCTTGATATAGACCTTGTCGAGTTCAAAACGCCCCAGCGTCCGGGCGAGGCTTTCGATTCTTTCCTTCGTCGTGGCCTTGGAGTCAATAAAGAGGAGGTACTCGCCCTTCAACCGGCAGAGTCCGCCTCTTTGGAAGCCCACGTCTGGTTTGAGGATTTCGTATCGGATCTTGACGCCCAAGTTGTCCGCCAGTTCCTCAAGCTGGTTCAGAATGGCGTGATCGTCCACCGGATTGCCCCTCCGACCCTTACCTCTTCAGGCGCTTCATATCGTCCACGACCTTCCGGACAGACGCGGCGGAATGGCGCAGCGCTTCTTCTTCCTCTTGACTGAGCTCAATCTCAATGATCTCTTCGATTCCGTCCTTGCCGAGCTTGACGGGGACGCCGATAAAGAGTCCCTCGATGCCGTATTCCCCATCCAGCAGGGCGGCAGAGGGTAGGATCTTCTTCTTATCCTTCAAGATCGCCTCGGCCATCTCTACCGCTGCGGATGCCGGAGCGTAGTAGGCACTCCCGGTCTTGAGTAGTCCGACGATTTCAGCCCCGCCGTTACGCGTCCTGTCGACGATGGCCTCGATTCTTTCCGGAGAAATCAATTCCGTGATCGGGATGCCGGCTACGGTTGAGTAGCGGGGTAGAGGCACCATGGTGTCGCCGTGCCCACCCAGGACGAAGGCGTGGATGTTCTCCACGGAAACGGAAAGTTCCATCGCAATAAAGGCCCGAAAGCGGGCGGAATCCAAGACCCCGGCCATGCCAACCACCCGGTTCTTCGGGAATGCGCTGGCGTCCAAGGCTGCATGGCACATGGCGTCGAGCGGATTACTGACAATCACCAGGATCGAATCGGGTGCAACCGCCGCGACCGCCTCGGATACGGACTGTACGATACCCATGTTGGTGGAGAGTAGATCGTCCCGACTCATGCCGGGCTTGCGCGGAATCCCTGCTGTGATGATCACGATGTCGGAGTCCTTGGCCTCTGCGTAGTCACCCGTGACGCCGGTGATCTTTGAGTCGTGCTTTTCAATCGGAGCTGCCTCTGTGAGGTCAAGGGCCTTACCGGCCGGAATCCCCTCTAAGATGTCAACCAGGACGACGTCTGCCAACTCCTTTTCCGCAAGTCGCATCGCGCACGTGGCACCCACATGACCCGATCCCACGACCGTTACTTTTCGTCGCATAAAATTGCTCCTTTCTTGTATCACGGTGAGGCTGTCGCAAAACACCCATCTGTCGCGGTTCTATCGGGACTTCTTTACGGTCGCCTCGCTCGGCTCAGTCCCCGCCCCTCCGGGCGGGTCCCCGGTTTCGGAAGCCTTGCCTATGGGCATTTTCCATCAGCCTCTCAGAAATCGGTTACTCGGCAATCTCGATAGCTCTTTCAAGACGTTGGATTAGGGCGACCTCTCTTTCGAGGGCAAGATCGCGGCCCTTACGACGTCAGTGGTCTCCCGCAGAACGGACAGTAACGATGATCCCTTTCGACGGGACGACCACAGTGCGTACATACAGTGCCCCCGGTCCGCGCCGCCTCCCCGAAGGTTTGGCCGGACTCATCCGACAGGGTTCCACAGCTCCGGCATTCGAGGAAAGGGGTCCCCCGCCTCAGGCGTACGATCGGCAAGAAGAAGACCGCCACGTACTGATCTACCCGTTTTCGGAAGGCTTGAAACAGACCACAGGAAGGACACATCCGCGGTTGTTCGTCCAGCTTGACGGTCTTTGGCTGAATGCCGGCAATCAGAAAGAACAAGCCACCCCCCCCTTTGGTTTCATGCTCTCAAAAAAACTCAGCGAGCCCCTAAGCTCACTGAATTCACGAAGATTGGACTGTTTCCACCCTCCCCGTTCTCGGATGGCCGCAGACCCTTAACGCTCCTGGCCCTGTTTTTGCAACCTGCGCCCATTGGACACCTCGCTGTCACAAAGCCCTCTGGAGCGAGGCGGGAACGGGGGTCTCCTGGCAAGGCCCAACGCTCAGTTAGGCTGTCTGCCCAGGATCAGCGGTTGACTCGGTACTTTAGCCCCTGAACCGTGAGTTATCAAGGCAAAACCAGACTCGTCCGCCTTTTGCCAGTACGCATTGGGGCCCTATTCCCCGAACCCCTAAACTGTGTTATGAGGTCGGTACCTCTACTCGACTCTGACAATCTATTGACGTGTAGAGAGAAAAAGGCCCCAGAGGGTGCCAAGGGGAGAGTTGCTTCCGGCCATGGGCAAGCGGGGACGATACGGCAAGTACGGCGAAATCAAGAGGCACGACCGCCTGAAGGTGGCTAAGAGAGGGCCCTTACCCCCTGCTCCATCACAGGCAACGGCAAGGGGGTTCGAATCTCGACCACGGTACCCTTCGCGTCGTTTAGGGATCGAGATCCGCACAGCAAGGCCGTCGGATAACGACTATGTCATCCGGATCAGTGAGCAGGCGTTTCGTATTTACGGTCCTTACGAAGGACTTGTCTCTCAATGGCTGGAGACGGCCCCGACCGAAACCATTATCGCCTGTACCGACCATCGACCCGCCGGTTTCGCCATGATCGGGCAGTTATCCCCCGCGGCGGGTCAAGGGGGAGTGATCGAGCTCTTGGCCATAGCCGTAGAAGCCGGGAAACGACGAAAAGGAATCGGGGCCGCGCTCATGAAGGCCGTGGAAAACAGGGCCATGGAGCTTCACGCGTGCAGGGTTATATTGCATACCGGAACGGACAACCTTGCGGCCCAGGCCTTGTTCTCGCGGTCGGGATATACCCCCTGCGAAATCAAGCGCCGTTTCTATCCGGCCGGCCAGGATGCAGTGATGATGTCCAAGACTTTTCGGAAAGAGCATTAATGCCTCGGTTCATTTTAGCAACAGTCTCGTTCTTTCAGGTTCATCGAAACGCGTTTCCCACGGATGCGGCAACATATCCCCTGTGAACATCGAACATCGAGGAGGAACGGATGGCGCAGATAGATGCTTTTTTCAAGCTCATGAATGATCAGGGAGCATCTGATCTCCATCTCATTTCGGGTCAGCAACCGGTGCTTCGCATCCAGGGAGACCTGGAACGAGTCAAGTACAAGTTGCTCGATAATGATGGGCTAAAAGGCATGCTCTATGAAATTGCCCCCGAGGAGAAAGTCAAGGTCTTCGAAGAGACGGGCGATGTGGATTTCGCTTACGAGATTCCGGGCCTGGCCCGCTATCGAGCTAATTTTTTTGAGCAGGAGTTTGGCGTTGGCGCCGTTTTCAGAGAGATTCCCTCGAGCGTGCTGACCTGTGAGCAACTGGGCCTCCCATCGGTCGTGCGCCGACTGGCGACTCTCCCCCGGGGCCTGGTGTTGGTGACCGGTCCTACGGGGAGCGGCAAATCGACGACCCTGGCTGCCATCATCGATGAAGCCAATAAGACACGCAAGGACCATATCCTTACGGTCGAAGACCCGATCGAATTTATTCACAAAAGTGACAAGGCGATTGTCAATCAACGTGAGGTTGGGCGCCATACCCGATCGTTTGCGGCGGCCCTCAGGGGCGCGCTTCGAGAAGACCCCGATATCATCCTGGTGGGCGAGATGCGCGACCTTGAAACCATCAGTCTGGCGATTGAGGCCTCGGCTACCGGGCATCTCGTTCTGGCTACGCTTCACACCACCAGCGCGGCAAAGACCGTCGACCGTGTCATCGAGGTCTTTCCCGTCAGCCAGCAGGAGCAGATCCGAAATACCCTTGCCGACGGCCTGCGAGCGGTCGTGGCCCAGACCCTTCTTAAACGAATTGACATAAAAGGCCGCTTGGCCGCCCTTGAGATTATGATCGCCAACCCGGCGGTGCGTAACCTCATTCGGGAAGGAAAGACCTTCCAAATCCCGTCCATGATCCAAACGGGAAAGAAATACGGGATGCAATCCCTTGATGACGCCATTCTGGAACACCTCGAGAAGAAGCGCATCAGCCCGGATGATGCTTATAACAGGGCCAATGATAAGGCCAAGTTCAGACCATACCTGAAGAACCCGCCCGTCGATTTCACGGAGATATGATCACGGATCGTCGCTACGTGACCATCGTGGAAGAATGACAAGGAGGACCGGATGAGACAACAACAAATCGATCATATCCTGACGACCATGCTCGAGTCGCATGACAACGTCTCCGACCTCAACGTCACCGTGGACAAACCCTTCCAGGTGGAGTCCTCGGGCGAGCTAAAACCGGTCGACCTTAGTCCCCCGGTTGACAAGATAACCCCGTTTCAGGCCGAGGTGTTCGCGCTCAACCTCATTCACGGCGACCGTCGGTTGACAAAGGCCCTGCTTAAGGAAGGATCATGCGACACGTCGTATCAGTTGGCCGGCAAGGCACGCTTCAGGGTCAATGCCTTTTCTCAGAAGGGCTATTTTTCGACCGTCATGCGGCAGCTGGCAACACGAGTGCCAACGATTAAGGAAATGATGCTGCCCCCGGCTTTCTACAAGATGCCCGCGGAACGAAACGGGATTATCTTCGTGACCGGAGCAACGGGCAGCGGTAAATCCACTTCCCTGGCTGCTGTCCTGAACGAAATCAACGAGAAGAAGTCGGTTCACGTCGTCACGCTGGAAGACCCGGTGGAGTTCATGCACTCCCAAAAAAGGGCGACCTTCAATCAACGCGAACTGGGACTCGACTTCGATGATTTTGCCTCCGGTCTCAGGGCGGGCCTGAGACAAGCCCCTAAAGTGATCCTGGTCGGTGAGATGCGCGATCGGGAGACGGTTGAAATCGGCCTCTCGGCCGCCGAGACCGGGCATCTCGTTCTCACGACGCTGCATACCGTCGATGCCGGGCAGACCATCAATCGGATTGTGGGCATGTTCGAACGGGAAGAGGAGAAACAGATCAGGATTAGACTCGCGGATACCGTTCGCTGGATCGCCTGTCAGCGGCTCCTACCTCGAGCTGATGGCGGTCGGGTGGCGGCCTTTGAACTCCTGGGAACCAATCTCAGGGTAAAAGACACCATTCTTAACGGTGAGTCAGAAGGGAAGACCTTCTATGAAATCATCGAGCAAAGCGTGGCTTTTGATATGATGACCTTTGACCAGTCTATCTCGGAACTGTACAAGGCAGGTTTGGTTACAGAGGAAATCGCCATGAGCTACGCGTCCCGCAAGGCGGTTGTCGGGCGCGCCATCGATTCCGTCAAGACGTCTAGGGGAGAAAAAACGACGAGTATTGAAGGTCTCGCGATCGATGACACTTACGGCCACAAGAAACAAAGAGCTTAGGAAGGGTTCTGAGGGAGCACCATGGACGTTATATGTGAGCAGTGCCAAACGAAGCTAAGCATCCCGGATGAGAAGGTGCCGAAGGATTATCCGGTCAGAATCACTTGCCCCAAATGTGAAACCAAGATGACGCTGAATCCGAATCGCCCTACGACTCCGGGACCGGCCAGTTCGGTATCCGAAGAGCGGACCCCTCCCACGAAGCAGGCCAAAGGAGGATATGACTACGCCGATTACAGCGACGACGAGGCACTGCATTTCTTTGAGGAGGGAACGAAGCTGGCCCTCGTCCTGACGAGCAATGGCGAGTCCTCTGAAAAGATCAAGAGCGCGGTGGAACCCATGGGATACAAATTCGTCCCGGCGCCAAGCACACGCGATGCCATCGGCAAGCTCCGTTTTCACCACTTCGAGCTGATTGTCCTATCGGACGGCTTTGACGGTCAACCCATCGATCACAGTCCGATCCTGAACTACCTAAACAATCTGTCGATGTCCATGCGCCGTAAGATCTTTCTGGCACTCCTAGGCGACGACTACAAGACTATGGACAATATGATGGCCTTTGCAATGAGTGCCAACATCGTTGTGAGCACCAAAGACCTGGATAAGTTACACCCCATATTGAAAAAGGCGATTTCGGAAAACGAACGGTTCTACAAAGTCTTCACGGATACGCTGGTTGAAACAGGAAAGGCTTAGGGCTAATTACGCCTCGATCCTACCGAACTCCGCGCGGATCGATTTCGCAATCCAAGACCCCGGCGCCCCTGGCGGATGCCAGGGTCTTCTCCCAGTCGGCCTTGAGCCGGGTGATCTTGTCCGTCGCCCCTACGGCCCACAGGGAGCCCCCCGCCCCGGCACCCGCAAATCGAGCGCCGCAACCGTGTTTTTCGGCTTGATCGACAAGGCGGCGCGTGATCGGTATCAGGGCCTCCGGCGTGATCTCCCGACGAACCGCCATCTCTTCTCTTACGAGACCGGCGGCCCGTGACCAATCCTCACTCCTTATCGCGTTTCCCAATCGGTGAACAATTCGGTTGACCTCCAACCATCCCGACCTCGTCTCGCCCGAAAGGAAGCGTTGAACCCAGGAACGATTGATGCGTCCCGACGCATGGGTCCTGCCACTGAAGGCCACAAGCAGATGGCGCGAGAGCGATTTCTGTCCCTTTCGGTTCAACAGCGGTTCTCTTTGAAAGGGCTTGCGCCTGTTCCCGTAACACCATGTCCATTGGTTCACGCCTCCATAAACCGCTGCCGCCTGGTCTTGGATTCCACAATGGCCGCCGCTTACGCCATCTTCGAGGTGATAACCGAGATGGAGTATATCCGGACGTGACAACGTCCTTTTATTTTGCGTAGCAGCCAATTTGGAGAGCGCCTTGAGTAAAGCAATAAGGGCTGTGCTTGAGCCGCCCAGCGAGGACCGTACGGGTGAATCGGATTTGATGTGGACCTTGAGGCCATGGAGACCGAAATGGGCCATGGCGGCCCAAAAGATCCCGTAGGTCTTCTCGAATGGGAGACGGTCAATCGGGTACTCCTCCTGGATGGCGAATCCCTCGGACGATATCGCAACCCAGCCTTCCCTGAAGGGCGTCAGGCTGACGCGTGTCCTCAAGTTCAAGGCCATATTGATCGTTACGGGACGAATGTCCTCATAGGGAAGCGCAAAGACCTTGATATCCCAGGTCCCTCCGGAATCGATCCGACAGGGGCTTGACGCGTCAATCGGACAACGCTGCAGGACCCTACTTGCTGATCTGTACCGACGTGCCGATCTCTTCATCCCAACCTGCGTCCCTTTCCGATCGCTTGCATGAATTTTGGCGGGTCCCCGCACTGGAAAACGGCTGGTCATCAGCGGAGGGGCGCCACCTTGATGGGTAACAGTGGCTGGTTTAGAATGGCATGATTCGTGCATTTTGTCAATCGGGGGTTCCACAATCGATTTGACAATGCTTAAACAATCCACTACTTATGACTTATTAGTCCTCTTATTTTCCAACTACCAACAAGCCATTTCTTCTCTCTATTGGCTATCGCTTAGCATTCTTGTCTGTTTTCTTGTTTCTTTAAACGGATGACAACAGATTGGATCATAATCAAAGAGGAAATTAGCGATATGAGACTCCAAAGAAAGATTACTGTTCGGTTTGCTCTTGTTCTCCTCCCGTGCGTGCTGCTTGTCTTGATGTTAGGCTGTAGTAGCAAAGAAGAGAAGAAGGCCAGACACCTCAAGAGGGCCGACCAATATATCGAAAAGAACGAACTCAAGAAGGCCGTCATTGAACTGAAGAACGTCCTTCAACTTGATCCTAAGGACGATCAAGCCTATTTCCAACTTGGCGAGACCTACCTTAAACTGAAACAGGGCCGACCAGCATTCCAGGCATTCTCTCAGGCGACCTCCATCAATCCCAAGAATCTCAAGGCACAACTCAAGATGGGACAGCTTTTACTCCTGGGCAGGAGGACGGCCGAAGCGCGTGAAAAAGCAGAGCTTCTTCTAGAAGCGAATCCCCAGGACATTGAAGCCTTATCGTTGCTTTCGGGAATTCAGATCCAGGAGAAAGACACGGACGGAGCGCTTGAAACACTAAAAAAGGCCGCCACCTTGGAGCCGAATCGTTTCAGGACCCACCTTTCGCTGGGGCGTGTCTATTTGCTGAAGGGCGACCAAGCTGAGGCTGAAAAGGCCTACCGCAAGGCCATCTCCTTGGACGCTGGTGAGCGAGCGCCATATCTGGAGCTCTCCCGCCTTTATGCGAGCCAAGGCCATTGGGACAAGGCTGAGAACGAACTCAAGGAGCTGGTCGAGGTCTCCGGCTCCGATTACCAAAACCTCAGGGTACTTGCCAGATTCTACGAAAGCACTGAGAACTGGAAAAAAGCGGAGGAGATCTATCTCGATGGAGTGCGTTCTGCGCTGAAGGAGGACATTGGCCCTTTGGTCGAACTTGGGCGGTTCTACGCACGTCGGAATTCTTATGAGAAGGCGCTCGAGGCCTTTGAAAAGGCCCTCACGATAAAGAAAGACGAACCAGAGATCCTGATCCTCATTGGACAGCTGCAACTCGATTTTGATCGCCCGGAGGAGGGGGAGGCGACGATCGATAAGGTCCTTGAAATGGACGCAGGCAACGTGGCCGCGAATCTTCTCAAAGGGCGATTATATCTAAAGAGAGAAGATTTCGCCAACGCCCAGGAACGCTTTGATCTCGTCACCCGAGAGAGTCCCCAAAACGCTGCGGCTTATTACCTAAAGGCCCTTTGCCAAATTGGGAAGGCGGAGCCCAAATTAGCGGAACAAAACCTCGTAAAGGCGGTGGAGCTAAACCCTGGGCTACTGGACGCAAGGATACTCCTGGGCGAGATCTATCTGCGTGAGAGGAACAAGGACATGGCTCGCCAGCAGATTGAAGCGGCCCTTAAACTGGCGCCCACGAATACGAGGGCGCTTATGCTTTCCGGGGACCTCAAAACCCTTGAACGCGATGTAAAGGGGGCCGAGGCTATACTCAAGAAGGTGATTGAACTTAACCCCAAGCTTGCTCCGGGTTACATTCGATTGGGGCTCCTCTATAACTTGATGGAACAAAAAGATGATGCTTTGAAGTGTTTTCAGACAGCCCTTGATATAGACCCTCAACAGACAGATGCCTTGGCCCTGATGGTGGGTATCTACGTAAAGGAGAAGAAATTTGACCGTGCTCTCCAACTCTGTGCCATCCAGAAAAAAGAGTTAAAGGGAAATAGTAACAAGTTGGCCATTATTGAATACTTGGAAGGGAATGTTTTTTTGGCACAGCAAGCCTTCGGAGAGGCTCAGAGGCGATTCGAGAGAGCAGTCGAGATCGATTCCAATCTCCTTGCGCCTTACGAGGCCCTTGCCAAAATTTATATGCAGGAACAAAAGCTTGAGGATGCCATTGCACAGTATGAGGCGATCTTGAGCAGAAACCCGGATTATACGGCGGGGTATATGGCCTTGGGAACGATTTATGATCTTCAGGGTAATGCGGAAAAGGCGGAAATGCAATACAGAAAGGCCTTAGAGATAAGAAACGATTTCGCACCAGCCGCCAATAATCTTGCATGGAACTTGGCAGAAGGTGGAAAGAACCTAGACGAGGCCCTCGGGTTTGCCCAAATCGCCAAGGAACAAATGCCGGATAATCCCTCCGTGATGGACACCCTAGGCTGGATCTATTATCTCAAAGAAAGCTACTTGAGCGCCATCGCCGAATTTAGTGATGCCCTGTCTCGCGAACCTGATAATGCAATCATCAATTACCATATGGGCATGGCGCAGTATATGAACAAGCAAGCTGATAAGGCCAAAATATACCTGAAGAAAGCCCTCGAGGCGGATCAGGATTTCAAGGGCGCCCAAGAGGCGCGGCGCATCATAAGGGACATCGAGGCATCGTCGGCTGCCCGCCCTAATACGGGCTGATCCTCGTTGATCGAGGGGAATTTGGAGGTGCGGACAAAAAGGACCGAATTCGAAACCTGAATGCCACATTATTGACCGCTGTCTGGCCTAAGTTATCGGAATCATAATTTTATGTGGCCGGTGATCCTGACTCCGCCTGAAACCGGATTGTGGGCATTCATATCTTCGCTCTGCTTGCCAGGTCTTCGGTCTCCTTTCCGAGTCCGCTGAGAGGAATACTGCCGCCGATGAGTCGCTTCCCCTTTTCAATATTCTTCGCCTGCGTCTTTCTGCCACCCATTTGCTATCTACTGACCATAAAGGCCCTTGAGGCATATTTTGACAGCAGTGAGCGCTCCAACCTCAACAATGTCCTGATCAGAGATTATGAGGCGGTCATCGAGGGCCGTTACCCGATCAGGGAAGAAATAACCCGCAACGTCCGACAATACATGAACCGAAGCCTGAAG
Source organism: uncultured Desulfobacteraceae bacterium (assembly GCA_964484515.1). Taxonomy (GTDB): domain Bacteria; phylum Desulfobacterota; class DSM-4660; order Desulfatiglandales; family HGW-15; genus CAZAGT01. The sequence goes on along the minus strand of CAZAGT010000017.1, from coordinate 14,199 downwards.
CGCAAACTGGGCGTCATGACGTACGTGATGGTCAAGACAAAAGACGACCGCGTTCTT